>JBFMFE010000271.1:0-12516 GCA_040752295.1 bacterium
AGAACCTCCTCTCTTTTCGCTTCGAGTTCCTGAATCGCTTTCATGGCTCCTCCTCTCATTGTGGATATATATCTACAATACCATGCCTCAAAAAAAATTGCAACCCCACTTTTATGTCGCGGACCCATTACGAAAAAACCTCTTGACATTTACAGCCGAATGGGGGAAAATGCTTGTTTATGCTGAACCGGATTGTTCTGGATAAGGAAGAAATCCGGGCGGAAATATCGTTACTGAGGGGGGAATGATGATAAAAACTGCGCGCCTTCTACTCTTTTCCATCTGCGCCTGGGCGATCCTTCCGGCGTTCTCCACGGCGCAGGACTCCGACTGGATGGTCAGCTCGCTGCTTCGGTTCGAGACACACTCCGACGAGACCAGCACCGCGGGCGGAACGGACGACGACTTCATCTACCACATGCTCTCTTTCACGAAGGAAATCAGACCCAGGACAATGGGCAACTTCTTCTATCTTTACCGCTACGACGTTGACAACAACGACTACGACGCGAACATACTGGGCGCGAACTACGTCAGGCTCTTCAAGAGCTACAGCTTCAGCGCGAGCTACTTCTTCAGCGACGACAACCGCATCGCAAGGGACCAGGACAGGTTCCTCCTCGCCGTGAACGACCTCCTCCATCAGTACAAAAACAACTCCGAGTGGCGGCTCGTCTCAACCTACACGACGCAGACCGACTGGGACGAGGGGCAGACGATCACCGAGAGACTGTCGTACACGTTCCCCACGTCCGACCGCTCGACGCTCACGCTCGCCTACACTTACGGCTACAGCTTCGACATTGACCACCAGATATACAACCAGTACAACATCGCGTACAACTATACTTACAACAAGCAGATGACGCTGATGCTGGATTACCTTTTTCTCGGCAAGGAGTACTCTTACCTCGTCGGGGGAGTCCCCTTCACGCCCGACGACGACAACGTCTTTCGTTTGAGCATGATGTACTATTATTGATTCGAGGAGGACTGGAAAATGAGAGTAACATACGCGATAACACGCACGGCGCTCACCATCGCCGCCGCGGCGCTGGTACTGACCGCGGGAGCGGAGTCGGCGGAGATCAAAGCCACGCTGGTCGAACTCAAGGGCACGGTCATGGTGAAGCTTGCGGGCGCAGACTGGACGCCGGCGGCGGAAGGGCAGAAGGTCGGCGCAGGCGCCTCGGTCAGGTGCATGGAGGACTCGTCGGCGTTCCTTAAGTGGGCGGACGGAAACGTCGTGAAGCTGCGCCAGCTCACGACCTTCACGGTGAACGCGCTCAGCGCAGACCCGGGCGCGGGTATCGAGGTCTCGGACCTGAAACTCGACCGGGGGAAGATATTCGCGAGGGCGAAGAAGCTGGTCAGCCCGGACTCGACGTTCGCGATCACCACGCCTACCGCCATCGCGGGCGTCAGGGGCACCGACTTCGCCGTCGAAGTGGCGCCGGACCAGACCACGGCGGTCGCGGTCGTGTCGGGCGAGGTCTCCGTCTCCGCGGCGGGCGTGGAGATCATTCTCACCGATTCGCTCCAGACCGTCATCGAGACCGGTTTGCCGCCCACCGAGCCGGAACCCGTGCCGGTGGAGATAATGGAGGAACTGCAGGGCGAAGCCGAGGAGGTCTCCGGGGTCGAAGCCGCTGTGACCGAGGAACCCGCCGAAGCGGAAGAAGCCGCTGAGGAAGAGGCTGCCGCCGCGGAAGAAGCCGCGCCGGCGGAGGAAGAGGCGGCGCCGGCGGAAGCGGCGCCGACGGCAGCCGGAGAGGCGGTCACGGCACAGGACGTGACTGCGCAGACCTCGACGGACGTGCTCGAACAGCAGATAAACATCAACGTCATCGAAACGCCGACGTTTCAGGAGTGCTGCCAGCCGAGATGACGCCGTGGACTGCCTAAAATTGACGACAAGACGCGATTCCGCCGCCCCTCAACGGGGAGCGGAACGCTCTGGAAACATGACCGGCGAAAAAGAAACTGCGGGGTGATCCTGAGATGAGAAAAAATTCTTACGCGATGCTGATGGCGATGGGGCTTGCCGCGCTGACCGCCGCGGGGTGCGGCGGCGGCGGCGGAAGCGCAGGCTCGGGCGTGATCGAGCTTGAACCCAAAAGCGGGGGCAAGCTCTGCGTCCCGAAAAGCGCCGCCAGAACGCTCTCCTCGAGCGCCTTGAGGGTGATGCAGGGTTCGTTCAGCTCCGGCACGGACAGCGGATACGTCATGATTGACATATACGCCTATGCCTCCGCCGGCGGCGCGACCGAGACGTACTTCTCCTTCTTCGCCGGGACCACGAACACGCGCTCCTGCGGCGAACTGTCGCTCTCCGGCAGCGGTACCTTCGACACTTCCACGAGCACGATATCCGGAAGCATGAGCGGCACCGATACGTGCTACTCGTACACCGGCAGCGTGACCGGCGCCGTGTCGTCCACCGGCGCGAGCGGCGATTTCTCGCTGACACCCTCCGGGGCGACCTCCACCATCACCGGTACATGGTCCGCCAAGGACCTCAACTGCGTCAGGATCGCGCTCGGCGGACAGGTGGCGCCTAACGCCGTGGGCGTCGAAAGCCTCTCAAGCACCGACTTCGACGTGCTCGTGTACGACCTCAACTGCAACACGCTGCCCCCGGTCACCGCCACCGGCACCGTGACATGGACGCTCAGTTCCTCCGCCGTCGGTTCGATCAGCGCGGACGGCGTGCTCACGGCGACAGGCACCACCACGACCGCCACCGCGACGCTCTCCCTCAACTACGGTTACTCAGGACTCTTCACCGATTCCATAACCGTCTCGGCGTCCCCCGGCGCCTCGCTCACCGCGAAGACACACGCCGACGCCGCGAAGAACTACCTGTTCAAGACTTCCGTGACCTCGGCAGACTTCGCAGCCGCTCAGAGCGAGGTCTCCCAGGCGCTCGCCGCGGACCCAAACAGCCCTGACGCGAACCTCCTGAAGGCGATAATAGACATCGGCGCCGAATACGAACGCTATGAGTCGCAGGTCGCGTTCACCTCCGGGACGATATTCCCCTACAACGTCGCATACAGGACGCTGAACCGCACACTCGGCGGCGCCATCGCTCCGCTCACGGGGACAATTTTCAACGCCCTCCCCAGGGTGACTCGGAAATTCTCCAGCGACGACCCGCCCTACAACGAGTACCAGACCGAACTGGAGACGACCTCGCTGAACGTTATAAGCGGGATCGTCTCGGCGCTGGTCAAGGTCAACACGTACGCCGGCGCGAACCCGACCTGGACGTTCTCCTACCTTAAGGACGTCTCGGACTCCTCGCTCGGCTATAACTATATTGACGCGACCGACGTGAAACTCCTCCTCGGCTCCGCGTACCTCGAACGCGGCTGGGCTTATTACGCCCTCGCCTACGACGTGTCCGGATTCAAGGGCTGGATCGCGACCGACGCGAACGGCGACGGGAAAATCTCGGCGAGCGAACAGTTCCCGAACGCGACCGCCGGCACGCTCAGAACCAACGGCGCCACGTACCTCTCCAGCGCGAAATCAGACATATCCACGGGACTGAGCATGTTGTACGACGCCGTAGTCGCCATACTCGCCGAGGCGACACCAGCCGCCGGCGGCGCAACCATCGCCTCGACATACCTCGCCGACGCCACACAGTACAAGCATTACCTCAACGAATTCGCGGCTTCCTTCGGCGGAACGGCAACGAGCATCTCTGTGCCCGAAATGGCGGAATGCTACAAATCCAGCGGCGGGTACTACTTCTGGTCAAGCGATATATGGGACCCCGCCTACAACGTTTCAGACACAATAGGCTGCACTCTCTTGACTCGCGCTCCCGCCCGGACGATCAGCATGAAGCTCTCGGGGCTTTTCGAGCCGGCTGTGTCCGACCTCCGCAGCCTCACGCCGAATATAATGACGGCGACGGACATGATCGAGACCAGCGGCGGCAATCCGGTGTTCCCCGACTCCACTTTCAACGGCATCTTCCCCGGCGGCGTCCAGACGTCGTGGTTCGACGAGTCCACCGCCGACGTTTCCATCTACCTCGAACTTTACGATTCCACCGGCGCGCCTATCTCCTGCGCCTCCATCACGAGCGCGACAATCACGATAGGCGCGAAAACCCTCACGCAGAAATACTGCATCTACAACAAGTCGTCCACCTCCCAGAACACGCTCGGCTTCTATAACCTCTTTGAGGGGACGGCGCCGACCTCAGCCGATCAGGTCACCATGAACTTTCTCGTCGGAACACAGGCGACCGTCAGCGTGCCGGGATACCAGACCGTCACCCTGACGCTGGAGGATTCGAGAGACATCTGGACGACCATCACGCTCACGCCCTGACGCCCCGGCGGCACACCGCGAGGGCGATAAAGGATGACAACGGGGGGACGGCAATCGAGCCGCCCCCGTTTTTTTTCCGCTCCCGGCGGGTCTGCCGCCGGCTGTGAAGTAAAATAATCGCCGACACGGAAACGCGGACCGGGTCCGGAAGATTGACGGTGATGAAAAAGCGCGCATACCTGACATCGCTCGCCGCCATCGTTCTCATCGCGGCGGCGCGCGCGGACGCGGGGATCATCTCCACCGTCGCGATAAGGAACTTCCAGCTCTTCCATCCGGGGTTTATGAACCGCTCCGAAAACCCGTTCGACCTCTCAAGACCCCTCTCCCTCCTCGATGCGAAGGAGAAAATCGTCCGCTTTTCCGCAGTCTCCGAGGACGTTTACAGGCTCGAGAAGGACGGCGTCCTGCGCGCGAACGTGAACGCGCGCGGAAGAAAGGCGTTCGCGCTGCTGTTCACGGACGGAAACGAAAAGAACAGGGCAGCCCTCGGGTTCGACCGCTCGGACTCGAAGATTGACTTTCACTCGTCGCAGGGGGTGGAGGCGACGGACCTCGGTTTCGACTCGGCGGGAAGCGCCGTTTCCATCGCCCGCAGGCTCGGAGACTTCAGGTTCGGCGCGTACAGGAACGCCTCTTCGATCAGCGGGGGCGGCGTCTCGAGGGAAATGACAGATAAGCTGAACCTCCTCGGACCCGGCGCGCGGTTGAGCCTCTCGCTTAAGGAAGAGCGCCAGGGCTGGGCGGTCGGCGTTGCGCTCGCCGAGAAATACGTCGTCTCGTACCAGGCGAACCATTTCAGGGCGCCCGCCGCCGCGACCATCGAGGACGCCGCGGACGTGTACAGTTTCCCCGCCGAGGACACGGGAAGCTCGTACGAGGTCGCCGCCGCCGTCACGGGCGCGAAACTCAGGAAAGCCGCCGTTTACTACCGGCGGGGCGGCGGGACGGGTTACGACGACACGCGCTACCACGTGTCGAGTCCAGCCGACCCGCCCCTCTTCCAGAACCGTCTCAGAAACGCCTTCAAATCCTACGGCGCGGGGTTCGTTCGCGCCGTCTCGAAACGCTCGACACTGACGCTCGAAATCGAAAAATACAACGGCAGCTTCTCCGGCGCCGGCATCGTGGAAGCGCTTAACACGCTGTCCGGGCTTTACGGGAACTACTACAATTACCACCACTACGGAAGCCTCAATTTCACGCGGTACGACGCTCACTACGTGAGGGAGGGCGGCAGGTGGGGGTTCGCCGCGGCATACATGCTGATGCCCTTCGACGCGGATTTGTATTTCGACGGATGCGACAAAATCCTCGGTCAGTGCACCAAGAGCCTCGTGGTCAGAAACTACAGGTTCAGGGGGTCTAAGCTGCACGCCCTGTCGCTCGGCGTGAGGCTGAAGCTGGGGCGGGGTAAAACCCTCTCGTACGCGGTAAGCCAGTTGGTGCCGCAGGTCGAGCGCGAAGCGGAAGCGCCGCCCGCCGCGCCGCCGCCCGCGCCCCCGTCGCCTCCTGAGGAAAAAAAGGAGACCGGCGGGCGCACCCACCTGGTTTCGCTCGAATTCCATTTCTGACGCCCCTCCGCGGGCGCCCTTCAGTCCATTTGAAAAATCGTCTCTGAATCGCGTTTGGTTTTTGCGCCGCCCGGCAAAAACGTTTATGATAGTGTGATGAAATGCGATCCGGAGGGGCGATGAAGAGCCTGCGCCGCAGCCTGTGCGTTTTACTCCTCGCCTCCGTTGCCGCCGGGTGCGGCGGAAAGGGGGACGACGGGACCGTAAAACAGGCGGTGCGGCTTGCCCTCAATACCCCCATAACCGCCGAGGATTCGCCCGCCGACATAATCGCCGGGTTTTACATGAAGGGACCGCGTATGGAGATTTACGACAGCGAGATATACGAGAAATACGACGCGCTCGCCACCATCTGCTGCACCGGGGGCAAGCTTGCCATAACCGCCGAGGACGATGCGGGTCCCTTCTTCGTGGAGCGCCTCGGCGACGCCCCCGTTCAGCCGCACCGCGACTACGTGATCGGCACGCTCGCCGCCGCCGGCGTACCGAAAAACAGTGGATTCGTCTCTTCGTTCGGGACAATGTACACGCTGGACGCGTTCACACACAGGGCGATGTGGGAACTCGACATCGAGGAATTAAGCGCGGAGCGCGCCGTGGTGCGCGGCGCCGGGGGAAACGAACTGGGGTGGACGCTCCGGGCGATGGCGGAGTACGCGGACCTGTACACGCCGTGGAAGGACGCGAAGGGAAGGCGGCTCGACGTGGAGAAGGTGCTTGCGGCGGCGCTGAAGAGGCGGCTTGGATGGGGGTCGTGCGCGGGCACGCACGAGCTTGCCGGCATCGCCGCACTCGTCGGGGCGTACGGGCGCGACCACACGGCGCAGCCGGGCGGAGTGTGGGCGGAGGCGGCGCGGCGCGTGGAGGAGGCGATCGCGCTCGCGAGGAAAAACCAGGGAGAGTCCGGCGCGTTCGGCGCGCGGTGGTTCGAGTCGGGCGCGATCCCCGAGGACCCCGTCGAGGCGCTCCATTACACCGGGCACGTACTGGATTTCGTTGTCATGAACGTTCCCGCGGGCGAGCTTGAAAAACCCTGGGTTCGGCTCGCGGCGGAGTTCCTCGCCGAACAGATCAACTACAACATCCACCAGGTGCGGGAGATGGAAACCCTTGCCGTCGCCGCCCACGCCCTGCGGGTTTACCTTGAGCGGAAAAAGAAGTAGAAAGAGTCCGACGAGTCCGACAGGTCCGACAGGTCTGACATGTCCGACATGTCCGACGGCAAAACCCCGGACGATTGCGCTTCGCTCCGCGCGCCTGACGCAGCCCCTCTCGCGGATGCGGTGAAACCGGGACCGGCGGCGCCTGAGGGAGAACGGAAATGAAGGTATTTGTCACCGGCGGCACGGGCTTCGTCGGAGGCTGCGTCGTCGCGGAACTGCTGAAGCGGAACCACGAGGTGGGCGCCCTCGTGCGGACGCCGGCGAAAGCAGCCGTCCTCGAAAAGCGAGGCGTAAAGATTATTCCCGGGGACGTGACCGCGCCCCCAATACGCGGCATGAAAGGCTGCGACGCGGTGATACACCTTGTGGGGATAATCCGCGAAAAGCCGCCGGGAATAACGTTTGACAAGGTGCACGCCGGGGGTACGGCGAACGTCGTCGAGGCGGCGCGCGCGGCGGGTGTCGCCCGGTTCGTCCACATGAGCGCGCTGGGGACGCGCGAGGGCGCGGCGAGCAGGTACCACAAAAGCAAGCTCGCGGGCGAGCGCGCCGTGATTGACACCGGAATCCCGTACACCATATTCAGACCCTCGGTCATTTTCGGTCCGGGCGACGAGTTTCTGACCATGATCAAGGGTTTCTACAGGAATCCGCTTTTCGTTCCGGTGATCGGCGGGGGAAATTACCGACTTCAGCCGGTGCACGTCCGGGACGTTGCGTGTCTTTTCGCCGGGGCGCTGGAGAGTAAGGGCGCCGAAAACAGGATTTTCGAGGTCGGCGGTCCCGAGTCGTATTCGTTCAGCGAACTGCTCGAGGAGGTGGGGCGGCGGCTCGGAAAGAAGCGGCTGAAATTTCACGTGCCGACCGGCGTCGCGTTCCTGATGGCGCGCGCGTTCGAGAAAGCGCTCCCCTCGCCGCCGCTCACCACGGATCAGTTGATAATGCTCCGCGAAGACAACGTTTGCGACCCGGCGGGAGCGGCGAAGGTCTTCGGCGTTTCGTTCACCGGGCTGCGGGAGGGAATGAAGGAATACATATTTTAACCCCTGGATTGTTCATCCGGGGCGCTTACCCGGACAGCTTCCGCTTGAAAAGTTTCCTCGCCTCGTTGAAAAATGAAACGTATTCCTCGGTCCTGTAGTCGGGATAGGTCCATTCCCAGGGGCGGAACGTTCCTTTGTGGAACCGCAGCGTCGCCTCCGCGTAGATGCCGTCGCGCAGGTAAATCCGGTGTGCGTAGTTCTTCGTTGTGGCGAGAACGACTTTGGAGAGGTCGAGGCATCCGGGGTCGAGGTTGACCGTTCTGCGCGGCGCGCCGCCGCGTTCGCGCGCGAATTCAAGCTCGATGCCGTTCGTGATGAGCTTCGCATCCGCGATGCGCTCCGGGGGGATAAGCTCCGCGAACGAGAAGAACACCCTCGTCAGATTCCCGCCCATCTCTTCGGCGTAGTAGTCGGTGTGTGTGAAGGGCAGCGGCGGGCTTTCGAGGTCAACCGCGCCGAACACGCCGGTGAGGCGCTCCCTGACGGCGTCGAGGGGCGCGCCGGGCGCGTATATCGCCCCCGCGAAGAGGTTCACCTGCCCCGGCGGTTTTCGCGCCGAAATCATTGCCCCTCTGTTTCCCGGTCTTCTCAGTTTTAAGAACGGCTCATCCGGAGCCGTTCTTCTAAAGCCAGAAGTTCCATCCGCTCGTATTAGATTGAGAATTTTAGATTCATCATTCACCTTTTTCGACCGTTTCATTCCTGCCGTTTCCGATGGGTAAAGTGCTGCATGTTTTTTATGGTAAGCCCCGCGCCGCGTTCACGAGGTAGAGGCTCACCTGGGGGAAATAGGTGATGACCGCGAGCGCCGCGAGCAGAAGCGCGATGAACGGCACTATCGAGCGGGAGACGGCAACGATGGACTTGTTGAACACCGCGCTCGAGACGAAAAGGTGCATTCCGACCGGCGGCGTGAGATACCCGATCTCGAAGTTCACCATGAATATGATGCCGAAGTGAACCGGGTCTATGCCCATCGTTTCCGCGATCGGAAGGAGTATGGGCACCGTGATCAGTATCGCCGATAGTATGTCCATCAGGCATCCCAGGAGCAGAAGCAGGAGGTTGACGAGCACGAGGAAGCCGAGCGGCGACGATATGCGCGCCGTGATGACCTCCGCCATCATGTGCGGCACGCGCTGCACGGTGAGGAACCACGAGAAGCCGAGCGTCACGGCGACGATGATCATCACCATGCCCGTCGTCACCGCCGCGTCGGCGAACAGCGCCGGCAGCCGCCGAATCCCTATCTCCCTGTAAAAGAAAAATTCCACCACGAACGCGTACACCACCGCCGCCGCGCTCGCCTCGGTGACCGTGAAGACACCGGCGTAGATGCCCCCGATGATGAGGGCGGGAAGGAGTATCCCCCAGAATCCCCTGTAGAACGCCCCCGCCGCCGCGCGCGGCGAGAAACGCTTCCTCCCGGCGCGGTCCATCAAACCCGCCGCTACCGAGTACACCGCGAATATCCCCGCTATCATCGCGATCGGTATCGCTCCCGCAAGAAACAACTCGTTTATCGCTACCCCTCCGATGATCCCGAATATGATCACCACTATGCTGGGCGGGATGAGTATCCCGATGGAGCCGGAGGAGGTGATCAGCCCGAGCGAGAAGTTCTCCGAGTATCCTGCTTTCTTCAGCGCCGGGTACATCATGCCGCCCACCGCAACTATCGTCGCCGGCGAAATCCCCGACAGCGCGGCGAAGAAGACGCATCCCATCACGGTCGCCAGCGCCAGCCCCCCCGGAAACCACTCCACGAGCGAACTGATGAAATCCACGATGCGCTTCGCGCTCCCACCCGCCGTCATGATCGTGCTCGCCAGTATGAAAAACGGTATCGCCAGCAGCGTGAAGTTGTCCGTCGCCGTGAACATCTGCTGCGCGATCACCGTGAGGGGGTAGTGCCCGATGAAGTGGAGACAGAAGCCCGACGCCAGCCCGATGACGATGAACAGCGGGACGCCGAGCAGGAGAAGGACGATGAATATCGCGGCGGCGGCGGCTCCCAGCTTCAGCCTCCCTCCGTTCCGCGGCGGAACAGCTTCGCCGCTTCCTCGACCGCCAGCGCCGTAAACCTCAATCCCATCATGACCGTCGCGACGGGGAGCGACAGGTACAGTATCCACATCGGCAGGTGCATGGCGACGGAGACCTGCCCGAACGCCCTCGCGGCGCTCACGTAATCGGCGCCGACCTTCGCCATCAGGAAACACGCGGCGGCGGAGACCGCGCTCGACGCGAGCGCCAGATACCGTTTCCCGCCCGGCGGAACCGTCTGCACAAGCGCGTCAATCATCAGGTGGCGCCTCCGCTTCGTCGCCACGCTCGCCCCGATGCAGATGATCCATATCATCAGGTACATCGCAAGCTCCTCCGCCCAGAATATCGAGCGGAAGAAGAAGTACCGCAGCACGACCTGCGTGAACATGACCGACGCCATCACGGCGAACGCGGCGGTGAGAAGGGCGATCTCGACCTGCTCCACAGCGTCGTCAACCCGCCGTATCGCTTTCATCCCTGATCCCCTGTCCGTGCGCGTGCCCGTGCCCCTGCACGCCTTTAACGCTTTGATGTTAATGAGGTAGCGATGATAAATAGTTTCAACAATCCTGTCTGCCGTGCCCGGCACGGCACAGGCAGCCGCCTGGCGGCTGCCGCAAATTGAATATCGAACAAGGAACCGTGAAATGTCGAAGGGAAAGACACTTCATCATTCGATATTCCTTGTTCGCTATTCATTATTCGTTTTTGACCGGACAGGTAACCTGTTTTACGCTCCCCGTAGTAACTGGAAGACCTGTCTCTTCCCCGTCTTCAACCGGAATCCTTTAAACCCGAAACCCCCGTAACCCCGGTTCCGATGTAAACCGGCGGCGGGGAGCCGGTCGTCCCCCTCGCGCCTTCACTGCCCCCGTGTGTTTCGCGCCCTGTATTCGGCTCTCGCCTTCAGCACGTCTTCCAGGAGCCGTTTTCCGACCACGCTCTCGAATTCCCCGTACACCGCGTTCGTCTTTGCGATGAACGCCTCTTTTTCCTTCGCCGTGAGTGTGTGGAACCTGACGCCGCTCTTTTCGAGGGCATTCGCCGCGTCGTCCGCCGCCTTAATCGTCGCCTCTCTCATCCCCTCCGCCAACCTCGTGTTCTGCTTCAGCATCATGAGCTGGAGGTCCTGCGGGAGCGATTCCCACCACCCGTTGTTTATAACGATCATCGCCGCCTGGAATATGTGGTTGGAGACGGTTATGTATTTTTTCTTCGTGTGCAGGTTGAACGCGAGTATGCCCAGTATCGAGTTGTCCGCGCCGCCCACGCTGCCCTTGCCGAACGCCGCGGGGACGTCGGCGACGGGCATGGGGACGGGCTTCGCGCCCAGAGATCTCCAGAAGGCGGCGTGAACGTCGCTCTCTTCCGAGGCGAATTTCAACCCCTTGAGGTCCTCCGGGGAGCGTATGTGCCTGCCGGCGACGAAACAACGGAAGCCGTTCTCGAAGATCGCCGTTCCGAAGATGTCCTTTTCCGCGAGCCTGCGAACGAGCCGCGGGGCGATCACCCTGTCAATCAGGTACCGCGCCTCCTCCGTGTCCTCGAACAGAAAAGGCAGTTCGAGTATCTGCATTTCGGGCAGGAGCTTCGCGATGGCGCTCGAAGTGACCGCCGCCCCCTCCAGCTCACCGTCCAACACCATCTGCAGCATCTCCGATTCCGTCCCGAGCACGCCCCCGAGCCGCAGTTCGATCTCGAGCCTGCCCTTCGCGGTCTTCTCGATGTCCTTCTCGTATTCGAGCGCGAGCCTGCCCCACGTGGAAGCCGCGGGCGCGACGGAGCCGAGTCTCAGAACGACGGCTTTCTTTTTCGCCCCCGTTTCGGCAGACGCCGCGGCGGCGCACGACCCCACGCACGCCCCCAGTCCGCGCACGCCCGGCAGGCAGACGGGCGAGGACACCTGCCTGCGTACGCCTGTCTGCACAGGCAGGCAGGCTGCCAACACCACAACCAGCGCCGGAAAACGCCCCACCCGCATCATCATCTCGTGCATCGTCATCGAAGACAGAGGCAATTATACCCTGATTTTGCAAAAACTTAAAATTTTTGCCACAGAGGAACCTGTCCGCAAACTCCGCCGCCTGCGGCGATGCAGGCTGGCAGAAGAATAGATACTAATGGGAGCGGAAAACATTGGACAATTTTTCCTGATTACTACATGCAGCCACGGAAGCACGGAAAAATAAAAGAATGATTGACCACGGAAACAGTGAACTTTCGCACATTCTTCGTCACGATGGATTGCGACGTCATCCGCCTTGGACTGCGGCGAGTCATCGCCGCCTTCACTCCCGCGCGGAGCGCGGGAAACAAGGCGGTGTTTGCACTCCAGCC
>JBFMFE010000272.1:0-9369 GCA_040752295.1 bacterium
GGATTTGCCGGTGGCAAATGTATTCCGCCGGGCGCAGCTTGCGAAGCCCCGAAGAAGGAGCACATGTCTGCGAGCGCCGTGCCTGCGCCGCCGGCCTGTCTGCCGTGCTCGGCACAGGCAGGCGCGGCAGGCAGTCCCGCGAGAAGTTGAGCGGGCTGGAGTGCAAACACCGCCTTTTTTCCCGCGCTCCGCGCGGGAGTGAAGGCGGCGATGACTCGCCGCACTCCAAGGACTGCCTGTCTGCCGCCGCAATCCATCGTGACGAAGAATGTGCGAAAGTACACTCCAATGGACTCGAGATCAGCGCCGATGGGCGCCCGGTGTCACGCGCGGCGAACAGAGTATTAAAAGGTGAATCATGAAAATTGTCGTCATCGGCGGTTCGTTCGGAGGATTGACCGCGGCGCACGAGTTGCGCCGACTGCTGCCCGCGAAGGACTGCGACGTCACGCTGATTTCAAAAGACCGGCGTTTTGTGTTCATCCCGTCCCTGCCCTGGGTGGCTATGGGCACGAGAACCCTTGAGCGGATATCGTTCGATCTTGAAAAGCCGCTTGAGAAAAAGCGCATCCGTTTCATCGAAGCCGAAGTACTGAGCATTGATCCCAAATCGCGTAAAGTTCTCACTGCCGGTGTGGATTACAGTTACGATTTTCTGGTCATCGCGACCGGACACCGCAGCGCGAACGAGGCAGTGCCCGGGCTGGGGCCCGGCGACGGACCCGGGCATTCATTGATGTCGCCTCCCGAGGCAATGGAGGCGCGCGACGCGATTGCCGCATTGCTGAAATCGCCCGGTCCCGTGGTTATCGGGTGCGCGCCCGGCGCGAGCTGCATCGGACCCGCCTACGAACTCGCGTTTGAACTCGACCACCATCTGAAAAGGCGCGGACTTAGAAACAAAGCACCTATCAATTTCGTTACCCCCGAACCTTTTCTCGGGCATTTCGGCGTGGGCGGCGTCGGCAAAGCCCGGCAGTTCCTCGAGGGCGAGTTCGAACATCGTGACATCCGCTACCACACCTCCGCCGCCGTCACGGAAATCACACCGGAGCGGGTCGCGCTGGCAAGCGGAAAATGCTTTGATTCCATTTTTTCAATGATCATTCCGCCGCTCAACGGCGTGAAAGCCATCGTTGATTCGCCGGGGCTGGGCAATCCCAAGGGATTCATACCGATTGACGCATATCACCGGCACAGGGAATTCCCGGAGATATACGCCGTGGGAGTGGCGGTTGCCTACCCGCCGGTCGAAGAGACGCCGGTGCCGGTGAATTTTCCCAAGACCGGTCACATGACGGAGCAGATGGCGCTGACGGCGGCGCGCAACATCGCCGCTGAAACGCGCGGCGCGGAAATGAAGCCACTCGAACCCTTTGTGGAGTGCATCATGGACATGGGCGACAAAGCGGCGCGCATGCTGGCCGACCCGGTGCGCCCGCCCCGGAACCGCGTCGCGATGAGTCACGGCAGGCACTGGCTCTGGGCAAAGAAGGCGTTCGAGAAATATTTTCTCTGGAAGATCAAACGCGGCGCCTTGTGGCTTCCATGAATATATCCATTGAAAGGAGACACAAAATGAAACTTGGCATGGTTATCACTCAAGCGGAACCGGAAACGGTGTTTAACGCTCTGCGGCTGGCTCTTTACAGTCTGGAACAGGGCGACGATGTGCGCATTTTTCTCTCCGGCAAAGGCGTGGACATTGATAAAATTGAAAACGTGAAATTCGATGTGCAGGGCCAGGCGCGCAAAGTACTGGACGCGGGCGGGGAGTTCCTCGCATGCGGTACCTGCCTAAAGCTGCGCAACTCGGCAGGATCGGAGATATGCCCGTTATCCACTCTCAAGGACCATTACGAAATCGTGCGCGACTCGGACCGGCTTGTGACCGTCTGACGCCGATTCATTCTCCGGCGCGGGCAATTTGATTATCAAAAATGCAAAGGAGGCGCCGTTATGGCCATCAACAACATCAACACGGAAGCGATGGGGAAGTTTGTCGAGGAAGTCAAGGCGAATCCGGAAGCCGCGAAAAAGACCAAGAAGGTGGAAGGGACGTGGAATTTCACGCCCGGCGAACCGCAATTTGAAGCGGTTCTTGAATTCAAGCGTGGGAGCGAAACCGTGCGTGCGGATTTCGCGCCGTTCATGGGCGGCGGCGGCATGAAGCCGGACCCCATACAATACTGCCTCTTCGGCATGGCATCCTGCTACGCGGGCACGTTCGTGTCGCTGGCGGCGATGGAGGGAATCGAGCTGTCGCACCTCAGCGTCACGGCGGAAAACCGCGTGGAGCTCACCCGTACGCTCGGGCTTTCGGACAACCCGATAGTCGAGAGCGTGAAGATTACGCTCGACGTGAAAACCGGCGCACCGGAGGAAAAAATACGCGAGTTGCAGCGGCTCGCTTATGAACGCTGCCCCGGCGTGTACTGCCTGACGAACCCTATAAGGCTCGAGACCGAGGTGAAGTTGATATAAAACGACGTGCCGGCGCCGGTTGAACGGCGCTGAGATTCGCTTTCGGGAGACAACCTCATGAAAAAGATCGTTCTCTTTTCCATGGACCGTCCTAAACCGGTGATCATATCTTCGCTTGCGCTGACACTGCTTTTTCTCGTCCAGTTCCCGAAGATAAAGATCGACACCGACCCGGAGAACATGCTCGGGCGCAGCGAGAGAATACGCGTTTTCCACGAAACCGTGAAGGAACGCTTCGGGATAAACGACCTGATCGTCGTCGGAGTCATCAACGAGGCGGGCGTTTTTACTGCGGATACGTTAAACAGGATCGAAAGGATTTCGAACGAGATCGTGAAGATAAAGGGAGTCAAAGAGGACGATTTCATTGCCCCGTCGTTTTCGGACGACGTCCGGGCGGGCGGCGGCACGCTGGAGATCGGGCGGTTCATGGAAGGCGCCGTCGAAACCGACCGGGAGGCTGGGGAGATAGGGGCGGCGATGCTGGACAACCCTTTGTACGCGGACAAACTCGCGTCGCGCGACGGGAAGGGGATAGCGCTCTACGTCCCCATCGAGAAAAAGGATCAGGCGCACCGCATATCGGGAGAGATCGAAAAGATCATCAAAAAGCACAAAGGCGGCGAGAGGTATTACATCGCCGGGCTGCCCGTCGCCGAAGACACATTCGGCTATGAAATGTTTCTTCAAATGGGCATCTCCGCGCCGCTGGCGGGGATGGTGGTCTTCCTGATGATGCTTTTCTTTTTCCGGCGGCTTAAGCTCGTGTTCTCCCCGATGATCGTGGCGATGATAAGCATCGTCTGGACGATGGGACTGCTCATAGGGGGCGGGTTCACGGTTCACATCATGAGCTCAATGATTCCAATCTTTCTCATGCCGATAGCAGTCTGTGACAGCGTGCACATATTGAGCGAGTATCACGACAAATACCCGCTCACGAGCGATAAAAGGAAAACGCTCATCGCCGTGATGGACGAATTGTTTACTCCCATGCTTTTCACATCGCTCACGTCGGCGGCGGGGTTCGCGTCGCTGGCGCTTGTGCCGATTCCCCCGGTGCGCGTGTTCGGACTGTTCGTCGCATTCGGCATCATGGCGGCGTGGATTCTCACCATAACCTTCGTCCCGGCATACGTCATGCTGACGAAGCAGACGGAAAAACCGGATGAACCGGCGAAGACCGCGCCGGAACGCAATAACCACGCCGCACTGAAGTCCTTCGGCGGATTCGCGTTCGACAAGGGCAGGATCATCTTCGCCGTCTCCATCCTCGTTTTTCTCGCCGCCGTTTACGGCGTGTCGAGAATAAAAATCAACGACAATCCGGTGAGATGGTTCAAGAAAAGCCATAAAATCCGCGTTGCCGACTCCGTGATGAACGAACATTTCGGCGGCACGTACATGGCATACCTCGTTTTTGAAGGCGATAAAAAAGACGCCGTTAAACGCCCGGAGGCAATCGCCTACGTCGAAGCACTTCAGCGGCGGCTCGAGTCGCTGGACGTCGTGGGAAAAACATCCTCGGTCGCCGATATAGTCAAACGCGTCAATTACGTTGTTCACGATGAGAATCCCGAATTTGACGTCCTGCCGCGAACCGGAGAGGAAATCGGGCAGTATCTCTTCCTGTTTCTCATGTCCGGCGACCCGGGCGACCTGGATAACTTCGTTGATTACGACTACGAGCTGGCGAACATCTGGGTGCAGTTGAAGAGCGGAGACAACGAAGACATGGAGAGCGTGGCGGCGGCGGTGAAGGACTTCGAGAAAGAGACCCCCCCTCCCGCCGGGTTCACGACCGGATGGGCGGGGCTGACGTACCTGAACGTGGTGTGGCAGAAAAAGATGGTCGGCGGGATGGGGAAGTCGCTGGTGGGCGCCTACGTCATTGTGTTCATCCTCATGGTTGTTCTTTTCAGGTCTTTCTTCTGGGGGATTCTGTCCGTTGTCCCGCTCACGCTCACCATAGCCGTCAGTTACGGGTTTATCGGCATCATCGGCAAGGACTACGACATGCCGGTGGCGGTGCTGTCGTCGCTTTCGCTCGGGCTTTCCATTGATTTCGCGATCCATTTCGTTCAGCGGTTTCGCGCCGTCTTATCGGAGACGCGCGACGCCGGCGCCGCGGTGGAGCGCGTTTTCGGCAGCCCGGCGACGGCGATATTGAGGAACGCCGCCGTGATATCGGTCGGGTTTCTGCCGCTGCTGATCGCCCCTCTTACGCCGTACGTGACGGTGGGAGCGTTTTTAGCGGCGATCATGCTGCTGAGCGCGGCTTCGACGTTGATGATTCTTCCGGCGTTGATAAGATCGTTTCAAAAACTCGCCGCAAGGGAAGGTGAATGACATGAACATGGAGAGAGCGCTGAGGGGGATCGCGGGATTTTTCATTCTGGCAAGCCTTCTCCTGGCGCACTTCGTCAGCGTGCATTTCCTGTGGTTCACCGCCTTTATGGGGCTGAACCTGCTCCAGTCGGCGTTCAGCAACTGGTGCCCGATGATGTATTTCCTGAAGGCCGCGGGCGTCGGGCGTTTCGATAAAGCCTGACCGGCAATGAAGAGCGGAAGGGAGGCGTGGAACGGATGAAAAAGGACAACGGCGGGTTTCTGTCACGTCTGATTGCTTTGAGCGCGGCGTCGAGTTTCGTTTTCGGCGCCGGCGCAGCCGCGGCGGCTGACCTTTCTGCCGGGGAGATCGTCTCGAAGGCTCACCTGAACTACTACTACGCCGGGGACGACGGCAGGGCGGAGATCGTCATGCGCCTGATAAACGAAAAGGGCAGGGAACAGCTCAGGGAACTGACCATGCTCAAGAAGGATATCAAGGACGGCGGCGCGCAGAAGTATTTCGTCTTCTTCCACAAGCCCGACGACGTGCGCGGCATGACCTTCATGGTGTGGAAAAACGTGGAGGCGGATGACGACAGGTGGCTCTACGTCCCCGCCATCCATCTCATCAAAAGAGTCGCCGCGAGCGACAAGCGCTCAAGTTTCGTAGGCTCGGATTTCACTTACGAGGACGTCTCCGGCAGACCCGTCGCCGACGACAAACACGAACTGGTGAAAGAGGAAAAGCTGAACAAAGCGGACTGTTACGTCGTGAAGAGCACCCCCAAAGACAGGGACACCGAATACGCCTATCGCATCGCCTGGATTGACAGGGACCGATTCCTCCCCCTGAAGGAGGAATATTATGACGCCCGCGGCGAACTGATCAGGACGTTCGAAGCGGCGGAACTGAAGACAATTCAGGGAATCCTCACCGTCACAAGGAGAGTAATGAAAAACGTGAAAACGGGGCACAGAACGGAAGTGACGTTCGGGAAAGTCGAATACGATCTGGGGATACCCGAGGACGTCTTCACCGAACGCTACATGGAGAGACCGCCGCGCAAGTGGTTCGAAAAATGAGGTTCCACGCGACCGTCGCGATGTGCTTTCTCGTCGGCGCCGCCTGCCGGGCGGCGGATTTTAACGCCCACGGCTTTTACCAGGCGAACTATTCCCTGCGCCTGCCCGACGGGGACAGCAGTTGCAGACCCGGACAGACCGAAGCCTGCCGCAGGGAGTTCGTCCGCGCAGATGAGAGGATACAACTCGAATTCACGCCGTTCGCCTCTTCGGACCGGACGGATTCATTCGCGAAAACCGACTTCTACCACGACTCCGTCACCGACGCCTTCAAAGGGGACGTAAGAGAAGCGTACCTCGACTACTTCAGCGGGAATTACGATCTGAGGATAGGACGCCAGATCATCACATGGGGCGTCGGCGACCTGCTTTTCATCAACGATGTTTATCCCAAGGACTGGGTGGCTTTCCTGACGGGCGCGCCGATGCAGTACCTCAAGATCGGCTCCGATGCCTTAAAACTGAACCTCTACAGCGGTGAAAGAACCCTTGAATTTGTGGTCGTTCCTTTCTTTGAAGAAGACAGAGTTCCCGGCGGGCAGCGGCTGATTTATTACGACCCTCTCCCCGGAATCCGGAACCGCTCAACCCGCAGACCGAGCGCAAAGATGGAAAACACCGAACTGGCTTTGCGGATTTCGCAGCGGCTCGGTAATTTCGACGCCTCGTTGTTCCTCTACCGCGGATTTCATAAAACGCCCGGAATGGAAATCTCCCCGGACGGCTCATCGTTGACGTTCTTCTATCCGAGATTGAACGTTTACGGTTTCAGCGCACAGGGTCCCTGGCAACGGGGTATTCTGAGCGTGGAAGGCGGTTGCCTGCTGTCGGTCGAGGACAGGGACGGCAGGAATCCCGGAACACAGAATTCCCAGATTCGTTTTCTCCTCGGTTATCAGGAGGAACTGAAAAAGGACTTCACCGCCGGGTTCCAGTATTACGTTGAGGCAATGCTCGATTACGGTTCTTACGGAGCAGTCCTTCCCGCCGGTTTTCCCGCACAGGACAAATTGCGCCATCTTGTCACACTTCGCCTGACACGTCTGATCAATTACCAGACCACGAAACTTTCGACGATGTCCTTCTACAGCCCTTCCGACAACGATTATTACTTCAACCCGGAAATCTCGCACAAATTCAATGACGACCTGACCGCCACGGCGGGGCTGAACGTCCTGGGCGGCAGCAAGCCGCACACCTTTTTCGGTCAGTTCGACAAAAATGATAATATTTACCTGAACATCCGGCGTAATTGGTAGAGGCGGAACTGCTCTTTTAATCGTCGGCTGAATGCTTCCGCCCGGTACTTCAGTATGAGTTTAATAGCGCCGGGTTCGCCGGCTTTTTCGATATGTCGGATATCTCAATGCCGATTACTTTTCCGTCTTCGCCGTATTCCAGCCTCACGTTATCCTCCACCCCTTACGAAAGCGGAGAAAAGCCGCTCCCGAACGAAACGTACAGAATATCAACTCCCTCGTCGAACCAGACTTTTACCTTATTCTTACCCATCTTGCGCCCGTGCCATCTTCTATCCTTGCGATTTTTCCGACGGAATCAACACTTTTATTATGTGCTATGCAAGCTGTTCGTCTATCTCGTTATGTCTTGGAACGGGTTGCTTCCTGCCCGTTGCGGGATTCTTATACAGATCATGGTTTGCGCCATGTTTGACAAGCACGCAACCGGCGGAAGCGATCTTCCCGATGAGGGCTTTCCTTTTCATAACGTAAGAGCGATTTCTTTAATCTCATATTCATCCGGAACGTCTTCCATCGTCATAAGAATGTACGCTTCCTTCATGTTTTCCTCTAGTTCTTCAAGAGTTTCCCCCTGCGTCATGATTTCAGGATGTTCAATGAGTTTGCCAAGCCAGAATTTTTCACCTTTCCAGTAAACCGTCTTCAATTTATTTTTCATTTTTCACCTCACAGCAAACATGACGATTACGGCAAAATCCGCCAAAAGTTTCTTGCTTTGATTATATCTCACCGCACGGGAACTGTAAAACTCTGAAAAGCCACAGCCCAGGAACTCGCAAAAACGCGACCGTCGGGCGTTCGGGAGTTCCCCCTACCAGTCCGGCCGGCGCGTGGTTTTTATCTTTCCCCGAAACCTGAGACCCGACCTTTTCGACCACGAATCCCCGCCTTCGCGGGGCAAGTTTCACGAATCACGCTTCACGAGCCACGAATCATGAGCCACGACTTTTGGTTTTCGTCTTTACCCGATACCCAAGACCCGGAACCCGATACCCGGCCTTTATCACTGCGCGCAACGGAAGCCGATATTGTTGTTCGTGTTGGCCGGATTGTTGCTTCGGTTGTCAGATCTTATAGACTTCGCTTCGATGCCGGACGGAATAAACGGTGATAATCCAGCTCTCATGCTCAATGGAGTATATCACTCTCCAGTCGCCGGCTCTGAGTTTGAACTTGTCTTTGAACGGGCCTTTCAGGGGAAAGTGCATGACTGCGTCCGCGTTTTTTTGAAGCCGTTATATCCTTTGCGCAACATGCAGGGCAACATTTTTATCCAGAGACAAAAAATCCTTCTGCGCCTGAGGGGTGAAATCAACCTCATATGTCATAACGTCAACTCAACCCCATATTTTTCTTGACGTCGGCGAACGGTATTCTTTCCTTTGACGACATGGAGGTTTCAAGAGCCTGAATAAAATCCTCTCTAAGTTCAAGCCCGTGGTCCGGATCAAAAAAAATCCTTAATTTCTCTTCTATGATTTCACCGATCATTTCCTTGAGTTCATCTTTGCTAAGGTCGGCAACTTTCATAATTCCGCCTCCTCTTTTACTTTACCCGTATCTGTTGTCTATTATAGCATTTTAAAGCTTTTTCGGGAAACGCGAGGCGCGCTCAACCAGCCACGACTTTTAGTTTTCGTCTTTACCCGATACCCAAGACCCGGAACCCGATACCCGGCCTTTTCACTGCTCACAGCGGAAGCCGAAACCGGTGTTATCGACGCCAGTGAGCAAGCAATGCAAGCAATGGGGTCAGCTGGAAAATTGAATTTTGGGGCGCCTGTTCAGACAGGTCTGCTTGCCCGCTGCCTGCCAGTGCCGCCTGCCTGCCCCGCTGCCTGCCTGTGCCGAGCACGGCAGACAGGCTGGGGCGGCAGGCAGGTGCCCGGCAGACAGGGGGCGGTAGGCAGGTGTTCGTCACCTGTCTGCGCCTGCCTGGCTGGCAGACAGGTTCATCGCACAGGCAGGCGGCAGGCAGGCAGACACAGGCAGGCACATCAGGCTGATATATAGCCTTGCAAAATTTATACTTCATATTACTGTCCCAATTTCACTATGAAAATCACTATTCCAATGTAGCGTTATCTTACTTTCCGCACATCTTGAATGGCATTTTAAACGAATTTAACGGTGGAAGTCAAGCAGCTTAATGACCGTACTCGGATGTCGGGATGTCGAGCAATTCGAGTATGGTGATTTGGATGTCCGA
>JBFMFE010000273.1:0-4107 GCA_040752295.1 bacterium
AAAAGAAGAGAAAAAAACCGCGAAGGAGAAAAAAGAAAAGAAGGAAGAAAAAACAAAACCACCGGAAGAAAAGAAGGCTGAGAAAAAACCCGAACCCCCGAGGGGTCTTGTGTACGCGCTCCCCTCGCACTACGGCTCGACCGGCGTCCTCATGATGTCAACCGCCCACAAACAGCCCAGGGGACGCGGCGCCCTCGTCATGAACAGAACGTATTTCGACCAGTTCGAGGACGCGGACGGCAACGCCGTCGGCAACCCCAAAAAACAGTCCTTCGCGCTCGCCTGGGGCATTGACGACGACCTCGAACTCTCCCTCTACCAGTCCGCCAAAGACCCCATCGGCATATCGGGCGCGGCGTCCGCCGCGGGCGCAGGCGCAAGAACCACGTCCTACTCCGTGAAATACCAGTTCAGAAAAAAGTACCTCTTCGCGGGCGATACGAGGAAAAACGTTCTCTACGCCGCCGAAGCCTCACGCGTCGTCAGGGAAAACTCGCAAAACACGACTCGCCTCGCCGCAATGTTCACCTACCACCAGGACAAGTACGCCGCCCATCTCGGCGCCTACCGCCTGTCGGGCGGCGGCTACACGGGCGGACCCATCGGTCTGCTCGCCGGACTCGAAACCCCCATCGCGATCAAGAAATTCAGCTTCGTCGCTCAATACGACCTCTACAGGCGCATCGAGTTCTACTCCGCCGGCGCAAGATACCAGTTCGCAAGCTACGGCACGTTCGAAGCCGCGCTGCTCGGTCTGCGGAACGAACGCGCGCTCAGCCTCACCGCCTCGTTCCTCTTCTGAATCCCGACCGAAAATTCCCATGCCCGGCAGACGCATCCCGCCAGCCAACCTGAATGAAACGCGCCGCGCCGCCCGCCGCGGCGAACGCGCTCCCGAACGACAACGGTGACGCCATGAAGTTCAAACTTACCCACCACTTCGACGTAAACACGGAAAAATTCGAAAAACTGACCACGGACACCAACCTCCAGGACTACATTGACACTCTCCCGAATCTCAAGGAGCGCGAAGACCTCGAAGTCATCGAGGACGAACGATACGTCCGCAGAAAAGTCAGAAACTTCGCCATCGGCGTCATACCCAAGGAAATCAGGCACGTCCTCAAACCCAGAATGCTGAGCTGGATCGAGGAATCGGTCTACGACAAGCTGAAGCACGAATTCGAATGGAAAATAACCCCCTACTACTTCAGGGACGTCTTCAAGTGCAGCGGGACGTACAAATACATTGACGAGAGCGACTCGCGGATGCGCCGCGAAATCGAAGGCGACCTCACCATCTCCGTCCCCGTCATCGGACCCATCGCCGAAAGATACATCATCCGCGAACTCAGAAAAAACTTCGAAGCCGAGTACAGGTTCACGGCAAACTATATCAGGAAAAAACTCCTGGCGACGGCGGGCTGAAAGCAGGCTTCACGCCCATTCATCCCGCCCGCGAACCCGCCGGTACGGGAGGCACACCGATGAGCAGGTTCATGCGCGTGGCGCGACTGATAGAACTGATGAACGTCATCAAACACCATCCCGACTGGGGACCGAAAAAACTCGCGAAATATTTCGAAATATCCGAAAAACGCATCTTCGACGACCTCAACGAACTGAACGCCGCCAACATCCCCATCGTCTACAACGGCGCCGGCTACTCCTTCCTCTCCACCGTCGCGCTGCCGCCCCTCCAGTTCACACTCGACGAAGCCCTCGCCCTCCTCATGAGCACAAAAACCCTCACACACCAGAAAGGCACCTGCTATTCCAGAAGCGCAAGGAGCGCCGCCGTCAAACTCCTCGACCTCTTCTCCCAGGAGGTCCGGAAACACGTCATGGACCTCGACGGCAAAATCTCCTTCGAAACAAAAGGCGCCACCGAAACGCGCGAGTCCCTCAAAACAATCAACGAAGCCGTCGTCAACCGCAACGTCATCTCCATGCTCTACTACTCCTACAGTTCCCGCCGCACGACAAAACGCGACATCGAACCCTACGCCCTCTTTTTCCGCGGAAACGCCTGGTACGTGATGGGCAAGTGCCGCCTCCGCGGCGAAATCCGCACCTTCAGAGTCAACAGAATCAAACGCCTGACCCCCACCGATGAAAAATTCGTCTACCCGGACGGCTTCTCCGTGATCAAAAAACTCGAAAAATCGTGGAGCGTCTTCTCGGGCGAAGATGAAACCGAGGTCGTCGTGAAATTCTCCCCCCGAATCGCTCCCCTCATCGAGGAACACAAGTGGCAGCCGGACCAGAAAATCACAAAACACGCCGACGGCTCGATCACCTTCTCCACCGTCGTGAGCGGCACGCTCGAAATCAGACGCTGGATTCTAAGCTGGGGCGACGACGCCCGCGTCCTCAAGCCTCAATCCCTGAAGGATGAAATCAGGCGCACAGCCGCCGCCGTCTCCGCGCGCTGACCTCCCCGCCGGACACCGCGGCGGCTCTCACTTCTTCCGCCCAATCTCCCTGTACCCGTACGCCTGCGCAGACGGCGAGAAAAGCAGATACCTCTCCACGGCTTCCACGTTGGAAACCCGCGAATTGTGAAAATTGCTGAACGGCGTGATGTTTTTCTGCCGTATCTCTTCCCCCGTGTACTTTATCCTTATCGCCTTCCTGCATATCTCCTCTATCGTGATCCCCTTTTTTCCCGCGCCGCTCACTATCGCGAAGATCAGCTCGTCCCACGAAACGTTCCGCGTC
Source organism: bacterium (assembly GCA_040752295.1). Classification (GTDB taxonomy): domain Bacteria; phylum UBP15; class UBA6099; order UBA6099; family JBFMBQ01; genus JBFMFE01. The sequence goes on from JBFMFE010000273.1 coordinate 2,722, forward strand.
ATCCTCGATAACGGCACCGGTTTCCTCAAAGCCGACTCAACGCGGAAACGCCTGCGCGCTATCTGCTTCCCGCTCGGCTTCCTGAAAACCTGCCGGCGGCGCGTCACGGGCTTGTCGCGGAGCGTTCCGACGGAACCGACAGCCCCCCCGCCGGCAGGCGGCGGTTTCCCGCGGGACGGTTTCACCCCCGGCGACCCGCCGCCCCCCGCCCGCTTCCCGGAGGCGGTTCTCTTCCCCGCGACAGGCTTTTTCTTAGCCACGATCTCTTCTCTTTTCCCCCGATGCCCGTCTCTTCATATACCGCGCCCCACGGCGCCGGCGCGCACGCCCCATCGCGCCGCTCCCCGGCGCGCATCCATTCACTCCCCCGCCTTCTTCCACCTGCTTACGAATTCGTCGCCGCTCATCTTCCCCTGCCTGAAAACACGGTAGTCCTCCATTCTTACGTCCCACGCGCCGACCGCCTCCCCGCCCCACGAAAACACCCTCACACCCACTACCTCAACTTCGTCAACCATCTCCATGAAGACCAGTTCGGTGTGGATGATTTCAAAAACGGTTTTAAGCTCGTCCGCGAACCTGTTCGTTCCGACCTTCTGCGAGCCGAAAGCAACCCGCAGAACGCCCTCCCCGGCAAACTCGACCCCCATCACCCTGACGCCCAGCCCCGCGATGTCGGAACGAAGGCTTTTCACGAGCCTCGCCTCCTTCCGGCTCGCTCCCGCTTCTTTATCCCCAGCCGGCACAGGCGCCGCCCCCACCTCTCCTTCCTCAGCCCTCGCAAGCGGCGCCTTCTCCTCCGCCGCGCCGCCCGCCGGAATCACGGGCGCGGGCAGCCCCCTCTCCCTCAACCCCGCACCCTCACCCCCTCCGGGAGCTTTCACGGGAACACCCGGCGATTCCTTACCCCTCGAAAACAGTGCGGTCACCCTTTTCGTGAAACCCGAAAACAGATCGCCCACAGCCCTTAAAACCGAGACACCGTCGGGGAAACGGCGCCGCGGCGACGCCTCCCGCTCAGGAACCGGGCGCCCCTCTTCCGTCCCTCCCGCGGCGATGGACATTTCCGCAAAAGGAGTCCCGCTCATCTGCCGGTAAACGCTTTTAAACTTCGCGAACAGCTCCCCCAACTTCACGCCCGGTTCACAGTTCCCCCTCCAGTGAACCGCCGTCCGCATCGCGTCTCCCGCGTCCTCAATCCGCCTATCACGCAGAAGAGGAACCGTCGCGTCGAGGACCACCGAAAACATGTGAAGGCGGTACTCGCAGGGCAGCGAAAGCCCGTTCGCTTCCATGAAATCCACGACGGGCGCCGAGTACAACGGCGCGCCCTCCGCCACGGAAATCAGGGCGTCGGGAATTCCCTTTTTCGCCTTTTCCAAAAGC
>JBFMFE010000274.1:0-6129 GCA_040752295.1 bacterium
CCTTGTTTCCCGCGCTCCGCGCGGGAGTGAAGGCGGCGATGACTCGCCGCAGTCCAAGGCCTGCCTGCCGGCAGGCAGGCGGATGACGTCGCAATCCATCGTGACGAAGAATGTGCGAAAGTTCACACAGTCAGACCACGCTGATAAAGTTGATTGAAATGTGCGACGCCCTCCAGACGCCCGCGGTGGAGCTTGGAGAGCGGTTCTCCGAGTTCAACGGAAGGTACGAGGTGTTTCCGAACCAGATGGAGTCCGTACCCGTGATGCCGGAGCGGGCCGACTCGCCGGTGGTGGTGGGTTGGGGCGGGTCGTCGGGGCATTACGAGGACGTGCTTGAGGTCGCGCCTGCGCTGGCGGAGTGGGTGACCCGCGTGGAAGGGGTGCGCCTTGCGCTGATGGGGGACAGGTTCATTTACGATCTTTTTTCCGGGGTGCCCGAGGGAAAGAAGTTTTACGTGCCGCCCGGGTCGCTTCAGGATTATTTTAACTTTCTCGAGAGCATACATATAGGCATAATTCCTTTGAAAGAGGACAATTTTAATCTTTGCCGTTCGGACGTGAAGTTCATCGAGTACGCATCGAGGGGGGTTGCGCCGGTCTGTTCGGATGTGAGGACGTATAACCGGGTTGTGAAACATGAGAGCAACGGGTTATTGTTCGGAAACCCGAAAGAACTGATCGGGATATTAGACTGTCTTTTGGAAAAACCGGAAATAATGAAAAGGACGATGAGAAACGCCTATAGGTATGTTTTGGAAAACAGAATTGAGGAAGACCATGCCGGCAGGAGAGCCGATTTCTACAGCAGCCTTCTCAAACGCGAGCCGGATGGAAAAAACCCGGCGGCGGACTGGATTCAGGGTTTGCCGGGGGCGGTGACCTTGCCTGAAAGCAGGCACTGCTTTCTTACCCTCACGGAAGGAGAGCTTTTTCTATATAGAGGGATGACAAAGCAGTTCCGGGAGAGCCGCCCGGACGAAGCCGTGAAGTTTTACAAGGAAGCGGCGCGGGTGTTTCCCGATTTCCATTTCCCGCACTACTGCATGTCCGTGGCGTTGAAGGAAACGAGTCCCGATGAGGCTTTGAAGAAGTGCAGGAAGGCGCTTTCGCTGGAAAGGGATTCCTGCTCGGCAGCCCACATGATGACCCTGCTGTACGCGGCGAAGGGTGAAACGGACAGGGCGCTTCGGGAGGCTGAGCGATGCGTCGAGCGTTTTCCCTTTTTCCCGCCGGGGTGGGTTTTGCGGGCGTCGCTGCTGGAGGGCGCCGGCAGGATGGAGGAGGGAATTGATGTGTGCCGCGGGGCGCTCGAGGAGGAGGCTTACAATTTCCCAGCCGCCTGTTCGCTGATATCGCTGCTGATGAAGGCAGGGAGAGAGGTTGAAGCGGGAGAGGTTTTTCAGAGTTGTTTCAGGCGTTACGGGCGTATTCCCCCGGCGCTTGTTCTGCTGGGAACGGTAATGCTGATTCACGGGAGGCTGGAAGAGGCGTCGGAGTGTTTCCTTGCGGCGGCGGGGAACTTTCCCGTTTCCGTCGAGACCGTGGATTTGATTGTCAGGACAAGTACCGTGTATCGCAGAAGGGGGGAGGAGGGGAAGGCGCTGGAGTTTCTGGAGCGGGCGGTGGAGCAGGCGCCCGGCAGCGTCGAGTTGAACTACCGGACCGCGAGGTTGAAGGAGAAATCGGGTGACAGGGAGGGTGCGATCAGGTTGTGGGAGCGGATTTTAGCGATGCCCTGGGCGTCGGATTATCATCCGCTCGCCGGAAACAGGCTTGCTTTTTTAAGGAGGGACGGCGGCGGCTCGTGAAGATAGCGCCGGCTCGCCGCCTGTTTTTGCCGATCGTCTGCCGGACGGCGGTGGCGAGAGGCGCCGTGTCGTTCATAGAGGTTGGGAAAGACGGTGCGGGGTCATTTTCCGCCCATGATGCGGGCGAAGTGAGCGAAGGAGCGGTCGTAGGTTTTTTCCGCCTGCGCCGGGAACGCGCACCCCGGCAGTTCGTTGTTCTTCAGGTGATATGATATGCAGTCGCAGCAGATTCCTTTTCTGTTGCACGGTTCGTAAGTGCACGTACATTTTTTGAGGTTGGTTTTCTGGTTGCATTCCATTCGTTTGACGCCTCCGTTCCCGGTTGTCGGATGATGAGTGGGACTGCCGCTTCGGCGCAGGGGTCAGTTGCTCGGGTCGCCCGAAAGTGGCATGAAGAACCCGCTGAAGGGGACGCCCCGGCTTAATTCGTTGATGAGCTTTTTCTGCTTCGCCTCGAACAGTTTGTGGTCGAGGGAGTTTTCCTTCAATCCGAGTTTGTTCACTATGGCGTCCAGTCCTTCTCCCTGCACGACTTCGATGCCGTTGCGTTCCGCGAGATTGTGCAGGTCTTCCTCTACGCGTCCGGCGTTTTCTCCGCTGACGGTGAATCCTACCGATACGATGCCTTTGCGGTGGCGGGAGGCGTAGGGGACGAAGCGCAGGGGGAGGTTCGAGTGGGAGCGGGGCGGTGCGAAGATGCTGTGTCCGAAGAAGCGTGTTACGTAATCGTTCCTTTTGCACCGCGGGCAGGTGGGCATGGGCGCCTGCTCGGCTTCCCTGTAGTTGTTGTAAACGCGCTCGAAGGTGCGGCTTTCGAGGTCGCCCCTGCAGCGGTTGCACACGTAAACGTGGAGTATCATCTCAGCCCGCGCCTCGGTGCTCATTATAACGCGTAAGACGGTCGTTTGTACAGGGCGGGCGAAAATGGGAATAATATTTGCGTGCGGAAGTGATGGACGATGGCATCCGGCGGGTACGTTTGCAGGGAGTGCGGGCTTCGGTTCGGACGGTATTATGGAGAATGTCCGAGCTGCGGGGCGCCCGTGTCCGCGGGACCGTTCGGCGCTTTCGGAGCGCCCGGGAAGTTTTTTCCGGCGAGCGGTCCGGCGCGCGCAGCCGCCGTGATTGCTCTGGCGGCGCTTGCCGCCGGGGCGTTTTATTACGCGTTCTCCGGGATGCCCGTCCCCGTTGAGAAGGGCGTGGTTTACGTATGCAGAGTATGCGGGAGGGAATACGACCGGCGCGTCGGAAAGGAGTGGGTTCGGCGCGGAAAACACCCCCGGGGCGGCGTGGCGAGGAAAAAGGGTTTGTGTCCGATGTGCGGAGCGGAGGTCGTCGGCGTCGAGACGGGGACAAAATATTACTGCGGGACCTGCGGCAGGCTTATCGGGAAGAAAACGGCGGTGGTGAACGTGGCGCGCGCCCAGGCTCACGGGTACGAGCTGAAGAAGGACCGGACGGGGCAGTGCGAAGAATGCGAGAGGATAGAAGAGCTGTTGCGCTCGCACCCGGGATGGACGAGGGACGCGGCGAAGCTTGTGGTCAGGGGGCAGGTCGCGGTGGGGATGACCGTGGGGCAGGCGCAGGCGGCGTGGGGCGAGCCGCTCTGGGTCGAATCCGGCTCGGGTGAGGAAGGGGAGGTTGTGGAAAAGTGGGCGTACGGTGACCGTATCCTGAACATTCCAACGGGCGACCGTTTTTTCATCGTTCACGGCGGAAAAGTGGTTTTTTACGAGGACCCCGAGGAACAGACGGCGACAACAGGCGGGGTTGATTGATCCCGGCGGCGCCGGCGCGCCGACCGGCGCCGGACGGATGACGCCGTCACAGGTGCAGCTCGACGATGTCCCTGTCGCTGAGGACGTAGTCCCGCTGGACCTTCTGTCCATCGAATTTGCCCGACCCCCAGACGCGGGCGAACGTGAGTCGCTCGGCGAAATCTTTGTGGACGAGTTCCGCCAGGTCCATGAGCGTGCTGCCGCGCGGCAGGACGAAAGGCGCGCCGAGATCAGGCGGTCTGCCGGGTTCCTTGGAATAGACCCTGACGACTTCGAGCCGGAGAAAGATTTCTTTTTTCAGGTTTTCAAGCCCCCGCGCGGTTTGCGCCGAGACCGCCGTGCATTCGAATCTCGCTCCGAGCTCCTCTTTCACGAGTTCGAAGATGAGGTCTTCCTCTTGGGCATCGCACTTGTTGACGGTCAGGAGCGTTTTTTTCCACACCTCGGCGGGTTCCCGGACGGTTACCGGGGGAGATGAGCCGAGAATGACGTGCATTTTTCCCACGGCGGCGACGACGTCGAGGGTCTGTCCGACCGGGTCGTTCGACGCGGCGTCGGCGACGAGGAGCGCCATGTCGGCGTTCCTGAGCATGTTGACGACGGCGGCTGGCGGGTGTCCGGTCGCGGCGACCGGTGTGTCAACGAGCTGGATCATTATGTTTTCGAAAGGCATCATTCCCGGGACGGGTCTGGTCGTGGTGAAGGGATAGGGTGCGGACTGTGTCTGTGCGCCCGTGAGTTTGTGGACGAGGAGTGATTTTCCGGAGTTTGCGGGTCCGATCACTATGACCTGACCGGCGCCGTCGCGGGGGACGTGGAAGGCGTCTTTGCGTCGCGCGCCCCCGCGGTCTTTAGACGTTCTGAGTTTGGAGAGGCGGCTTTTTATGTCCGCCTGCATTTTTTCGGTGCCCTTGTGCCTGGGGATGAGTGCGAGCATCTCCTCGAGGGCGGCGATTTTTTCGTCGCGTGATTTCGCCGTCCTGAAGCGTTTTTCCGCTTCGAGGTATTGAGGCGTCAGATTGGCGGGCATATCGGTCTGCGGGCGCCGCCGTTCCCGGGACGGAGGGGCAGCATTTTATGCGCTGTTTCCATCTGGAAACCGCTTACATCAGCCGGGTCCCGTTACAATATGAACTTCTTTTTATCTTCTTGTTCTTTCCTGCGTTTTTTCTCTTCTTCTTCTTTGAATTGTTTTTCGTAAGGGCACCCGCCGGGCGGCGGACCCTTGGGACGGTAATCGTACCGGGGGACGACCTTCACGCCGAGGTCTTCGAGCGTTACGGGGGGATTGTAGGTGAAGCCGGACACGGCGCGTTTGAACCGCACGCCTCCGCATTTCCGGCACTTTTTCACCGGCATGGGGGAACCCGGCGATTCGAGAAACTCGTGCCTCTCGCCGCATTTTCTGCATTCGTATTCGTAGACCGGCACGCGCGCCCTCCATCTTTTATTATACACGATTGCGCCGGAAACTGGCGCGGTTTTGCGGGCGGCGGCGCGGGGATGTGTCCGGAAGCGAGGGGGGCGTTATTTCTTTGTTTCCCAGATTTTCTTTTCGATTGGGTCTTCGATTTCTTTTTTTGCTTTCGTGCTTTTCTCTATTTTCTTTTCGGCTTTTCCGCTGGTTTCCCCGCTCTGTTTTTTATGTTCGATGTCCTGCGGGGCGGTAAGGGCGGCGGCGGGCGGGGCGGTGGAGAGACTGCCGAGCTGTTTGGAGACATCGGGGGGGATTCGTACTTTGTCGCCTGTTCGGACTTCCGCTCCGGCGGCGCCTATCAGTTTAAGCGTCGTGATGTGGGTTCCGACCTCGACGACTTCCGCGGCGGCGATTGCCGCGTCGTCGCGCAGGATTTCGACGAGAGCGCCGTTGCGGAAACCCCTCTCCCCGAGGTCGCCGTAGCACTGTAGGGCGCCGTCGGGCGAGATGTTGTCAACCGCCGGGTCGCGAAGGTTCGGCTGGATTTCCCTGATCGTTCCCGCGCCTGCGCCGAGATTCCGTACGAGGTCGCCCTCTTCCAGCCACGCGCCGGTTTCGAGCGAAAGCGTCCTGAAGGTGACGTACGAGGGATAGATGGAGGAGACGACGGCGGCGCCGATGTTTTTGCCGTCGCGCCTCACGAGTACCTTGTCGCCGGCGCGAAAGACACCGGTGAGGTCGCCGTAGATTATGAACCTTCCATCCGGGGCGATGTGATCGATCCTGGGGTCGGAAAGCGCGGCGGGCGCGGCTGAGGAGAGCAACAGAAGCAGCGCCGCGCCGGCGGCGGAAAATCTGCGTTTCATCGGTCTCCGTTCCTTTCGCTCGTTTTCGTTCATTTGCAGCAGCGGAACCCCACGCTTGGCGATCTGAAGTCGGGCGACTGGATTTTCAGGTTTTTGAAGAGGGGCGAGCATTGTTTGAAGTTGGAGCCGCTGCTTTCGTGCGAGTCGCCTCCCCTGTAGACGGCGTCTTTTTTAGTCGCGCCGGTCCATTCCCAGACGTTGCCGACGAGGTCGGCGACTCCGTGTTCCGTGACGCATTTTTCGTTTGTTCCGAGTTAGAA
>JBFMFE010000275.1:0-4126 GCA_040752295.1 bacterium
CCAGATACAGGCACGACTGGAAGGGCGACTTCGGCAGGATCGAGCGCCAGCAGAAACTCCTCAACGCACTCGCAAGGAAAGCCCTGTCCTTCGAGATGCTCGGCAGCCTCCACAAGCTGATGGTGCAGCTCCAGAAGGAACGCCTCGTCTTCACCAACTTCACCCTCGCCGACGCGATCTTCCTGTCCAGATTCCTCAACAGGGACGATGTCAAACGCAATCTCAGGATGTACACCATGCCCGGCGAGGACACGACACTGAACGGCGTGTCCTACATAATCCCCGATTACGAGGAGACAGCCTACATGGTCGCAGGCGTGCTGAGGGGAGGCTTTCACCCGGACAACGGGCGGGTGAAGATCGAGGTGGCGAACGGATGCGGCGTCTCGGGCATCGCCGACACGTACGCGCGAAGACTTTCATACTACGGTTTCCAGGTCGTCGAAACCGCCAACGCGGACAACTTCGAGTACGATAAAACCGTCCTCGTGGTTTACAGAAAGACGCCTTTCGACTCGAAGATCGCGGAACTGATCGGCGCGGGGATCGTCCCGCAGCCGCACGTGGACGCCATCGCGCACATGAAGCTGATCGTCGGAAAAGACAAGGTGGAAATGCGGCGCGGGGCGGCGGAGCCGATCTGACGGCGTGAATCAGGGAGAGGTTTTTTCATCCTCCCGGGATGAGAGCAGCGAAGACGCTCGCGAAAAACGTTGCGGCGCAGGTCCACGAAAAACTGGGCTTCGACGTCGAGCTGTTCGACGTGAGAAAACTGAGCGGAATATGCGACTACTTCCTGCTGTGCTCGGCGAAGAACAGGTATCATCTCGACGCGCTCAAAGACGCGGCGCTCGAGGCGATGGAGCGCGCAGACGCCGCCGCGCCGGGCGTGGAAGGCGACTCGAACTCCGGCTGGATCGTCCTGGACGCGGGCAGCCTTATCGTCCATCTCTTCCTGTCCGAGACGAGGGAATACTACGGTCTGCACCGCCTCTGGGGCGACGCGGGGACGGTGGAACTCGACCTCGAAAAACCCGCCGCTTCGCTGAAAACAAGAAAGGGACGTACGGCTGAACATGCCCCGCGGCGCAAGCACTGACACCGGACTGTTCGCGGACGGATTCAGAGACCTCACGCTCCCCAGGGGCATCTTCTACTGGCTCGGTCGCGCGAAAAAGGAAGCCGAACTCAACGCCACGATAGGCTCGGCGATGGCGCGCGCGCGCGACTTCCTCGACACCGATTCCACCGACGTGATCACCTGCTTCCTGCCCGCCGTGCACGAGATCGTGAAAAATCTGCCCTCCGAGTCAATCTACCCCTACGCCCCTATCGCCGGACTGCCGGAGTTCAGGAGAAAATGGAAAAAGTGGGTCCTCCAGAAAGCCGCCGCAAGACGCCCGCTCCACGATGAGCTTGTCTCGACTCCCGTCGTCGTGCCCGGCGTGACCGTCGGTCTCCATTTCCTGTGCAGGCTTTTCCTCTCCCCGGGCGAAACAGTCCTCTGTTCCGACCTGCGCTGGGAAAATTACGACCTCATTCTCGAGGGAATATTAGGTCTCAAAGTCGTCTCGTTCAATTTGTTCGACGGCGACCGGATGGACGTCGCGGCGTTCTCAACGGCGCTGAAGGACGCAGCGCGGCGCGACGGCAGGGTGGTGGTGATCCTCAACTTCCCCAACAACCCGAGCGGATACATGCCCGACGGCGCGGAGTCGGAAAAAATACGCGCCGCCGCGCTCGAGACCGCAGACGCCGGCGCGAAGGTGATACTCATCTTCGACGACGCCTACGACGGATACGTTTACGACCCCGCCGTGCCGCGCTACTCGCCCTTCGCGGACTTCGTCAATCTCCACCCGAACGTCTTCCCGTTCAAACTGGACGGCCTCTCCAAAGAGTTCCTCTTCTACGGCGGGCGCGTGGCGTGCGTCACCGCCGGTCTGCATGACACGGGAAACCCCGGCGAACGGGAGCGGACCCTCGAGGACAAGCTCGCCGCCTTCATCCGCGGAACCCTCTCCAACAGCCCGCATCTCGTCCAGTCGGCGGCGGCGCGGGCGCTCGACGTGAACGATAAAGTGAGCGAAGAACGGGAAAAAATCAGGCGGATCATCGGGGACAGATGGTATTCCCTCTCCCGGCTCATGCGCGAATCCTCCCCCCGCCTCGCGCCGGCGCCGTTCAACTCCGGGTTCTTCTGCCACGTGAACGTGTCCGGCGTGAGGGCGTTCGAACTCGCCGATCACATGCTCAAGACTCACAGGGTGGGTGTGGTCGCCTCCGAAATCCCCCAGCTCGGAATCAACGCGGTGCGTATCGCCTATTGCAGCGTCCTCGCCGAAGACCTCCCCCGGCTCGTTGAGAGCCTGAAAGACTCGACGGACTCCCTCGCATCCGGAACGTTTTGATCGCGCGGCGAGCCGCGAAATCAGACGGAAGCTGCGAATCTTTCATCCGCGAAACGGCGCGGAAAAATCGAAAAACAAGCGCCCGTCCGGATTTTCCACCAATCCCTTTGATTACCCGGTCTCTCCGAGCAGGGACAGAAGCGTGCGCGCGGCGCCGGCGGCGGCTGCGCGGGGATCGGGCATGGGGAGTATCTCCGCGGACAGGAAGCCGTCGTACCCGGTTTCGCGGAGCGCGCCGATTATGCGCCCGAAATCGAGGTGCCCCGCCCCCGGGTGCCAGCGGTTGCTGTCCGCAACGTGAACGTGGCGGATGAGGTTCCCCGCCTCCCCGATGCTGCGGTACACGTCCGGCTCCTCGATGTTCATGTGGAACGTGTCGAGGAGAATGCCGCACGAAGGACTGTCAATCCCGCCTATGAATTCGAGGCACTGGTCAACCCGGTTGATGAACCCCGTTTCGTAGCGGTTTATGGGTTCGATTGCGAGCCGCGCTTCTTTCGACACGGCGTGGTCTGCGCAGGAGCGGACGCAGTCGAGGGCGAGACGACGGGTTTCCGGGTTCATTTCCCTCCTGCCGAGTATAAGCCCTAAGATCACGACCGCCTCGAACCCCGCGGCGAGATCGATCTGGGCTTTGATCCTTTCAACGGCTGCCTCCCTGACGGCGTGATCGGGGTCGGTGAAGCTCAGCCCGTCTTCGCCGAATGCCCTGCCCGTGCCGATGGCGGACACCGCGACGTCGTGCTTTTTTATCAGCTTCCGTAAAGCCCCGGCGTCGAGCGTCGAGGGATCGCGCACGGAGATTTCGACGCCGTGGAAGCCGAGCGAACTGACGAGACCCAGGTTCTCCTCCATGCCTCCCTTCAGCGCGAGCGCGCTGAACTTCGCGTCCGGCGTGGAAACCGCGATGCTGATCTTCATGCGCTGTTTCGAATCGCGCCCCCGGGCGGGGGCGAAACCGCTGACCCTGCGCGCGGCAGCGTTACTGCTCTTTGAATTCTTCCGGCTTGCCCCAGTAGCCGAAGTGTTTTATCGCGAAGTTTGAGCTTCTGAGGCGCCCGCAGACCATCGTGGCGAGGTTCTTCATAACGACGTAGCCGATGTTCTTGTCGCCCTCGATGATCGCGAACAGGTTGCTCGCGGGCAGGAGGATGAGTTTGGTGTCCGAGAGCGCGCGGACGGTCGCAGAGTGGGGGTGATAGTCCAGAAGCGACACTTCCCCGAAAGCCTCGCCGGGTCCGAACGTGGAGAGCAGCGAGTCCGTTTCGTCGGACGTCTTCTCGGGCTGCCCGGTGGTCACCATGATTTCCCCTTCTTTTACGATGAAAAGCATCTCCTTGGGCGGTTCGTTTTCCTCGATTATGACGGTTCCGATCGGATAATCGCGCTCGATGCATCCGGCGGCGATCTTTTCAAGGTCTTCGTCGCTCAACCCGTCGAAAATGTCGGTCTTACTCAATAATTCGGTTGTTTTCACCTTTCCCCCTCCTCGCTCATACAAACTCATATACTATCCGCTTTCCGTTCCGAATGCAAATCAATCGGAGCTTTTCGGCTTTCGCCGCGCGCCGCGGGCTTTCTCCCCGAATGAACTTTCGCACATTCTTCGTCACGATGGATTGCGACGTCATCCGCCTGCCTGCCGGCAGGCAGGCCTTGGACTGCGGCGAGTCATCGCCGCCTTCACTCCCGCGCGGAGCGCGGGAAACAAGGCG
>JBFMFE010000276.1:0-11360 GCA_040752295.1 bacterium
GCCTCGCGCGCGTACACGCGCCCGCGCGCGCGCACGCGCTGCGCGTGCGTACACGAGAAAAACCGCCACTCCAGAGGGGTCAACTTTGGACGCCTAAAGGGGGTCAAAAACGCCCGCCGCTTGACACTGCGAGCGAAGCGAAGCAATCTCAAGTTTTTTTACTGGCTTTTTTTGAGATTGCTTCGGTCGCCTTCGGCTCCCTCGCAATGACAGTCAAGACCTTCTGCACTCCTGTTTTGAACTTTTTGCGCCGGGATCAAATTTCCAGGAACCGTTGTTGAAAAGATATTACTCGTTATGAAAAATGCCATAACACGCGACTGGGATTTCGCTGAGAACACAAGGGAGTATCTAACCCGATTGAAAGCCGCTGGTGAAAGTGATAAAGGAGCATCCGGGGGCGGCGACCCGTTGATCGCGAAACTTAAAAAATTCGGAGGTCTCCATCTCTTATGGGCTTTTTTTTATGGCTCCCGATGGAGTTGCTGCCCTGCCTGCTTTCGCCGTTTGCTTATATATGTACACTGACCCTGAGGAGAAAGATTCCGTCAGAAAAGGCGGAATACCTTGAGAAAGTGCTCGATGCCGCTCTTGACCACTTCCTCGCACAGGGTGAATTTATACACCCAGTTAATGGCGACGTTTTACAGGATAAACAGGGGCGTGCTCGTTTGGCATTCGGCGGCGATGATGACGCCGGTAGTGAAAAATATATTGCGCCTGGCTTGGAAAACCCTACAACTCGCGTTGGTTTTGTACGAAGTGAACAATCCGCCGACGGACAAGGGCATCGAACTTTTTTTCGTTGTCCGGAAACGCGGGGAAACGGAAAAAAAGGAAGTCTCGGACACGGAAACTGACGTGCACAAGCTTCTCGTCTGCCCGCGCACGCATGAACCGCTGACCTTCGACCCCACATCAAACGAATACAGAACCCCGTCCGGAAACAGGTACCCCGTAATCCGCGGCATCCCCCTTTTCGTCCCGGAAACAGCGGAATTGTACTATTCTGGAAGCGAATAGTGAACTTTCGCGCTTCCAGAGGTTCCCGTTTCGCGGATGACGTATAAAAATGCATAATTTAATACGTTGTTCATAATGACAACGGTTCGAGACACGGTTTTTTCAACTGCGTCCCAACTACTGAAAGGTTCATCAGCGCGGCTGTAAAGGCGCGCCGTCGCCCCTCGCCGCGCCTCCTGCGTCAATTTACAACTATTACATCAGCGGTTTATAATTGACCGAAGTTACAAGGGTAATGAGGAAATGATGCAATGGCGCTCGATGAATTGCTGAAGCGGATTAAGGAGAGACTCGAAAATCTTTATGGCGAAAGGTTGAAGGGCGTTATTCTTTATGGCAGCCATGCGCGTGGCGACGCGGGGCCGGACAGCGATATTGACATCCTGTGCGTTCTGGAAGGTCCAATACTGGTTTACAAGGAAATAAGCGCGACGGTAGACGCAGTTTCCGATCTGGAACTGGAGATGAAAGATGACTATAAACCGGTAAGTATCATCCCCGTGGACCGTGAAGGGTTTGAGTCCGCCGCTTGCGGATTTTACAGGGAAGTTCGCAAGGAAGGGATACCTCTGTGAGCAGCATTCCGGAGGCAAAGGATCACTGGTTGAGGGCTGTTAACTCGTTTCTGATCGCCGAACTCGGAAGGGAAGTATCTCCCGATGACGCGGCAAGCCGGGCTTACTATGCCGTTTTTCACGCCGTGTCCGCGCTCTTCGCTTTAGAGGGAAAAGGTTTTAAGAAACATTCGGCGGTTGAAAACGAAGTTCACTTCGGGCTGGTTCGGTCTGGCAGGTGGTCTGTTTCCCTCGGCGACAGGTACAAGAAACTCCACAGGCTGCGCATGGTCGGCGACTACGGCAGTCTGATACACGTTTCCGCGGAGGAAGCGAAGACGGCAATATCTGATGCCCGTGAAATTCTGCTTGCCGTAAGTGAAACAAACCCTGCCATGTTTCCCTTTGATGTTTGATCCCGGCATAAAAAGTTCGATTTTCCCGGAGCGCCCGTCAGTGCGCGTCCCGCCCGCAAAAAAGGAATTAGTCAAGCCTTTCTCAAAAAGCCAAATGGCGATAATCTGAAAAAGAAACCTTTTGCGCCGAAATCAAGAATGTGCTACTTTTCAATGGGATGGACAGGGAATGCTTAACACCGTAAGGACGCTCGCACGCCACGGCTCGCTTCTCTACAGGTGGGTGCTGTTCAGTATAACTGTGACGTACGCCGAGTCCGTTTTCGGTTTCGCGTGGGTCGTCGCGCAGCCGGTCATCCGTTCGCTTCTCTTCACGTTCATAGCGGCTTACGTTTTCAGGGCGCGTATAGCTCCGGGCACGGGTCCAGCCGATTACGCCGTTTACATCCTGTGCGGGATGATTCCGTGGCTCGCGCTCCAGCAGGGCGTTATCGCGGCGACGAACTCGGTCATCAATTACAGGCATATAGTCACCGAGATGATATTTCCGATGCACATTCTTCCGATCTACGGTGTCATCGCCGAGACGTTCACGCAGCTTGTAGGTTTCGCCGTACTCGCCGGACTGCTGATCTTCACCGACTACGGGGTTGGACCGCACCTTTTGTGGCTCGTCGTGCCGATCGCCGGACAGTTTCTCTTCGCCGCCGGGCTGGGATACCTGCTGGCATGTTTCGCCGTTTGGGTGCGCGACTTGGTTCAGATCATGCCTCACTTTTTCTACGTCTGGATGATACTCTCGCCCCTGTACTACACGGGTGATATGCTGCCGGAAAAGGCGCGGATCATACTGAAGCTGAACCCCGTTTCCGGCATGTTCAACATGTATCACGACGTGGTGATGAACGCGAGGGCGCCCGCGGCGCGCGACGTGCTGATATTCAGCCTCACCGCGGCGGCGGTCTTCGCGGTCGGAAGCGCTGTGTTCGACAGGCTCCGCTATTACGCGGTGGACCAGCTCGGATGAACCAGATCAGGGTCGAAGGGCTGACGAAAGTCTACAAGAAGTACGGCAAGCCGTACCACGTGCTCCTCGAAAAGGCGCGCCTGATGAAACCCGTCAATACCATAACGGCGCTCGACAACGTGAGTTTTGAAATGGAACGGGGCGAATCCGCGGCGGTGGTCGGGAGCAACGGCGCGGGCAAGACCACGCTCATGAAAACCATTCTCGGCATCGCGCGCCCCACGTCCGGCTTCGTTTCCGTCGCCGGCGATCTCACGGCGATCATGGTCCTGGGACTAGGAACGCACGATTTCTTCTCCGGGGCGTTCAACATATACCTCTTCGGGACGATGATCGGCATGAAGAAGGCGGAAATCAGAAGGAAATTCGACGAGATCGTGTCGTTCGCGGAACTGGAGAAATTCGTCAACATGCCCCTGCGCACCTACTCCGCGGGCATGAGGCTGCGACTCGTCTTCTCGGTGATGATCTTCAAGGAAACGGACGGCTACGTGATTGACGAAACGCTCGCGTTCAGCGACCTCGGATTTCAGCAGCGTTGCGTTCAGAAGCTGAAGGAACGCCGCAAAAACGGAACCACGATTCTCATCGCGTCTCACGACCTTCCCCTCATCCGCACACTCACCGACCGCGTACTGTGGATCAGGGGCGGAAACCTGATAGAGGACGGACCGACCGAAAACGTGCTCACCCGCTACGAACGCTCCTACGACATCATGAACGTGTGGAAGGAGGTCTGACCGGGACGCCGCGACTGAACCCCGCGGCGTCGCCGCGATGACGTCCCATCCATGAACCGGCGCATATTCATCAAGGGCGGACGCGTGACCATCAGGAACCTCCGTGTATCCGACCTCGGACGCGTCGCACGGTGGATAAACGATCCCGAGACCGCGTATCTGCTGGGGATACGCACCACCGTGACCCTCGATTCGCAGCGGACCTGGCACAAAAACATGATGAACGACCCGACGAAACTGGTCGCGGCGATAGTCATAACCCGCACCGGGCGGCACATTGGAAACGTGGGAATTCAGAACATCAGCGAACCCGACCGGAACGGCGCACTGAACGTTTTCATCGGAGACAAAAAGGATCGCCGCAGGGGGTACGCCCTCGAGGCGGTGGAACTGTTCCTCCGTTTCTGCTTCACGGCTCTCGACCTCGAAAGGGTGTGCCTGCTCGTACACGAGGAAAACGCCGCGGCGCGAAAGCTGTACGAGGCTGCCGGCTTCCGAAAAGAGGGGCTGTTGAGACGGCACGAAAAATACGGCGGGCGCCGCGTGAACAAGGTCGTGATGGGCGTGCTCCGCGACGAATACTTTACGATGAAGCCGCGCAACGCGCGGGAGACGGCGCGCTTGAAGCGGTAATACCGCGATTTTATAATTATCTTGAACGGCGCGCCCGGACTTCCCCGGAGTAACCGCTTCGGGTCAAAAAAGATGCGCAAATCCACCGATTCTTAATGAAAATCCTTCTCGCTCAACCGGCGGGTTACCACGGCGGAGAGATACATCACTACATGCCGCCCCTCGGCATAGCGTCCCTCGCCGCGGTCCTCAGGGAGAACGGCTTCGAGGACGTGCGCATCGTTGATTTCCGAAACGAGGAGACCTGGAACGGCAGAGAGCAACTCCTCTCCGGGGCGGCGCCGGACCTTGTGGGAATCTCCGCCATGACGACCAATTTCCCCGCGGCGACCACGCTGGCGCGGTTCTGCAAACGCGAGCTGAACGTGCCGGTGGTCTGGGGCGGACCCCACCCGAGCGGCGACCCCGACGGCGTCCTGAGCCTCGGGCTTGCCGACGCCGTCATCCCGGGCTACGCCGAGCGGGCGTTCCTCGAACTGTGCCGGACGGTGCGCGACGGGGGACGATTCGAGGAACTGCCGGGCGTCTGCACGCCCGGAAAAGATGGAAAAGTCAGGAAGAACCCCCCGGAACCTAATTTCCCCCTCGGCGAAATCCCCCCGCCCGCCCGCGACCTGCTCCCCATGAACGAGTACACGACCTACATAGACTCGCCGGTGCACGGGAAGATTGACGCCAACGGAATATCCGCGAGCCGGGGCTGCGTGTACAGATGCCGCTTCTGCATCTCAAGAGCCTTCCAGCGCTGGGAGGGAAACTCCCCCTCGCGCGTCTGCGACGAGATCGAGTCGCTGAACGAACGCCATCCGCAGCCCGGTCTTCTGTTCTACGACCTCCTTTTCACGGTGGACCGCCGGTGGGTGAAGGCGGTCTGCGACGAGATGGTCAGGCGCGGACTGAACCGCCTTAAATGGTACGCCATGGGACGGCTGACGGTGGTTGACCCCGCGACGCTCGCCGCGATGAAGCGCGCCGGCTGCGTGATGATTTCGTACGGCGTGGAGTCGCTGGACGACGCTTTTCTGGAGGCGGTGCGCAAAGACCAGACCTTCGAGCAGATCGAGCGCGGAGTGCGGGCGACCCACGACGCCGGAATCACACCCATGGCGCATTTCATCGTGGGGCTTCCCGGACAGACGGAAGACGACCTCCTCGCGCAGATGGACGTCATCGAACGATGGATAACCGAATACCGTTTTTACCCCGGCGATTTCTACCCCGTCATGATATTCCCCGGCACCGAGCTGTTCTTCTCGCTCCCCCGGTGGCGCGGACACAACTGGCTCGATACCGTGAGTCCCGGTTTCGTTTTCCCCAACGTGCCCCTGTATTCGGACAGGATACCCGTCGAGCGCGCCCTGGAGTTGAGCGACGAGTTAAACAGGCGCTCCAGGGAACTGCTCTCCGCCGCTTCGAGCATCTACAACGTGCGGGTCAGGCGGCGCCGGTCCGCCGAAACAGTGCAGTCCGCGATAGTGAAGGAGTGACGTGCCGCTGAAGCGCAGAATCGAGCGCATAATGCTCATCGTCCCCCCTCTTGTCATGCCGGACGTGGACGCGAAAAAGCGAATCGCTCCACCCCTCGGCATCGCCTGCCTCGCCGCCGTGCTCGAAAAGGATTACGACGTGCGGGTCCTCGATACCGTGATGGAAGGCTACGAACAAGAGTCGTCGTACGCGCCGTCGGTAAAACGCGTGGGTCTGACCGACGACGAGATAACGCGGCGCCTCGCTGATTTCAATCCCGATCTGATAGGCTTGTCCGTGGCTGGAACCGACCAGTATCCCACTGCGCACGCAACACTTCGCCTTGCGCGCGAGGTACGCCCGGACGCAATTACGGTTATGGGCGGCATTTATCCCACGACGCAGCCGGAAAAGGCGCTCGGCGACGCCAACCTGGATTACGTGGTGCTCGGTGAAGGAGACCTCGCTTTTTCCGCTCTCGTGCGGGCGATTGAATCCGGCGACGACGCCGAACTGCCCGACGGCATCGGACGCAGGGAGAACGGCAGACCCGCGTTAGCGCCGAAAAAAAACTTCATCGAAAACCTCGACGCCCTCCCGCCCCCCGCAAGGCACAAACTGCGGATGGACCTCTACGTCCACGCCGACAGGTCCTACCGCTTCGGTCCGCTGCGCCGCCCGCACACGAGCATATTCACCTCCAGGGGCTGCCCAGGCAGGTGCATATTCTGCGACGCCGCGCACATGATGGGACGGCGGTTCCGCGCCCACTCGGCTGCGCGCGTGCTCGACGAGATACAAGGGCTTATAACGGACTATGGTATAAGGGAACTGGCGTTCCTGGACGACAACCTGACGTGGGACAGGGCGCGCGCCGAGGCGATCTTCGACGGGATGGTCAAGCGCGGGTTCGATCTCGCCTGGATGACGCCCAACGGGCTGGCGCTTTACGCGATCAGCGAGCCTCTGATCGAGAAGATGAAGCAGAGCGGCTGCTACGCGGTCTACCTCGCCTTCGAGAGCGGATGCCAGGAGGTCGTCTCAAAAGTCATCCGCAAACCCCTGAACCTCAAAAAAGCCCGGCGTTATACGAAAAAATTCAAAGAACTCGGAATAGAAACAACGGGAATGTTCGTCATCGGCTTCCCCGGCGAAACGAAAGAGCAGATCGAACAGACCATCCGGTTCGCCGAAGACGTCGAATGCGATTACGTCTCCTTCTCGATAGCCACGCCTTATCCCGGAACGGAGCTTTACCGCATATGCGAGCGCGATGGATATTTCGTTGACGGATTCAACGACGACGACCTCGTGTTCGGCTTCGGCAGGGGGCATATACGCACTCCGGATTTCACGCCCGACGACGTGCTGCGCTTCCGCAGGGAAGCCTGGGAGAGAATCAATTTCAGAACCGACCCGGTTAGAAAGCAAAAGGTGGAAGAATGGCTGAAGAGATAAGATACGGCTTCGCAGGCGAGGCGGACGCCGCGTTTCCCCCGATGACCCACGTTGTCGTCACGAACGCCTGCAACCTCGAATGCACGCACTGCGCGTACGGGGAGATAAAGAACAGGGACGATTACAGACCGGCGTACCTCGATTGGGGTCTTTTTGCGCGGATCGCCGACGAGATCGCGGCGCATCCGGGCGCAATCCTCCGCTTCACCTGCGACGGCGAGCCGATGCTCCATCCCCGCTTCTTCGAAATGGCGGAATACGCAAAAAAGAAAAACCTGCGCCCGACCGTCTTGAACACCAACGGCACGCTCCTCGACGACGGAAGGATAGAGCGCCTCATGGACACGGGCATTGACGTCGTGGAAGTGAGCCTCAACTCTTTCTCCCCCGAAACTTATCGCGCCCTGAGACCCGGGCGCGGGGACGGGGAGTACGAGGAAATCGTCCGCCGCGTGAACGCGCTGGTGGAACGCAGGGACAGGACGAAGTCGCGTACGAAGATCATGGTCAGCATGATCGTTCTGCCCGAGACCGAAAAGGAGGCGGAGCCTTTCGAGCGGTACTGGCGGGAGAGGGTGGACAGGGTGATAATCAGGGTGTTTACGAACTTCGGCGGGCTTGTGAAGGGAAAGAGCGAGCGGGGCGACACCGCGAAACGCCGCCCCTGCCTCGTCCCGTGGCGCCGCACCACCGTGACCAGCGACGGCAGAATACGCTACTGCTTCAACGACTGGTGCAGCCAATCCGTGCTCTTCGACATGAACGACGGAACCACCCTCGAAGAGGCGTGGCGCAGCGGGCAGATGGAGAAACTCCGCCGGGATCATCTCGAACTGAATTTCCGGGATTGGCCCTACTGCGGGCGCTGCACCACCTGGTCAATCCTCCGCTGGGACCACGATTACGGCAAGGCGCTGATGAAGGTCCTCGAGGACTGAGTGAACGCCCGTTCCCGGCAAACCCGACCGCGGAGAAACCGGGGACGGCGGGAACCACGCACAGAACACCGCGGGAGTTAACGGCATGATGCGCAAAAAACACGAAAGCAAAACTCTAAAAGGGAAAAAAATACTCATCACGGGCGGCGGCGGCTTCATCGGCTCGTCGCTCGCCGTGCGCCTTGCCGGCAGCAACGAGGTCATCCTCTACGATACCGATTTCAAGGGTAATTCCATCGCTTACACAGGTCTTGAGCGCCGCCCGAACGTGAAACTGGTCAAAGGAAGCGTGACCGACGGGGAGACCTTGCGTTGCGCAGCGGACGGCGTGACGCACGTCGTGCACGCCGCCGCCGTCGTCGGTGTCCAGCGCGTCCTGAAGGATTCCCTCAGGACTATCGAAACCAATTTCATCGGCTCGTCGTTCGTTTTAAACGCCGCCACGCAGACGCCCGGTCTTGAGCGGTTCCTCTACTTCTCCACAAGCGAGGTCTTCGGCGTGAACGCCTACCGGGTCAACGAGGAAGCGTCCTCGGTCTTCGGCTCCGTAAAGGACCCGAGGTGGAGCTATTCCATAAGCAAGATCGCCGGCGAGCACCTCGTCCAGAGCTATCACCGGGAACACGGTATCCCGACGGTCATCGTCCGCCCCTTCAACATCTTCGGACCGCGGCGCCTGGGGGAGCACGCCGTCAAGACGTTCATTCTCCAGGCGCTGCGCGGCAGACCCCTTACGGTCCACAACACCGGCTCCCAGATACGGTCATGGTGCTACATTGACGACATGGTGGACGCACTCGAGGCGGCGCTCGTCCGCGATGCGGCGGTGGGGGAGGTCTTCAACGTCGGCAACCCGATGAACACGGTTTCCGTATATCACCTCGCGAAGCTCATAGTCGCCCTATGTAAAAGCAGGTCGCCGATCAGAATGGAGACGATAGAGTTCACGGACGTGGAGCTTCGCGTGCCGGACGTCTCGAAAGCGCGCGAACTGCTCGGATTCTCGCCGCGCGTCGAACTGAACGAGGGGCTTGCCGCCGCGAAGCGATGGTACGCCGCGAACCCGTCGTGAAACGCGGCGATTCCGCCGCCGGCGCTCCGGCGGGAGGCTGCCGCCGCCGAAGTCCGGAACGCCGACCCCCTCAAAATCATGAGCCTGGAAATCGGAGTCGTCGAAACCGGCACGGCGAGCGCGAACGATTACGAGTCGGTGATTGACTCGTCTCCCGACAGCACGGCGCTGCACACGCTCGAGTGGAGGGAGGTTCTGCGCGGAACGCTCGGCGACCCATCTTATTATTTCGTCTGCCGCGACCGCGGACAGCCCGCGGGAGTCCTCCCCGCCTTCATCCGCACGACCGGACTGGGAGCGGTGTTCAACTCGCTTCCGCTCAGCGGCAGCTACGGCGGAGTATGCCTCCACAGCGAAACCGGCAAGCCGCGCGAGGTCTTCCGCGCGCTCATCAGCCGCGCGCTTGCTTTCGCCGCGGAATCCCGGTGCCTCACGGCGACGTTCATCATGTCCCCGCTGAGAACCGAACTGCGCGGGTGGTACATCGAGGACGTCCAGCCCGATTTCATCTACGACCGCGTCACGCAGTTCTCGGACCTCACACGTCCGCTCGTTTACAAGCCCAGCGTCCGGAATCACATCAGAAAATCTTACGCGATGGGCGTGACGCACCGCACGGAACCGACGGCGGAAAACCTCGATCTTTTCTATTCAACGTACGCGACGAACATGAAACAGATAGGGCTGGCGGCGAAACCGCGCGCGTTCTTCGAGAGCATCGCGCGCGTGATGACGCCGCGGAACCGCGCCCGCTTCTACTTCGCTTTCGCGGACGCGAACCTCGTCTCGGGTCTCCTCGTCCTTCTCTACCGCAATGGTGTGATGTGCCATGAAACCTGCTTCGACAGGGCTTTCAGGGCGTACCAGGGCAACAGCCACCTGCTCGACGTCGCCCTCAAGGATGCGCGCGATGAAGGCTTTGAACACTTCAACTGGGGGGCGTCCGAAAACCGCGACTGCGGCGTGTACAGGTTCAAACAGGCGTGGGGCGCCACCGAGACCGGCTACTCGTACTTCACGCGGATGGTGGGCGACTGTTCCGCCCTCCGCCGCGCGGGCGCGGAGGAGATACTACGGAACTTCAGCCGTCTCTATTACGTTTTCCCCTTCGACAGGCTCCGGGAAGGGTGATCACCCCGCCGACGTCCGGACCGGAAACGTGTAAACCGTCAACAGCGTAACCAGAGGAGGCTCCGATGGCGCGCAAACCGGCGGTTCTCGGGCTGTTGTTCGAGGGACTCAACCCTTCGGCAGCGCTGGTGAAGGATGGAACGATTGCCGCCATCGCGGAGGAAGAACGCTTCACGCGCGTGAAACACGCGCCCGACGCCTTCCCCGCCGGGTCGGTGGAATACTGTCTTCGCGAGGGAGGCGTCTCCATTGCGGACGTTGATTATATATCCGTTGGATGGGACGCGCATAAATTTCCGGCGCACATGGAGGAATTCTTTCTCGCCTGCCGCCGCATGTACCGTCCCTGCTCACGCTTCGTCCTGAACTGGCAGGAAAGAAAATTGTCCAGGTACACAGCCGAAAACCTTGAAACCCAAATCCGCGAACGCCTTCTCAGGAACGTCCCGGAAAGCCGGGCGCCCGAAATACGCTTCGTCAACCACCACTTCGCCCACGCCTGTTCCTGCTTCATGCCGTCCGGTTTCGACGATGCGGCGATCATCACCGCCGACGGGCACGGCGAGGACGACTGCACGAACTTCTGGGCGGCGGAAAAAGGCAGGATAAACCACCTGAAACAATGGAAAATCCCCCATTCCCTCGGCTGGTTCTATACCAAGTTCACACAGTGGTTCGGATTTCAGCCGCACGACGGCGAAGGCAAGCTGATGGGACTCGCCGCTTACGGCAGCCGCCGCCCGGAACTGATCGAAAAAGTCAACAGGGTCCTCTTTCTCACCGGAGACGACGACGTCTACAGGGTCAACCCGCGGTTCTTCTTCGGCGAATTCGTCGAATGCGGTCCCTACACACACGAGTGGATACAACTCTTCGGCGAACCGCGAACCCAAAACTCCAGCGAGCCTTTTTCCGAATATCACATGGACCTCGCCTTCGCCGTGCAGGACGCCCTCGAAAA
>JBFMFE010000277.1:0-6617 GCA_040752295.1 bacterium
CGACGCGAGCGCGACGCCCGCCGACGGTCCGTCCTTCGGTATCCCACCCTCGGGCACGTGCAGGTGTATGTCCATGGACTTATAGAAATTCTCGGCGAGGCGGAATCTCTTCGCGTTGCTCCGGGCGTACGTGAGCGCGGCGTGCGCGGACTCCTTCATCACGTCGCCGAGCTGCCCCGTGAGCTGGAGGTTGCCCTTCCCGGACATGAGGTTGACTTCCACCTCGAGCACCTCGCCGCCGGTGGACGTCCAGGCTAATCCCGTCGCCACCCCCACCTCGTCCTTCTCCCCGATCTGCCCGTACCTGAACTTCGGGTGGCTCAGAAACTTCTCGAGGTTGCGCATGGTGACCGGCGGCAGCTTCGCAGGCTTTTTCGCCTTCCTGTTCTCCAGCAGGTTCGTCGCCTGCTTCCGGCAGATGGAGGCGATGGAACGCTCCAGGTTCCTCACCCCCGCTTCCCTCGTGTACCGGCGTATGATCTCCCTTATCGCGCCCCCGGAGATGTGCACGGCGCCGTCCTTCAGCCCGTTCTGCTCCATCTGCTTTGGGATCAGGAACTTGACGGCGATCTGTATCTTCTCGTCCTCGGTGTACCCGGGAAGGTTTATCACCTCCATGCGGTCCAGAAGCGCCGGGGGGACCGGATGCAGAAGGTTCGCCGTCGTGATGAACATCACCTGCGACAGGTCGTACGGTATCTCGAGGTAGTGGTCGCTGAACTCGGAATTGATCTCGGGGTCGAGCACCTCGAGCAGCGCCGCCGACGGATCGCCGCGGAAATCCATGCTCATCTTGTCCACTTCGTCGAGGAGGAACACGGGGTTCACGGTCTTTGCCTTCTTCATCGCCTGGACAACGCGCCCGGGCAGCGAGCCGACGTATGTCCTGCGGTGCCCGCGGATTTCAGCCTCGTCGCGCACGCCCCCCAGCGAAGCGCGCACGTAGTTGCGGTTCAGCGCGCGCGCGATTGATTTGCCCAGCGACGTCTTCCCCACACCCGGCGGTCCCACGAAACACAGTATCGCTCCCTCGGGACCCCTCCCACCCTTGAGTATCCTCACCGCGAGGTACTCCAGTATCCGCTCCTTGACCTTCTCCAGACCGTAGTGGTCCTCGTCGAGGACCTTCTTCACCGCCGCCACGTCGTGGTTCTCGTCGCTCTTCGCCGACCACGGCAGCGAAATCAGCCAGTCAATGTAATTCCTCACCACCACCGCCTCGGCGGTCCCGAACGGCATCTTCATGAGCCTCTTCAGCTCGGACTCCACCTTCTCCTCGGCGTACTTGGGCATCTTCGCCTTTTTCATCTTCCTGCGGATTTCGACGATCTCCTCCGTCTTCTCGTCCTCTTCGCCCAGTTCCTTGTGTATCGCCTTGAGCTGTTCCTTGAGGTAGTATTCCTTCTGCGTCTGCTCGATCTGCTTTTTGACCTGCGACTGTATCTTCTTCTGTATGTCTATTATCTCAAGCTCGTGCTCGAGGATTCCCGACAGGATTTCGAGGCGCGTCTCCGACTCGTCCGACTCCAGTATTCTCTGCTTGTCCGCGACCTTGAGGACGATCTGCGAGGCTATCAGGTCCGCGAGCCTGCACGGATCGTCTATGGAGCTTGCGGACGTGTACGCCTCCGGCGGGAGCGTCCGGGTCAGCCGTATGTACCTGTCGAACTTGTACAGCACGTCCCTCATGAGGGCTTCCACCCTGATGTTCTTCGCCGCTGTCTCGGCGATCGTGTCCACCCTCGCCACGAAATAGGCGTCCGAAACGAGGTATTCCCTGATCCTCACCCGCGAGTGCCCCTCCAGCAGCGCTTTTATCGTCCCGTCCGGCAGCTTCACCATGTTCAGCACCTCGGACAGGCACCCCACGCGGTACAACTCCTCCTCGGTCGGCTCCTCGGTCCCCGCCTCGTGCTGGGCGACCACCACGATCCGGCGGTCCGAAACCATGCACTCCTCGAGCGCCTTGATGGACTTCGCGCGCCCGATGAAAAGCGGAACGATCATGTTCGGAAAGATCACTATGTCCCGCAGCGGCAGAAGGGGATAGTTCAGCGACTTCTCCGCCGACGCCACGGCGCCTTTGTTCTTTCCGCCGTTTTCAGCCACCGGCGCTCACCTCGATTTATACTATACCCATTCCGCGGTTTTAACAAGCGCGCGCCGCCGGCGCGGCGTGAAGAACCTCACGTTTTTTTTACATCCCCCCCTTGATTGAAATCCGGGCGGGATTATGTTATATTCAATTCGGGAAAAAGGACCCTGCTGTGTACGTGATGGTATCTACCGTTGAACCAACATAATGCAACAGGGAACCCGGCGCCGGCGCGGGAAGGAACGCCGCCTTGAGCGGACTCCTGAAAGCGCCGCGGAGGGTACCCACCTGTACATGACAGGTTCGAACTGATAGATCACACGGCACGGCGGGGTTTTTTGCGGGATGGACGGGGTGGCGGGAGGTTTCGCCGCGGAGGACATGGAAACCTTCGACAGGGAGCGGTTCAGGAAAAGCGTGCTCGAATCGGAGATTCCCTCTCTGGTGACGTTCTGCGCGAAGTGGTGCAAGTCGTGCTCGCTCATACGCCCCGTTGTGAAGGAAATATCGGAGAAGTACGAGGGAAGGATGCATGTGTTCGAGGTGGACGCCGAAAGCTCGCCGGAGACGGCGTCGGAGCAGGGAGTTCTGAGCGTTCCGACGCTCATCCTCTACGTCGGGGGCAAGGCGGTAATGAGGCTCGTGGGCTTTTCGTCGAGGAAAGACATCGAGGACAAGCTCGGAAAGGAGCTTGAGCAGAGGGTGTGAGCTTCGCCGCCGTGTTTTTCGCGACCGTGGAATAATCGCGCCGCCGACCGGAGAAATCCGGTGGAGGTGAGAGGCATGAAGAAAAAGACGAAAAAGGGCGGGAAAGAGCCTGAAATCCTCGTGATTCACGGACCGAACCTCAATCTTTTAGGCAGGCGTGAGCCGGGCGTTTACGGCGCGGACACGCTTGCGGACGTCAACGCGGCGATGCGCGGGTTTGCCGCCGCGAACGGTCTTGACATCGAGATCGCACAATCGAATTCGGAGGAAAAGATAGTCGGTCTCGTGCAGGGGGCGTCGAGGAAGGGGTTCAAGGGCATAGTTATCAACCCGGCGGCGTTCACGCACTACAGCATCGCGGTGCGCGACGCCCTCGCGGCGACGGACCTGCCCGTTGTCGAGGTGCATTTGAGCAACATCCACGCGCGGGAGGAATTCAGGCGGCACTCGGTCGTCGCCCCCGTTGCGGCGGGTCAGATATCCGGCTTCGGCGGTTTCAGTTACATACTGGGTCTCATGGCGTTGAAAGACATTCTCGAACGGACGGAGAAGAAGGGAACGAAGGCATAGCGCATCGTTTCATACAGGATTATTCGTATCTTGCCTCTTTGAAAAAACTTTCGCACGTTCTTCGTAACGATGGATCGCGGCGTCGGCCGCCTGTCTGACGCGCCTGCCTGTGCGATGCACCTGTCTGCCAGCCAGGCAGGCGCAGACAGGGCAGGCAGGCGGCGGGACATCGCCGCCTTCACTCCCGCCGGTTATCGCGTGTGAGCACGATTGCCGTGACCGAGTGCGGCGGCAGCGTGTAGATGAAAGGGTCGGAAGAAACGACCGCCGTTTTTTCCACGATGCGGACGGCGTCGGGTTCGGCGAACGAATTCATCGCGTGTGGCGAGTCGCCGTTGATTTCCCAGACAGACGCGGCGCCGGCGCGGGGGAATCCGGCGATGCCGATCTCCGTCTCTACGGGCTTGTCGTAATGCTTGTTGATTACGATAAGCGAGAGTTTCCCGCCCGCCGCGTCGAGCGTCGCCGAGCATTCGACGAGCGGATTGTCGGACATCGGCGGCACGATGCCGAATTCCAGGTTCCGGAAGACGGGTCCGTCGGTCGAGGACTCGACAAGCAGTTCGCCGGAATGGCGCCGGAAGAGCAGAAACGACAGGTAGGAAGGCGTGAGGAAAAGGCTGTTCTCGTCTGTGATGATCGCGCCCAGAACGTTGACGAGCTGGGCGAAGTTGGCGAACGCGACGCGGTCGCTCCAGCGCTGAAGCCGCGCGAGGACGTCGGCGGTGAACAGCGCGGAGCTTAACTCGTAATCTTCCGCGCGGATGATCTGCTGCCCGTCCCACCACAGGTTCCACTCGTCGAGCGCGATGCGGATATCCGGGTTTTTTCCGCCGTAGCGCCGGATGTCCGCGTCGAACTGCTCCAGCAGTTCCTCCAGTTTACGTCCGCTGGCGACGATGCCGTAGTACATGTCCTCTTTCTTTTTGTATTTCCGCGGGAAGATGAAACTCGGAAAGTATATGTGAAGGGAGAGGAAGTCAATCGAGTCCGCGGCTGCCTCGAGCACTTCCTTGTTCCAGTCTATGAGCGGCGGCAGGGCGCCGACCGCCATCACTTTTATCGCCGGGTCGGCTTGCTTCATCGCGCGGTGGAACGAGAGGTATTTTTCCGCGTAGTCCCTTCCGCGGCGGAAGCTGCCTATCTCGTGCGCCCCCCAGCTCTCGTTGCCGATGCCCCAGTACCGCACGCGGTACGGGGCGGGGCGCCCGTTCCGCGCGCGGAGGCTGCCCGGGGGAGTGTCCGCCGGGGCGTTCACGTACTCGACCCATTCGCGCGCCTCCTCCGCCGTTCCCGAACCGAGGTTCACGTTGATGAGCGGTTCTATGCCCAGTTCCGCGCAGAGTTTCAGGAACTCGTCTGTGCCGAACAGGTTGTCTTCCTGTCCTCCCCATGCCTGGTTTTTGCGCACGGGGCGCAGGTGTGTCTGCCCGATGCCGTCCCGCCAGTGGTAGCCGTCGGCGAAGCAGCCGCCGGGCCAGCGCAGGAGCGGGATTTGAAGCTCCGAAATCGCCTGAAAGACGTCCCTCCGCACGCCGCCGAGCACCAGTTCGTGCCCGCGCGCGCCGGGCGTCCACAGTCCATCCCTTATGCATTTTCCCAGATGCTCGATGAAATGACCGTATATCATGGGGTTCACTTCGGTGACGACTTTCCCGGCGTTCACACGGATGCGGGCTTTCATCTCTCCGTCCACGGCGGCGCTCCGCTCCGCTCCCGCCGAAAGCAGTGCGAGTATGAGAACGGCAGAAAGGCGGCTGATCGGTCTCATTGCGGCGTCCGGATTATACGCTGTGGACATTGTCGCGTTCAAACCGGACAGATAAAGGCTGATTCCGGCGCAAAAAGTCAAAAACATCAAATTCGACGGCGGCAGACAGGCACGCAGACAGGTGACGGCTGCGGCACAGGCAGGCCGCCCTACAAAAAACCGCATAAAATCTTATATTTTTATAAAAGACGGGGCAGAATACCCCGCCCGAAAGGGCGGGATGGAGCGCATCGCGTTTTATCACATTGCGGCGGCTGACGGCACTTCCAATTCCCTTGGCTCCGTGTCAAATTTCTTTGAGAAGTTCAGAATCGTCAATCCGACCAGTTCGTTCGTAACCGGATCATACCTCGCGAAAACGCCTTCCTTGATTTCCTCACCTGTCGCCTTGACAGGCTCTCCGAAACCGATATAAACCACATCCGCTTCCTTGTCATAACTTATAGATATTTTTCTCATAAACTTTCACCTTTCCTTCCAGCCTGATTTTTGATACGAAAAAAGCTGTGATGACGAATCCCTCATCGTTCAGATGCCTTACGATTGTCAGCATGAACTTTTCGGTGACCGGCGTTTCTTGAAAATGCCTCAAATAATGATAAACATCTTCCCTTCTGTCGTGGAGAATAACATCCGGGGCTGTTATGGTTGAAATCATTTTATCGGTCTGACCATCGCATTCCGAATGTTTGTGCCTTATATGAAACCACTGCGGCTCTGTCAGCCTTATATTCTTATTTTGAATGGAGAGAGTTTCAAAAACAACCATGAGCGGTTTTTTTTCCTTTATTCACAGCCTGTATCATTTTCTTTTCCCATGCGGTATTTGATGTCGTAGTTGACGATGAAATCGAGTTCCTCGTTGGCACATTTTGCGCGAAGCGCCATGGAGTGCGGCGAGCAATCGCCGCCTTGATTTTTCTTGATTTTTCGCGCTCCGCGCGAAAGTGAAGGCGGCAATGCCTTGCCGCCTGCCTGTGCCGCCTGCCTGGCTGGCAGACAGGTTGGCACCTGTCTGCGTGCGGGCACGCACAGGCAGGCGGCGGACAGGCACTCCAAGGAGATTCCTCAAAACATTTCATTTAGCGTTCGCCTTCACTAATAATCATCCATGACACGGATCCGGCTCGTGCCGAAACTCGTTACGGTTTTATAAAATGAGTTGCCTGCTGTCCTCTCGAACCAGGCTGCGGAACACCATTTATAATCCGCTGCCTTTTGAACAATCCCGTGATGCTCCGGGTTGAAATGAACGTATTTCAGTCTGGCGAAGTAGGATTTCTGATACGTGATATGCGAATCCCAATACTGATACCACACTTTTCTCCCCGCCGCGCCGTCCATCGCGTTAAGCCTTGTCGCCGTTATCCTATGAACATTGTATATAAATTCGCGCATAGTTTCGGGTTCTTTCGGCGATACAGCAACGAAATGATAATGATTGCTAATTACCGCCCATGCCTGCAATTCCCA
>JBFMFE010000278.1:0-6526 GCA_040752295.1 bacterium
ATGATCCCGATCATGGCGTCGCGGTCCACGATGTGCGCGTCCGAGCCTGTGGAGCTTATGACGACGTCCGCCGCCGCGATCGCCGCCTCGAGTTCGTCGAAAGGGACGGGCGTGCCGCCGAAGCGCCCGGCGAGCTGCGCCGCTTTTTCATAAGTGCGGTTCGCGACGAGGACGTTCCGCAGCCCCGCGGAGCGGAGGTGCTTCACCGAGAGTTCGCTCGTTTTTCCGGCGCCGATGATCAGCGCGCGCTTGTCCTCGAGCGCGCCGAACAGAGAACCCGCAAGCTCGACCGCCGCCGAGCTGACGGACACGGCGTTTTTGGATATGGCGGTTTCCCCGCGCGCCCTCTTTCCGGTCTCGACCGCCTGGCGGAACAACGCGGTCAGTACCTTGCCGGAGGCGTTTTCGTCGCGCGCCGCTTCCGCCGCGCGCCTCACCTGCCCGAGCACCTGCCCCTCGCCGACGACCATCGAGTCCAGCCCCGCCGCCACCCTGAACAACTGCCGCTCCGCCTCCTCGCCTTCCATGACGTAAAGGTGCCTGTTGAGTTCCTCGAGCGGGCACTGCGCCGCGCGGGCGAAAAACTCCTTCGCCGCCCGCCGCTTCCCGTCGCCCGGCTCCGCCGTGAAATATATCTCCGTCCTGTTGCACGTCGAGAGCACGCACGCGTCGTCGAGGCGCCACGCGTCGCGAAGCTCCCTCAGGACGGAGGGATACCTTTCCTCGCTGAAGTACACCTTTTCGCGCACTTCGACCGGCGCGGTCCTGTGATTGATCCCAACTAACGCTACAAGCATCGCCCGTTCACCGCCGGTGAAGTTTTTCCGCGCGGATTTCCGCGTTCCGCCCCTCACCCTGCCGGCGTTCCGGCGTCTCCGTGCCCTTCCCCTGCGGCTCCGGCAATATTTTATATCTTATAAGTGAAATCCTGCGCAAAACGGCAAAGATTTTGAAGAGAATGATGAATGTAGAATGTCGAATTTTGAATGTAGAATGAAAAACAAAAACCATAATGGTTTTTTGAAACTGGTTTTATTCTGACTTTTAGATTCAGCATTGGTAATTTTAGATTCTACATTTGCCTTTTATTCTTGGTTCCGGCTTTTTCGGGTTAGGTGAATTTCTTCGCTTTTTCCGCTTTACGCAGCGCCGCCGCCACGCGCTCGAACGATCCGCCGAAACCCTCGTCGCCCGGGCGCGCCCTGCCGCCGACCGTCACGCGCACGCGCTTCCCCTCGTCCGCGTCCACGACACCGAACAATCGCCTGTGACTGACGTAAAACGTTATGAACAATCCCGCGACCATCATCGCGCAGCCCGCCCACACCACGGGCACGCCGGGGTCCTTCTTGACCTGGAGTCCCGTGTACGTGCGCATCGCGCCCAGCGAAAGCCCGTAGCCGAAAAGCTCTTCCGGCTCCCTGCCCAGCCATCCAAGCCGCCTCACCGCCCCCGACGAGGTCTGATAAAGCAGGATCAGGCGCGGGTTCTTTTCGTCCGGAAACACCTCGTCCCTCGTGAAAAACATCACGGGCAGCTCCGGCGCGGCGGCGAACGGTCTTTCGGGCGCGATCCACAGCGTTCTCACGCCGCCGCCGGGGTCGCGCACGATCAGTTCCGCCACCGTGAGTCCGTAGCTCGACTGGTAGAAATAGACGCCCCTGTAAACAAGCGGGTGGTTCACTTCGATGGTTTTTCGCGCGACCTCTTTTCCGCCGTCGAAGACCGAGAGATCGCTTTTGTAGTCGAGCGGACGGAACCGCTCGTCCATCTCCATTGAAAAATCGTTGAGCCTCACCCAGAAACCGGCTTTCTTCTCGAAATAGGATTCGCCCTCGTTAATCGCGGCGAAGTCCTCGTAGCCGCCGTATTTTCCCGCGAGCGCGCCGATGTATATCACGAGTATGCTCACGTGAG
The DNA here is from genome assembly GCA_040752295.1 of bacterium. Classification (GTDB taxonomy): domain Bacteria; phylum UBP15; class UBA6099; order UBA6099; family JBFMBQ01; genus JBFMFE01. The sequence continues at coordinate 1,918 of JBFMFE010000278.1, forward strand.
TGACGAGCGAGCCCCAGTGGCGGATCGTCCCGCGGTCGGCTGTGAACGAGAGCCTGCCGTCGTTTTCGGCGCCCGGCGCCATTCTGTAGCCGGCGGAGGCGAGCGCCGCCCTCGTCGTCTCGCGCGCGTGGTCGAGGGGGCAGTCCAGGGCGGCGCTCGCGCTGTACGGCATCTTCTCCACGCTGCGGGCGTCGAGTTCCTTCACGCGGAACGCCCTCGATCCCGTCAGCGTGCGGAACCTGTTGACGCTGCACACGACTATCGAGAAGCCGAGGAGCGCGAGAAGGGCGATGAACCAGGGCGAGCCGTAAACGTTCGTCAGTCCCGCCGCCCGCAGGACGCCGTAAACCTTCCTGCCGTAGTGATTGACGTAAACTTCGGGGTCGGCGTCGAAGTCTATGCGGAAGAAGCGCTCGAGGAGCGGCGAAGCGGCGATCGAATACACCTTGAGTCCATAGTACCTCACGTACTGTTCTTCGTGCGCCTTCTGCTGGATGAGCGTCCCCGCGACCGAAGCGAGCGCGGTGATGATGAGGAGAACGATGCCGACCTTCAGCTCGCCGAAGAACTTCCACAGCCAGTCGAAGATGCCCGTCTCCGCAGGGGCGCTTTTTCCGGCGTTGTCCGCGCCGGGGTCCTTCGGTGCGTTTTCCATGGTGAATTCCAGCCGCGGCGCCGCCGGTCTACGCGTAGCTGTGAAGCCCGGAAAGTATGAAGTTCACGCCGACGAACGTGAAGATCACGGATACGAAGCCGACGACGTTGATGAAGGCGGCGCGCCTGCCCTTCCAGCCTGCGGTGACGCGCGCGTGAAGGTAGACCAGATACACGAACCACGTGATGAGCGACCAGGTCTCCTTCGGGTCCCAGCTCCACGGGCGACCCCAGGCGTAGTTCGCCCAGACAGCGCCGGTTATGATGCCGACCGTCAGGAACGGGAACCCGAACCTGATCAGCCAGTAGCTGATCCTGTCGAGTTCTTCCGACGCCGGGAACAGCCCGATCAGCCCGGCGCCGAGCGACTTCCGAACCGCCGGCGCGGCGAGATAGACCGCCGAAGCCGCCGCGACGAGCGACGAGACGGCGAAGAGGAGATAATGCACGACGTGCGCGGAGAGGCGGGAGAAATCGAACCCGTTCGCGTACACCATCGCGAAGCCGACGATCGCGCCCGCGACGACGCCCACCGCCGCCGTCGCCCTCATGTCGCCGTGCTCCCTGCCGAAGTACATCAGCGACGAGGAAAACGAGACGGCGAACCCAGCGTACGCGGCGAAACACGTGATGACGTGTATCCACAGCCAGTAGCTCTGAAGCGCGGGCACGAGGGGCGCCGCCTCGCGTTCCATCAGCGACGCGTACCCCATTATCAGCACCGCGAGAGGCGCCGTGAACGCGCCCATCGCCGACAGCCCGTACCGCCCTGCGGCGAAAAGGAAGATCAAAACCACGCCCCAGGCGAAAAACGAGAGCGACTCGAACATGTTGCTGAACGGGGCGTGCCCGGAGTTGACGCCCCTCAGAACGATTGCGGCGGCGTGGGCGGCGGCGCCCGCGGCGAGAACCCACTTCCCGAACGAGGCGGCAGCCGCCTTCTGGAAGCCGACGTAATAAAAATACGCCGCCGTGCCGGCGAGGTAAGCCCACAGCGCGGCGGTGAAAAGGTCGTGCTCAAGGACCGTCATGTGATAAAGGAATCTCCTTCCGCGGCATCGCGCCCGCCCTCAAACGTCCAGAACATTATATGAACGGAGGCGCTGTTTTCAACCCGAACCGTTCGCGCCTCACCGGTCATCCGCGCCAAAAAACAACCTCCCCGTTCGCCGGAGAGGCTGAAAAGAACGTCCATCATTGCCGCAATGCTACTGCCCGGACCAGTTGTACAGCGTCTTGTGGTCCCATGTTCCCGTTCCCGCCGCGCCGAGCAGCGACGCCTTGAATTCAGCCGGCGTGTGCGTCGTGTGACACGGCTGGCAGGCGAAGTTCAGGTCTATATATCCCTTGCCGCCGGCGTCAAGCGCGACCGACGAGCCGGAGACGGTCGCGTAAGTGGCGTCCGTGCTGATGGCGACGAGGTGGCTCATCACGTCCGCCTGGTAGGTGCCCGTGGCGAGCGCGGACTTCATCGCTTTCGCCATGTGACAGTCCGTGCAGTCGAGTGAACTCATCTTCGTGTTCTGCGCGAGATTGGTCGCCTGCGCCGCGTGGCAGCTCGAGCAGGCGGCGGTGATTCCGCCTGAGGAAGACGCCTTCTTGTGCGGGTTGTGGCAGGAGACGCACGTGAGCGACGAGTGCGGGCTTGCGACCATTTCGTTGTACTGTTCGTGGTGCTTGATGTAGCCGCTGCTCGCCGGGATGGAGTTGGCGGTGCCGCCGAGTACCGCCGTGGGCGAGACCGTCCGGTAGTGGCATGCGCCGCAGGCTTCCTTTGAGCGGTCAACCGTGAGTGAAGTGCCGAAGTTCACGTGGTTCGAGCCTGCGCCGTGGCACGCCTCGCACTGCACGCCAGCTACGGCGAAGGTGCCGTCCATGCCCGGGAGGTTGTCCTGCCGGTTTGGATTGGAGACAGCGTCGTACGCCTGCCATCCGGTCGTGTGGCACGCGCCGCAGGTGTACTTTTTGGTGCCCGCCGCGACGCTCGACTCGTATGACCCCTGGCTGCCGTCGGCGATGTTGTACTGAGCATCGGTTCCGGTGTAGACGTAGCCGTTCAAATCAATGACGCGCGCCTTCCACTTGAAGCCGCCGATCACGTAAGAGACGTTGCTCCACGAGCCGCTTATGGGCGCGCCGGCGAACCCGGTAATGGGAACGGTCGGTGTCAGACCGGCTGCCATGTCGGACTGCGCCTGTGCGGCGGAGCGCAGTTTGTAGGGATGACCGGAGCCGATGAAGCTGCTGTATATGGAGGCGTGGCAGTTGTTGCAGGTTGATGAGCCGACGTATGAAGCCGTTGTTGAGGGGTTCTGGTTGTTGGTGACGTTGAGCGACTTGTGGTCCCAGCCGGTTCCGCCGTTGTACGTGCTTCCGAGGAGGACGCCGGCGAAGTACGCCGCGTTGAGCGTCGTGTGGCATTTGGTGCACGCGAACGTGAGGGGGAACTTCGCCTGTCCGCTCGAGTCGAGTGCGACGTCGGTGCCGGCGCTATTCGGGAAGGAGTAGTTCGGGTCGGTGCTTATGGCGAAGATGTGGGTCTTCACGTCGCCTTTGGAGAGTGCGGAATCGGCGAGCGCGGACTTGGTCGCCTCCGTCATGTGGCATTCGGTGCATGCGACGCCGCTCATGTATTGAGCCTGGGCGAGGTTCGCCGCCTGCTGCGAGTGACAGGACTCGCAGGTTCTGACGATGCCCTCCGAAGCCTTTGCGTGGGGGTCGTGGCATGAGACGCACGTCATGTTCTTGTGCGGGCTTGCCATCATTTCGTTCCACTGCTCGTGGTGCTCGATGAAGCCGCTCTTGGCATCGATCTCGTTTGCCGAGCCTGCGGCTATGCTCGCGGGGCTTTTTGTCCTGTAATGGCATGACCCGCAGAGCGAAGCCGACGTGTCAACGACCATGTTCTCACGGAAGTTCACGTGGCGCTCTCCCGGTCCGTGGCACGCCTCGCATTGTACGCCGGCTTCGGCGAATGTGCCGTCCATGCCCGGGAGGTCGTCCTGCCGGTTGGGATTGGAGGTCGCGTCGTACGCCTGCCATCCGGTCGTGTGGCACGCGCCGCAGGTGTACTTTTTGGTGCCCGCCGAGACGCTCGATTCGTATGCTCCCTGGCTGCCGTTGGCGAAGTTGTACTGCGCGTTGGTTCCGGTGTAGATGTAGCCGTTCTTGTCAATGACGCGCGCCTTCCACTTGAAGCCGCCGATCACGTAAGAGACGTTGCTCCACGAGCCGCTTATGGGCGAGCCGGCGAAGTTCTCAATCGGGATGTTCGGTGTGCGTCCGGCGGCGATGTCCTGCTGGACTTTCGCAGCGGTTCTTAGCTTGTAGGGATGCCCTGAGCGGTCGAATTTCGCCGCGATGTCCTGATGGCACTCCGCGCAGGCGGACGTTCCGACGAAGGACGAAGCGGCGGTTCCCGCCGCGGCGGAGACCTGTGAATCGAGCGTGGTTCCGACCGCCTGGGTGAGAGTCGTTGTGCAGGCGGCGACCGTCGCGGACGAGGCGCAGGACGTGGAATAGCTGTTCTGCGCCGTCTCGATCATGTTCTTCAGTTCCGCGACGGAGAACAGCGAGAGCGATTTGCCTGAGGACGTAACCTTGGCGACGACCAGTTCCGACGCCGGATTGATCGTGACGGATTCGGCGGTGACGAAAGCTCTCAACTGCGTTGCGCCGGAATTCGCCGAGAGCAGCAGGAGGCTCGAAAGCTGGAGGGGTGAACTGAAGGTGAAAGAGAACGCCCCGGCGGCGCTGGTTGTCGTTTCAGCCGCCTTCGTTCCGTTGTTGTAGAGCGTGACGGTCGTCGTCGCCACGGCGGCGCCGGCGGTTTTCGACGCCTCGCGCGTGAGTCCCCCGCTCGGGCTTTCCACCGTTCCGGTTATTTTGGAAACGGTCCCGGCGTCGGCTTCGGAGACCACCGGGTTGAGCGTGTTGCTCGGGCGCCCGCCCCCGC
>JBFMFE010000279.1:0-11301 GCA_040752295.1 bacterium
TTCCGCCGCCGATCAGCAGCAGGAGGAACAGGATCAGCAGGAGCTTGTGCGTTCTCGTCAGCGCTCTTTCGGGTGCCTCGCTCACAACCGGTGAAACCTCCAATCGGGAACGCTCCGGCTCAGTACCGGGTCTCCTGTACTACTAACCGCGAATTTCTTCGTTTTTTGCGAAGAATATTTCAAAACTGCTTTCCATCGCGTTGTTTTTTTGTTTTTCGTGCCCATGCCCTTGTGCCTGCCTGTGCGTGTCCGCACGCAGACAGGCGTGCCCGTGCCCGGTTTTGAAGGCGCGGTCGCGGCCGGCTCAATCGGGCTGCGGCAACCTGCCGCGATGTGTGATACCGAGACTTCATATTAACAGAAACGATTCCCCCGATCAAACCCCCCCGCGACGGTCCCGGCGTCGCTCCGGGCAGGCGGCGAGTCATCGCCGCCTTCTCCCGCGGGGAAGTGCGGGGCGCAGTCTCCCCGCCTGCGCCTGCGCAGGCAGGCGCAGACAGGCACTCCAAAATTCAATTTTCAAGCTCAGACCCCATTCTCACAGACCCCATTCTCAGCACAAATTTACTCGGTATTAAGGATATTGACAACGTGCGTGAAAGGCATTATGTTGAAGTGGAGAACCTTTCAAACGGCCGGTGGGTAAACCTTCAAATGGCCGTTAACAAAACTTTCGTTTGGACGGCATATCGGCTTACGGGATGACGATATGAAAGAGACTGATTTATATCCACGGTTCGCACGTCGGCGGCTGGAGGAAGCCCTGATGGACACTCCGGTAGTGCTGGTGCATGGGCCTCGCCAGTGCGGAAAGACTACACTCTCGCGCATGGTCGGTGATGCGGCAGGTTATGAATATATCACCTTCGATGACGACGTTCAACTTGCCGCCGCGCAGGCCGACCCGGTGGGATTCGCGGCTGACCTGCCGGATAAGACTGTTCTTGATGAGGTGCAGCGCGTACCGAACTTATTTCTATCGTTGAAATCGGCTGTGGATCGGGGCCGACGGCCCGGACGCTTCATCCTTACGGGGTCTGCCAATGTGCTGCTGGTTCCTCAATTATCCGATTCTCTGGCCGGGCGCATGGAGATAGTGCGTCTTCACCCGTTGTCGCAAGACGAAATCGAGAGAAAAGAATCGCGGTTTCTCGACGCGCTGTTTGAAGTGAAATTTCGGAATCGGCAGTTCGGACGTCTGGGTTCCGTGCTTGCAGAAAGGATCATGGCGGGAGGCTTCCCTGCCGCGCTCGCCCGTTCGATACCGCGACGGCGCGCCGCATGGTATCGGGACTATATTGAAACGCTGGTGCAGCGAGATACGCGTGATATGGCGCGCATCAGCGCGTTGGGAGCGCTGCCGCGGCTCCTTCAACTCGCCGCCGGGCAGACCGCGCGGCTGGTCAATGTGGCTGAAATGGCATCTGCGTTCCAGTTGAGCCGCCCTACCGTTCGGGACTACGTGGTTCTGCTGGAAAGGATATTTCTGCTGGAACATCTGCAACCGTGGTACAGCAACCGGCTGAGTCGGCTCATTAAAACGCCCAAAATGCACCTTACGGACGCCGGTCTGGCCGCCGCGCTGCTCGGAGTGGATGCGGGCGTTCTGGCGAAGGACCGCGCGACGCTGGGGCAACTCTTGGAAACTTTTGTCTTTCAGGAATTGCGACGGCAGGCAAGTTGGCGCGACACGCCGATTGTTTTTTACCATTTCCGGGACAAAGACGGCGCCGAAGTGGACATTGTGCTGGAGCGCGGCGCCGGCGAATTGGCAGGCATCGAGGTCAAGGCGGCGGCGACTGTCACGGCGACGGATTTCCGGGGGCTGAAAAAACTGAAAGAAGCCGCCGGGGCTCGTTTTGCGTCCGGTGTCGTGTTATACGACGGGGAGAGAGTCGCAGGCTTCGGCGAAAACCTTTACGCAGTTCCGATCCGCGCACTATGGGAAATAATATAATAGCATGAAATCCGAACTCGGAAAGGAATGACGGCGATGGCAAAAGAAGAAAAAACGGAAAGGCATAACGAAATCAAAGCGGCGGTAAAATCATTCTGTGACACACACCTGAACGAGGAGTTAGGCGGCTATGCGCAGAAACTTTGCGACAAACTCGGGCGCAAGAGGACACTTTCGATAACAAGCGGCCGGCCGGAAATCTGGTCGGCGGCAATTATTTATGTTATCGCCCGCCTGAATTTTCTGTTCGATCAGAGCCAGAAGCACTACATTTCCGCAGACACGATCTGCGATTTCTTCGGAGTCAAAAAGTCAACCGCGAGCCAGAAGGCGACTCTTATAGAAAAAACCTGCAAAATCCGCACGGGAGAGCCTGAGCCCTGCAGCGAGAGATTTTCTGACATGTTCACCTTAGTGTATCACTTCATAAATTCGCTAACGTATTTTCAGAGGCGAAGCCTCCCTGGACTGCGGCGAGCCATCGCCGCCTTCATCTCCGATAGTCAAGGCGGTGTTCACACACCGCACTCCAAGGCGCTTCGCGCAGAATACGTTAGAGTATTTACGAAATAGTGCACTTAGTTCAAACACCGGAAGGTCTGGTAATTCCCCTCAGGTACTTGAAGGAACGCGGACTGGAGGTAAAAACCGAAAGCGGCGCCGACACGATTGACAATCGTCTATATGTGCTGGATGTCTTTATCATCAGCGGGCCGGTAACAGAGGAGTTTGTCACGAAGAACAAAGTGATCTCCCGTACCATCGAGATCAGGGGCGATCAGACGCTGGAAGACCTGCACAACGCGATTTTTCGGGCATTCGACCGCGAAGAACAACACATGTATGAATTTCAGTTCGGGAGAGGACCGTACTCCCCCGACGGAAGGGTATACATATTACCCGCGGCTTTAGGCTCCAGCGGCGCGAAAATCGCCGGGTACGCTACGCGCACAACCATTGGCTCCCTCAACCTGAAGGTTGGCCATGCGTTCGGTTATTGTTTCGACTTCGGGGATGAGTGGATACACCGGATAAACGTCGTTTCCATCGGCGATGAAGCACCGCCCGGTGAATATCCGAGAGTGGCGAAGCGCGTGGGCGAAAGCCCGCCGCAATATGCTGAATGGGATAACGAGGGCGGATAAATGCAAGCGCGTCACAAGATGCATCGAAGGACCGTCTCTTGTTCGTAAATGATTCGTTAAATCGGACTTCGGGGTAAACTCTACCGCCATTCTCTCAGTATATCTTCGATATCTTCGTATCTGTTTTCGGATTTCCCTTGAGGATCATAACCGAGCCTTTGTCGCTCCATGGGAATTCGAAGCCGTAATACTTCAGCCGCGCCTTATCGTTCACCATTTGATTGGAGATGGTTCCATCGGCTTTGAGCCGGACGAGTTCTCCTTTAATTTCTCTTAAAATCATTCCTTGCGCTCCTCTTGTACCGTCGTATCATTCCCCGATGCTGATAAGGAATTGTCCGAGGGATTTCAGAGAGTTTTTCAGGACGTCGTCCGGCGGCAGGGTGATGTTCATCTGCCGTGCGCCGGTGTTCTGGTCGGTCACGATTCTTGCTGTGCTGTTCGGCGCGTCGGGCGTGGCCGCTCCGGAAACGGCGGAAGTCAGCGCGACGAAAATGTCCCTGCCGATGCGGAAGAGAGGCTCGAAACCAATAATGGCTCCGGCAGAGGAGGTTGCAGCAGGACGAAGGGGTTCGGCAATTTCGCCGGGTCCGGCGGCAGCCTGCGCCGCGGCGGGTTCGATTTCATCCTCCGGTTGCGGCGCCTGTGGGGCGACGCCGGCCATTTCGTCCACCAGTTCCCTGAAAACGCTCTTGGCGGATGTTTTGAAGTCCACCATGTCGCACGTCCCCTCGAACACGCCGTCGAAGAGCGCCTTTTTGTTGCCGAGAAGGTCGAGAATCCGTTCTTCTATGCTGCCGCGCGTGACGAGGTTCACCACCTGCACGTTTCTTTCCTGCCCCATGCGGTGGACGCGCCCGACGCGCTGCTCCAGCACGGCGGGATTCCACGGGATGTCCACGTTGATCACCGCCGAACCGGCTTGAAGGTTCAGCCCGACGCCGCCAGCATCGCTGCTTAGAAAAACCTTTACGGAATCATCCTCCCAGAATTTCCGGATGATCTCGCCACGCTTTGCGCTCGGCACGCCGCCGTGCAGATAAACGTATTGCAGTCCTTCTTTCAACACAACTTCCGCCACTTTATCCAGCATCCGCGTCCACTGGCTGAACAAAACTACTTTTCGGTCTTGCTCCACGAGTTCGCGTATAATGCTCTTCAATTCGTCGAGTTTGGGGGATATATTGGTTTCTTTGTCGAACAGGAAGGTCGAGTCGCAGATCATTCTCATGTTGGCGAGCGCGCACATCAGGCGATGGTGATCGAGTTCGGACAGGAAGCCGTAACGGCGCCATTTGTGGACGATTTTTGCGACGATTTCCTGCTGTTCTGCATAGAGGCTGTACTGCTCCGGCGTCATCGGCACGAAGTAATTGTTGTCCGTTCGCGCCGGCAACTGTCGCAGCACCTCATTCTTGGAACGCCGCAGAAGTATCGGCGAAAGTTTTTCACGGATTACATCGAGGTCTTTATATCCTATGACCCGCGATTTGCATTCCGGGTCGTAAACCGTGTGATCGGCAAGAAATTTGAACGCAGGACCGAGACGCCGGTCATCCACGTATTCCACGATGGAGAATAACTCGTCAATCCGGTTCTCCATCGGCGTGCCGGTTAGCACGAAAGTATAGGGGCTTTTCAACGTTTTTATTCGCTTCGCAGTTTTCGTTTCCCAGTTCTTGATGCGCTGCGCCTCGTCAAGGATAATCAGTTCGGGCGACCAGCCCATAATTTCCTCGACGTCCATTCGTGCACTTTCGTAGGTGGTAATGAGAAAACCCTTGACGTCCGAGCGGAACAGCCTCCGGCGCGCGACGATGTTTCCCTCGACAACGATGGGACGATGATCGGTGAACTTTTCGATCTCCCGTTTCCATTGATACTTGAGCGAAGCCGGACAGACGATCAGGAATTTTTCGATCCCCTTCGTCTGAATCAGCAACTGCGTCGCACCGATAGCCTGGAGGGTTTTTCCCAGCCCCATGTCGTCACCGAGTATGCAGCGCCGGCGGCACGCGGCGAAAACAATGCCTTCCTTCTGGTATGGGTAAAGATTCGCCTTGAGAAGTCCCTTGCTGAACGTGCCTCTCTTCAACTGCCGCCGGTATTTCGTTTCCTCCCATTCGCCTTGTTTTCGGTCCAACTCCTTTTCCACGTAATCCATCACGTCGCGGTAAATCACGACGCGGTCGTCCAGCGCCTCGACCCCTTGCATGAATTCCGGGAATCGCCCCAGCATATTCTCCCGCAGCACGCCGTCGGGCGAGAAAAACCTCCCCGCCAGTTTTTTCAGCCGGCTTGTTGCCTCCTCGGAAAAAGTAATCCGGATGGTTAATTCTTTCGCATAATGCAGATAGACCTCGGTGATTCTCGGCGTGAACTTCCCGGCGAGCCGCCGCTTTGAAACTGTCTTGTTTAGATGCAATAGAACCGCCTCGATATGTTTGCAGGTTCCGAGAATATTTTTCCGGAAATCCGGGCACGAGCAATAATTGTCCCCTGCGGCGAACCCGCGCACCGCCACCTTGTAATCGCCGCCCGTCGCGGGATTCAAGACGTTGAACTCGCTGTACACCGCGTGCTTCCCGATATTTTTGATTCTGAATTTTTCCTTTTCCGCTCTCTCCCGTCGGATCGCGATTTGTTCTTCCATCAAATTTCTCTGCTCTTTAATCATGCCTGAAATCTCCTTTCATGCGCGTCGCTCTCGACGGCTGAAAAAGTCCGCCTCAAAGCGCGCTTTCCATTGCCGAAGCAATCACGTATTTGGAATATTATAAATAGAAACGCGAGCTGCCGCGATTTTCCCTTCAAATCCACCTGACACCTCGCAATCAAAAACGCCTCCTTTCGGAGGCTTGATTGCGAGGGGTGGATTTGGCTTTCGTTCGTCGCCGTCGTGGCGCCTCTCTCAAGCCCGGGGAAAATCGCTGTTTTTCCATCCTGAAAAAACGCAGCCGTTCAGGCTGCCGCGATTTTCCCTTCAAATCCACCTGACACCTCGCAATCAAAAACGCCTCCTTTCGGAGGCTTGATTGCGAGGGGTGGATTTGAACCACCGACCTTCGGGTTATGAGCCCGACGAGCTACCAGACTGCTCCACCTCGCAGGAGCATTATAACCGCTCCTCCGCCGCAAGTAAAGTGTTTTTTTGATATTCCCGCGGCGGCGCCGCGTCCGGGTTTTCCGGCGCCGCATCCGGGCTTTTGGGCGCCGCCTGCGGGGTTTTTTGAAAGGGCGCCGTTCTCAGTGGGTGAATACGTCTTCCCGGCGCCTTCGGGCGCACGACCGGGATAGCCGCTGGAAAATATCTCTCATGTGTTGCGCTGCCGCGGACCTCGTGTAAAATGAAACGCGAGGAAACTCACAATCCAATGGTGAAGATGAAACAAAAACGGCGGGAAACGTGAAACCGGATTCTCATCCCGATGGGGCATGAGACCGGAAGACAAACCCGTCACGCCGCCGGGCGGTAAAGGGAGGGGGCACAATGCGAAGGATAACGCGCCGTCAGTTCGTTAAAGAAGGCTCCATCGCCGCCGGCGCGGCGGCTCTCGCCGCATCGGGCATCGGCTCGCTCGGCTCGCTCGCCGCGCAGCCCGCCCCGCGCAGGGTCTACATCATAAACCTCGACGGTATGCCCGCCGCATACCTCGGCGCGAAGGACGAGGGCGAACCCCTCACGCCCAACCTCGACGCTCTCGTCCGCGAAGGCGTCTCTTTCTCGAAATGCTTCGCCGTTCTGCCCGCCCTCACCGCCACGAATCACGTCGCCATCGTCTCCTCCGCCTCCACCGCGCGCTCGGGCATACTCGGCGCCGGCGGCTTCTACGCCGGGATGGACGCCGCGGGCGGTCCCGACCTTAAACTCTTCGAAAGAAAACACATACTCGCGGAAACCGTCTACGACGCCATACGCCGGCGCCACCCCGGTGCGGCGACCGCCGTGCTCTCGGGCAAAAACTGGGTCGCCGACCTCTTCCAGGGCGACCCCGCCGACTCGCCGGTCACCGTCAAGGTGAACGGTAAAGACCACCCGGAATACATCTCCCCGCCCGGACCCTACACATGGGGCGGTCCGCCGCGCGAGGGCGACGACCGCGAGCGCCTCAGGTTCCACGTCTCCACGCCTGCCGACAAAGCCCCGGAAGGCTGCATCGGCGGCTTCCTGCCACCGGCGTTTTTCCCCAGCGACGACTGGATCGCCGATGCCGCCGTCGAGGTCATCAAACGGCATGACCCGCTCTTCACCTACGTCCTCCTCGCCTGCACGGACGACTGCGGGCACGCGTACGGCAACTTCACCCGCGGCGACGTCTGCACTCTCGCCAACTACGAGGCGATGCGCTCGCAGATGCGCGTCACCGACGCGGCGGTCGGACGCCTCGCCGCATTCCTCAAGGAATCGGGCAGGTGGAACGACTCGGTGGTCGTCATCACCGCCGACCACGGCATGAGCACAATGGAAGAACGCCTCCAGGTGGACTTCGACCAGCTCAAAAAATTCAACCTCCAGCGCATATTCGAGACGCTCAAGTCCCTCGGCTCGCTCTCGGTGGACGTGCGCGCCGTCCTGGCGCAGAAAGGCTTCCACATGCGCGCGTCCGACGGCGTCCTGCGCCGCAACCCGGACGGCGTTTACGACACGGCTCTGTCCGAGGGTCCCAACACCTACCTCTACCGCGTCCGCGCGGACATCCGCGAAAAGGTCAGGGACGCGCTCCTCGAATGGAACGAAAGCACGCCGCACAAGCCGATATGGAAGGTGCTTCTCGACGAGGAGATGCGCGACGGGGTCAACGAGCACGACGGGCTTCCCTTCCGGCTGCTGTGCCGGGCGCGCCGCGACGACCCTAATGCCGAAGTCGTCTGGCCCGACCTCGTCGTCTTCACGCATCCGGGATACATGAACGTCATCTACGGCGATTCCATACGCGCGGGGAAAGTCTTCGTGATGCAGAAGCTGCCCATCCCGCCCGGCATAAACGTGGGCACGATCCCCGGCACGCACGGAAGCTACGGCGAACAGCGCGTCCCGCTCGTCATTATCGCGCCGGGCGTCGCTCCCGGAACCTCCGACTCGAGAACCGTCTCGCTCCTCGACGTGCTTCCGACCGTCTGCCGCCTGTCCGGACTGCCGCTGCCTCAGGGCGCCGAAGGCACGGCGCTGCTCTGACGCCCGTCCGCGCCCCAGCCGGCTTTTCCGTCTCCTTGAACGGATGAAGCAGGGATGATATAATTATCTGAAAACGGGAATAGAGGGGAGACATGTTCAATCTGGGACCGTGGGAAATCGCCGCCATACTGATAGTCGCGCTGCTGATATTCGGACCGCGGAAACTGCCCGAAATCGGCAAAGCCATCGGAAGCGCCATAAACGAGTTCAGACACGGTTTTTCGGGCATCGCCGCCAAGCCGCAGGATCAGGAGCCGAAAAAACTCGACGCCGGGGAAGAAAAAGAGCCTCAGAAGGAACCGCCCGCGGGATAAAACACCCGTCCACCGTTTTTCCGGGGCGCCGCGCGCGCGGCTCCACCCGCCCGGCGCGTTCGGGGTCATACACGGAACGGACGTACCCCCAGGGGAGAAATGAACGGCACAACCGGAACGATACTCGTCATGGGATTGATCCTCGGCGCCGTGTGAAGCATTGCGTGGATGGTCGGCTCCCATCTGAAGAAAACAAGGGAAAAGCTCGACGAAATAGTCAAACTTCTGAGCGAGGAAGATCAGAGTAAAGCCGGCGGCGGATGACGGGGCGGACGGGCGGGTGGGTCAGACAGGTCGGACAGTGGGAACCGCAAACGCGCTGAAAATCTCCGAGGCGGCTTCGCTCGCGCTCCATTCGATGACGTACCTCGCGGCGTCCGGCGCCGACAAACCTGTCTCCGCACGGGACCTCGCGGAAACGTTCGACGTTTCCGCCGCTCACCTCAGCAAGGTTCTCAACCGCCTCGCATCGGCGCGCCTCCTCAAGTCCACGCGCGGCGCGAAGGGCGGGTTCGTCCTCGCGCGGAAGAGCGGCGACGTCACGCTCGGCGAAATCTACGAACTCTTCGACGGTCCCCTCGCCCCGTCCGACTGCCTCTTCGAAACGCCAGTGTGCAAGGGAAAAAAGTGCATCTTCGGCGCGCTCCTCGGCGCCGTAAACAAGAGTGTCGCCGAATACCTCTTTACGACGAAGCTTTCGGACCTGACGGAGGTCTACCGCCGTGCAGGCGCCGGAAGCTGAAACGTCCCCACGAGCGGTCCGTAAAATCCTCGAAGTTCTGTACCGCACGTACAACAGGCGGGAGTACGTCCACCCCGACCCCGTGGAATTCCTCTACGCCTACGACGGGCTTCGCGACAGGGAAATCGCCGCCTTCGTCGCGTCCGCCCTCGCGTACGGAAGGGTCGCACAGGTGCTGAAAAGCGTCTCGTTCGTGCTCGAAAGGATGAACCCCTCCCCGTACATCTTCCTTGCGAGGACGCCGCACGACCGGATTCACGACGCCTTCCGGGGCTTCAGGCACAGGTTCACCACCGGCGGCGACCTCGCGGGTATGCTCTGCGGGCTGAAGTCGGTCGTACGGCGGCACGGCTCGCTCGGCGGGTGTTTTCTCCCGGGTCTCAGCGACGACCACGAAACGGTGCTTCCCGCCCTCAGGGATTTCGCCGCCGCGCTCGCCCGCGCGCCCGGATGCGGATACGGCAGCCTTCTGTCGTCCCCCGAAAAAGGGAGCGCCCTCAAAAGGCTGAACCTCTTCCTGCGCTGGATGGTGCGGCGCGACGAAGTGGACCCCGGCGGCTGGGACGCGGTGCCCCGGGCGAAGCTGATCGTGCCCCTCGACACGCACATGCACAGGATATCGCTCGCCCTGCGCCTCACCGAAAGGCGGCAGGCGGACATACGCGCCGCCCTCGAGGTCACGGCGGGCTTCAGGCGATTCTCCCCCGAAGACCCGGTGAAATACGACTTCGCCCTCACCCGCCTTGGCATCCACCCCGGCGCCGACCCCGAAACCTTCCTTTCATGCCTCAAGGGGAAAAAAATACCGCGGGGAGCGAAAAATACTCCCACGACTCATTCGCCGCGCCTGCTGTCCCGGCGCGCCCGGTAGAGCCTCTCCGAAAAACCGCCTTCGTTCAGGAATGCCTGTTCCAGTTTCCGCAACTGCCTCCCCAAAAGATAACTCGTCTGATTGATCAGGCAGATGATCATGTTCGCCGCCGCCTCCGCGGAAGCCGTGGAAATACAATATGGGTCGGACCTGTCGGACCCGTCGGACCCGTCGGACCCGTCGGACCGGTCGGACGCTTTTTCCCTGAACTTGTTTCTCACCGCCAGCGCCTCCGCCGAATCCTTCTGCCAGCGGCGCAATCCGTTCTGACGCAAAAAATCCTCGTAATCAAGCAGAAGTTCTTCCAGACTGGCGCGCGCCACGCCCGTGAGCTTAAGCTCGGTCTTTTTCGAGGTCGCGGAAGCCGTGCTCCCCTCCGCGATGTTCTGCACGCCGCTGCGCGCCGCCTGTATCATCTGATCGCGCATACGCGGGTTTTTGTCCAAAAAACGGCCGCAGAAGATCACAGTGGCGTCGTAAACCAGCTGCGCGCATTGAAAACTCCGCAACTTCCGGTATCCGCCATGAGGCGGGATCAAACGCCGTTCACCGCCCAAGACGCGCCCCTTTCAACAAAGGACCAACCTTGTCCGAACCGTCCGACCTGTCCGACCTGTCCGACGCGTCCGACACGTCCGACACGTCCGAATTATATTCCAATCCCGCCGATACCGACAACGAACCGGCGGAACCATACCGGGTGTTACCTGAACTCGGAGCTGCAGAGGTCTTTGAGGGCGAAGGGGGCGGCGTCCGTCTGTTCCGCCTGCTCGCGGGGCAGCCGCCCGGCGTGCCTGTTTATTATGTCGGCGAGGGTGAAATCGTTCAGCGCCTCGCGTATGCGGTCGTTTATGAGCGCGTACACCGGACGGCATTCGCAGTAGTCGGACTTCATGCACGCGTCCCTGTCCACGACGCAGTCCACAACGTTGATGGGACCTATCGCCGCCTCGATGATCGAGCCGACGAGTATTTCCTCCGGGCGGCGGGTGAGAACGTACCCGCCGCTCTTGCCGGGCACGCCCCTTATCAGAAAGTTGTTCTTAAGCGAAATCGCTATCTGCCCGAGGTAGCGTTTCGATATGCCCTGCCTGCG
>JBFMFE010000280.1:0-9505 GCA_040752295.1 bacterium
CGTTTTCCCCGGCCGCCCTCCGCGGGTGGTTGGGGCCCACGCCGGACGCCCCAGCCCGGACCCCAACGACATGAGCACGCCCGACGCGATAACGCCCGAACCACGCCCGACCGCGCGCCGGTTTTTCAAAACCTCCCTCGTCCTTGCCCTCGCCGCGCTGCTGCATTCCCAGGCACGCTGCTCCGAGATAGACGTTCTGATCGAACGCCTCGACAGGGTCGGCGCGGGTGAACAACTCGAAAAAATCGAGAAGACGGAAAAACCGCCCGCGATAACCACGTACAGACTCGGAGACTGCATAGACTCAGCCATGCAGGCGAACAAGAAACTCATCGAGAAACGCTCGGGCACGGACGCCATCCAGGGGCAGAAGCTCGTTGACCTCGCCCGCTTCCGCACGCATCTCGAGTTCGCCGGCGCGTTCAACCGGCAGAAAGGCTCCATGCTCAAGAGCTTCTACCCCGCGCTCAACCCCCCGACCTCCATCTCTTCCGCCGGAGGAGTTGACGTCGGCGGGCTTCAGCTCGAATCGCTCAGCGCCTCCGACATCGAAAGCCTCACCGGCATGAGCGCCGCGGAGCTTTCTTCCCTCGCGAGCCAGTTCGGCATAGACGTGTCGCAGTTCGGACTGCGCCGCGCCCCCCTGCCGCAGGACAGGACGAATCCCGCCGGGCGTACCGCACAGGCGCAGGTCTGCGTTGACATCACCCCGGTCCAGCAGGCGTGCGTCGAGTTCGACGAGCAGGCAATCGCCTCGGCGGTCGCCTCCTCCCTGTCCTCATCCCTTTTCGGCATTTCCCAGCCGTCGGAGGAACCCGTCTCCGAAAGCGAGTTCTCCTACCGGCTCTCCCGGCGCCTGTTCGAGTTCGGAAAAGACGCCGCGTCCTCCGTGACCGTCAGAACGAACATGCGCACGGCGATCTACAACTACGAGCAGACGTACCGCGAGATCGCGTCCGCGGTGCGGAAGAATTTCTTCCTGGTCCTGCTGAAAAAAGATCAGATAAAGACGCGCCACGCGCTGCTCGCCGAGTACGAGGAAAAGTGGGAAAAACTACAGAAACGCTTCGAGATCGCCAAGGACGTGCCCAGAATTGACGTCTACACCGCGGAACTGGACGTGCTGAACGAGAAACTCCGTATCAACGCCCTCGAAACCGACCTCGCAGTCCTGAAAATGGAACTGCTTCAGCTCATGGGGAGACCCATCGCCGCCGAATTCGTCGAATTCGAAGGCGAATTCCAGCCGTTCGATTACACCCTCGATGAAATCGTCGAGATCACCAAAAATAACAGCTATCAACTCGCTTACCTGAGCGGCGAACTCTCCGAGGAAGAGCGCGAGTACCGCGAGATCGCATGGGACTACCGCCCGGACCTCACCGGAAAAATAGGCATCGAAAACAAGCGTACCGCTCTCGGTCTCTCCCTCAACAAAAGCGGCGGCACCTACGGCGTAGACCTCGGAGTCGAGCAATTCCTCAATCTCCCCTCTCCCCCGCTCTCATCCACCGGCTCCGAGAACCATTTCGACGTCGAGTTCAACCTGAACTATCCCTTCCACCGCGGCTCGGAAAAAAGAGGCATCCGCAAACAACAGCTCGAATCTCTCAACCAGGCGCGCGCAAGGCTCGCGGATCAGGATGAACAGCTCGAACTCACCGCCAGAAAGGCGTACCAGGAGTACCTCGAAGCCCTCGAACGCGTCAGGCTCCAGGGCGAAACCGTCAACATCTCAAAGCGGCGGCTCGAAATAACCCGCGTCCTGCGCGAACACGGCAAGGTGCCCGAGTTCCAGCTCGACTCGTTCCGCAACACCTTCTTCCTCGACCAGGACCGCTACTTCACGGAACAGGAAAACGTTATCGTGGCGCAGGAAAACCTCAGACTCGTCATGGGCGTTTTCGACTGAAAACCGCCCCGGTATTAACCGCTCCCTCCCGGGAAAAGAACAACGGAACAGTGCGGAACGCGAAAAGCGGGGCTTATCCTACAGCGAAAACTTCTCGTCCTCGACTATCTTTCCCGCGATCCGCCTGAAGGCGGCGACGACGTTGAAATCGAAATGCGGCACTCCCCTGTTGAACGCCTCCAGATGCTTCGCCAGCCTGTCGCCCTCTTCTGCGGCGTTCAGCAGCCGCCTCCCTAAAACCGCGATCTGGTCAGCGCAGTCGGCAACCACGCACCCTGCGACGTCCGCCTGCACCGCGCACTTCTCCGCCCCCCTTTCCTCCATCAACTGGAGAACCCGGCACAGTACGCTGTCCATGGCGAACGAAGCCATCATCATGTCCGCCATCATCATGAGCAGCTCCTGCTCCTTCTGAATGTTCGCCATATACTTCTGGATGGCGGCGCCGGAGGCGTACATCGCGGCTTTTTTCGCGAGGTTGCAAGCCCTGACCGCGCCGGCGAGAGGTCCCCCGTCCCCGGCTTCGATTTCCCCCGTCGCCAGTTCCTTCATCACCCTGGCGGAATAGTCCATGACCGGCAGGGAACCCTTCATCCCGCGCTTCAGTATCGTGCCCGGAATAAGCATCCGGTTGATCTCGTTGGTCCCCTCGAAAATCCTGTTGATCCGGGAATCCCTGTAAGCCTTCTCCGCGGGGTACTCGGCGGTGAAACCGTATCCCCCGTGTATCTGCACCGCCTCATCCGCGGCGAAATCGAGGCACTCCGAACCGTAGACCTTGATGATCGAATCCTCGACGGCGTACTCCTCTATCGCCTCGATCACCCTCTGCTGGGCGTCGTCCGTAGTCTTATCAATCCGCGCAATCGCCTCGTCCATCAGCCCGGCGACGCGGTAAGACATGCTCTCGCCCGCGTAGATGCGGCACGCGACCTTCGCGATCTTCTCGCCGATCGCCCCGAATCTGGTGAGCGGCGTGTTGAACTGCTCCCTCTGGTTGCCGTATTTCACCGCCTGAATCAGAACGTTCTTGGCGCCCCCTATGGCGCCGATTCCCAGCTTGAACCTGCCTATGTTCAGGATGTTGAACGCGATCTTGTGCCCCTTGCCGATGTCATAAAGGACGTTCTCAACGGGCACTTTCACGTTCTCGAAAATGACCTGAGTCGTGGAGGACCCCTTGATCCCCATCTTCTTTTCCTCGGGACCGACCGACAGCCCCTCGGAGTTCCTGTCAACGATGAACCCCGTGAACTTCTCGCCGTCCACCTTCGCGTAGACTATGAACATGTCCGCGAACCCCGCGTTGGTGATGAACTGCTTGGTTCCGTTCAGGACATAGTGCCTGCCGTCCCCGCTGAGGACCGCCTTCGTCTTGATGGACATCGCGTCGGAGCCGGCGGTCGGCTCGGTGAGGGCGTAGGCGGAAATCTTCTCCGCGGCGCCGAGAAGAGGCAGGAATTTTTTCTTTTGCTCCTCGTTGCCGAAAAACACGATCGGGAGGGTTCCGATGCCGGTGTGCGCTCCGAGGGCGCAGGAGAACGTCCCGTTGAGCGCCAGTTTCTCCGCCACAAGCATCGAGGTCGCCTTGTCCTGCTCGAGTCCATCGTACTTTTCCGGAATGTCAATCATGCAAAGACCGAGTTCCGCGGCTTTCTTTATCAGACCCGGCAGAAGCCCCTCTTTCATCTCGTCTATTTCTTCGCCGAGGGGCACAACGTCCTTGAGCATGAAATCCTCTGCCGTCTTCGCCATCATCCTCTGTTCCTCGGTGAAATACTCCGGGATGAAGATCTTCCTCATCCCCGCCGGTTCGAACATGAAAGCCCCGCCCCTGTATTCGGTCATCGTCTGTCTCTCCTTTCGATTTCAGTGATTTTCACATGAACGGAATCCTGGTGCGAACCAGACTGAGATAAAGATGAAACCGGCGCGTCGAATATGTGAATGTTTTCACAAGTGCATTATATCACTTCACTCAGGCGGCTGTCAACAACATAGTTTGTGATTCCGCGGCGAACCGTTCAAACGGAGAAGTGTCCGGCTCTCAGCGGGCGACCGTTCTCTCGTGAAGGACGGGGCTGAAACCCATCTCCTCGAGGAGGCGGACGTCGTTTTCTGCAAGGTGGCGGAAGTAATACTCGGACACGACGACGTAATACAGACCGTCGCCTCCCCGCTCCGTCTTAGCCTTCGGGAAACCCTGTTTCACAAGCACGTCCCGCAGCGTATCGGTCCTGATCCCGCTGTCGGAAAAACCAACCCTCACGGAATACCACGCGACGTTCTCGTCAACGCGCCCGGGCTTGATTTTTTCTATGACGACCTTCGTCCCCGCGGGCTTCGTCCCGGCGGGAGCAGCGGCAGCGGGCTTTTCCACGGGCTTCGAAGCGGGCGTGACCGCCGGCGCGGGCGCCGGCTTTTCCTCCCTGCGCGCAACGCTCGCCACGCTGGACCGGGGCGGCTCCTTCGCCGCCGGACGTCCCACGGCGCCGGCGGGAGGGGGTACGGGCGCCCTCGGCGCAGGCAACGGCGCGGGAGGCGCGGCAGGTTCCACCCGCTTTTCCGCCGGTTCCTCAATCCGCTTCACCGCCGCCGCAGGCGGACGTCCGGCAACCGGCGCCTCCCCCCGAAACGGTTCCCGTGTTAAACCTCCGACCCGGATGAACGCAAGGACCGCCGCGCAGCACAGAAACGCCATCACGGCAAGCGCAAGCCCCGTTGCGCTGTAACCTCCGCTCCGGTCTCCGGTCCTCACCTGAAACACCCGCGAGCCAGCCTATTCCTCGGGTTCTTCTCTCTTGGTGACCGAGCTGACCCCGCTGCGCGCTATTCTCACCTCAACGTTTTTCGCTATCTTCACCCGCAGCGACTGCTCGTTCACCTTCATTATCGTGCCGTAAATCCCGCCCGTTGTTATGATCTTGTCTCCCACGTTGAGAGCGTTGAGCATATTCTGCCGCTTCTTCTGGTACACCCGCTGGGGGCGGATCAGGAGAAAATAGAATATCGCCACCATGAAAATCAGAAATATGAGCTGCCCTGCCGGCGCCGACTTCATGATTCACCCTCCTCGTATTTCGCGACGAAATCCCTTCTGAGCGATTCGAATCTCCCCTCCACTATCGCGTCCCTCGCGAGGTTCATCATTTTAGCATAAAAGCACAGATTGTGAAACGTGGCGAGGCGCGCCGCCGTTATCTCGTTCGACATGAAGAGGTGGCGCACATAGGCGCGGGAATACCTTTCGCACACCTCACACCCGCATTCCGGGTCGAGCGGCGCCTCGCTTTTCGCGTGTTTCGCGTTCCTGAGCGCCACTCTGCCCCGCGCCGTGAAGACCGCGCCGTTCCTCGCCATCCGCGTCGGAAGCACGCAGTCGAACATGTCGCAGCCGGACCCCACGGCGTGTAGTACGTCCGGCGGCGTCCCCACACCCATGACGTACCGGGGTCGGTCAGCGGGCAGAAACCCGGCGGTCAGCTCCGTCATCTCACGCGTCAGTTCCCGAGGCTCGCCCACGCTGACGCCGCCGACAGCGTAGCCCGGAAAATCCAGCGCCGTCAGCTCATGCGCCGACCTCTCTCTCATCTCCGGATAGACGCCGCCCTGCACGATTCCGAAGAGCGCCCGCCCCTCGGGCAGGTCCACCTTCCTGCACCGCGACGCCCACCGCCCCGTGAGCGCCGCCGCCCGCTCGATCTCCTGCGCCGGGGCGCCGTAGGGCGGGCACACGTCCAGCGCCATCATGATGTCCGCGCCGAGGCGCGCCTGAAGCTCTACGCAGCTCTCCGGCGTGAAAAAATGCGCCGAGCCGTCGAGGTGCGACCTGAATTCCACGCCCGTTTCCTCAATCCTCGTCATCCCCTTGAGGCTGAAAATCTGGTAACCCCCGCTGTCCGTCAGTATAAGTCCGCCCCACCCCATGAATTTCCGCAGCCCGCCCGCCGCCTCCACCACTTCCACGCCGGGGCGCAGGTAAAGATGGTACGCGTTGCACAGAACCAGCCCGAATCCCATACGGTCTATCTCCTCCGCTGTCATCGCCTTCACAACGCCCCGGGTTCCCACGGGCATGAACGCGGGCGTCCTGAATTCCCCGGCGCCAAGCCTGCACGCGCCCGCGCGCGCCTTCCCGTCCACCACCTCGATCCTGAACTCCAACGGCGCCCCCGAAAGCTGTTATCCTCGCCCCGGAGCAGTCATTCCCCCGGCGCTCTCCCCGCTTCGACGCCCTTTAACAGTGACTCCGCCGCCTCGATGACGCGCCCCGGCTTTATCCCGCTCATGCACGGCACGCCCGGATACGGACACCGCGTCATACCGCACGAGTCACACGGGACGCTCTCGCGCACCACGACCTGGTTGTCCGCGTAGCTGCGCCACTCGTCCCTGTCCGTAGCCGCCCACTGTAGTATGACCGCCGGCACGGAAAAAGCCGCCGCCACGTGCCTCGGCGCCGAGTCCAGCGTGAGAAGAAGCGAAAGCCGCGAAACCACCGCGGCCGATTCATCGAACGTGGTCTTCCCGGATATATCCAGAAACCCGCCCCGGGGAACCCGTGCGGTTATCTCGTTCACAACGTCCACCGCGCCCGCGCCGCCTAAAAAAATCACACGCGCATCGCGCTTTTCGATAAGGTGTCTCGTCACCGCCGCCCATCCCTCCGCCGTCCACCTCTTCACCGGCAGCCCCGCGTCGGGAGCGACGCCGACCACCAGCCCGTCCCCACCTGCGCCGACCTGCCGGAACCATTTCTCCGCCTTCTCGCCGGCGGAGGGGGAAAACCTGACCAGCGGCTTCGCGTCCCCGCCCGCCGCGCCGACCGCCGCCGTAATCCTCATGTTCTGCTCGACAGGCGTCAGACCCGGTTCGTACGCGACGGGGTGGGTGAGCATGAACCCGCCGCCTTTCCCCGCGGGACCAACCCTGACGCCCGAACGACACGCGAACCCGACGGCGAGGTCCCTCACGTCGCGCCTCAGAACCACGCACACGTCGTAACGCTCCAGCCGCAGCGCCTTCAGCGCCCGAATGAAATCAGACCAGCCGGCGCCCCCTCCCCTCGCGTACCACGGCGCATCCGCCACCGTCACCCTGTCCACGTCGGGGTTCCTCTCCAGCGCCGGCGCAGACCAGGAACCCGCGACACACGTTATCTCCGCGCCCGGAAACCGTTCCCTGAGCGCGTGGAGCGCGGGCGTCGCAAGCAGCACGTCCCCCATGTGATCCAGTTTGACGACCGATATCCTTCTCACCCTCTCCCTCGCTGCCCCGCCCGGACCCATCCTCCCCGAAACGAACCACACGAGGCGCGCCGGAAGAAACACCACACCTCCCACCGCGTCTATCAACGACGCGATAAGGAAATTCCTGAAGCGCCTGAAGTTTTTTCTTCGGACGTAAAAAGGCATCTGCTCCGAAACCGGGATATCCCGTTATCGCGCTCCCGAACCCGCCGGACGCAGGCTTGTCTTTCTCACGCCCGCCGGCACAACGCGACTATGTTGTCGGAAAGGTACCTCCCGGGGTAACGGACGACGAACCTTTTCGCCGCCGCCCTGACGGCGCCGGCGGGGATTGGCGAGCCGCCGGGCAGCAAGCCGCACCCGCTCCCGGCTTCAACGCTCCTTACGTACGATGGCATCTTTAAAAAATGTCCCGCCGAGTAATAATGCTTGTAAAAAAACCTCACGGCGCGCAGACCGCTCGCCCGGATAAGACGCTTGAGGCTGTCCGTCCGGAACAGTTGAAGGTGCTCGCCAGCCTTGTAATGCGCCCATCCTTTCCCCTGAAGCGTGCGGAAGAGACTGCCTGCGTTCGGGGTTGATAGAACCAGCGCCCCGTCCGGCTTCACCATCTCGCGAACGTTCTTCAAGAAAACAACGGGGTCAGGCGTATGCTCGACGACCTCGATCGCGGTCACGGCGTCGAAAGGCTCGCCCGGGAAAGGGACGTCCTCGAGTCTGGACACGCGCACGGGCACGCCGAGCCTGTCGGCAGCCCGCCTCGCCGCCCACGGCGACAACTCCACGCCGGAGATCTCCCACCCCCTCTCCCTCCCCATCTCGAGGAGCAGCCCGGTCCCGCAGCCGATGTCGAGCAGCCGCCCCCCGCCGGGCACGGCGCCCGCCAGAACATCGAGCACCCACCGGTTGAAATTCCTGTCGGCGAGTTCCCCGCCCGCCTGCAACTTCCTCCCGACGTAGTATGACTCGTCGTATATGCCCGCGTCCACCTCCCGCGGAACGGCGAAGATCAGCCCGCAGCGGCGGCATTCCAGGAATTTTCTGTCCTCATATCCCGCCGCGGTGCGCGCGGAAACGCCGCCGCACAGAATGCACGACGTCCTGTTCTCAGGCAAACCCCTCCGCCCCCTTCCCCGGGTTCATACCCCGCCGCTCCAGCAGGCGCAGAGCAGCGTCGAACACCTCCGGAACCGAAATCTCCTCCATGCATTCGGCACGCGCGCATTTCCTGAAAGCGCCGATAAGCTCGTAGTAACACGGGGAACAGGGCGAACCGGCTGATACTACCACGTTCCCCTCGCCCGGCGGGGCGAGCCGTTCCGGACGCGTGGGACCGAAAATCGCCACCGTGGGAGTCCCCGCCGCCGCCGCGATGTGAAGCGGCGCCGAGTCGTTCCCTATGAACAGACCGCACCGCGCGAGGAGCGCCGCCGTCTGCTTCAGCGTGAGCGCGCCGACCGCGTTCAGCGGCGCCGGCGCGGCGTTCTTTACGATGTAACCGGCGGCATCGGCGTCCGACCCCGCGCCCACGAGCACGACCGCCGCGCCCAGTTCGCGGGCGACGCGCTCCGCAAGCTCCGCGAACTTTTCCTTCCCCCACCTCTTCGCGTGAAAAACCGTCCAGGGGTTCTCGCCCCCTCCAGGGGCGAGGGCGACCCTGAGTGTCCGGTGTCCGGCGCCGGCGAGAAAACGTTCGACCGCCGCTTCGTCATCCGGGCGCCAGTGAATTTCCATTCTTCGGTCGTCCCCGGAACCGCCGAACGGCTCGAGCAGGTCGAGATACCAGTCAATCATGTGCCCCGGACCATTCCACCGCCTGGGTATCCGGTGGGTCAGCGGGAAGCCGCGCCCGTAATCGTTCCAGCCGACCCTTGCCGGGATCCCGGCGCGCCACGCGGGAAGGTAGGTGTACGGTCCTCCGGCGTCGAAAAAGAGCGCCATGTCGTAATCCCGCCTCCTGAGAGAGCGGAGAAATTCCCTCTTTTCGGCGGCTGAATGCGTCTTCGACCTCGGGTGCACGAGTTCCTCGACCCCGTCCAAGTTCGGATTGCCTTCCAGCGCCTCGCGGTACTCCGGGCGAGTGTAGTACGTGATCGCCGCGGCGGGAAAAAGCGCTCGAATGCGGCGCAGCGCGGGGGTCGTCATCAGCACGTCGCCGATAGCGCCGGTGCGCATGACCGCGATCCTCCGCACCCCGGCGTTCCTCACCGCGGCGCCGCGCAGCAAACCCGCCGCCCGCGCCAGACCGAACGCGCGGTCAACGACGACCCAGAGGGCGCTCATCAGAAAATACCTGTAGAACTTAAACATCGGCTCCCTGCTTCAGCTTATTTCTCAACGTACC
>JBFMFE010000281.1:0-6436 GCA_040752295.1 bacterium
TCGCGGTTGCCCGCCTGTTCGATGACGCGGTTGGAGGCGAAATCGGAATCGCCGACAACGACGAGGCGTGCGGGTTTTTTCCCCTTCTTTCTCTCGGCGGCGACGGCGATGGAAAGGGGACCTTCCCTGTCCGCGCCGGGGTCGAGCGCCGGCGGTTCCGGCGATTCGAGGTCGGTCTCCGCCCAGCTGTCGGCGCTCGTGCGCAGCAGTTCGCTCGTCTCGACGCCCTTGCGGGGGTTTTCCTCCCTGCCGCTCACCGTCCGGACGAGCGGGAAAAGCGTCGCGATGCGCTCCGTCCTGAGCGCCTCGGTTATGTCGTGGTAGGCGTAGCTCGGGATAGGCGTGAACGGACCGAAGAAGAACATGGAACCCCTGTCCACGACGGCGTCCTCGCCCACGATGACGTTCCACCTTTTGAGGAGGTTTTTAAGTCCCGCGTCGCGTCCCGGGTCAAGCAGGACGAGCGCCTTGCCGCCGCCGTTGAGGAACCGTGCGATCTCCTTCACTTCCTGGGAGAAGAGGGGCTTTCTCGGGGAGGCGACGGCAACGACGTCGCAGTCCGCGGGTATCTCGTGCGCCTTCATCAGTTCGAGCGCCTCGACCCTGTAGTTTTCCTTTTCGAGCGCGTCCTTCGCCGCGGAGAAGCCCTCGTCGCCGGACTCGCCGACGCCGTGCTCGCCGTGTCCCTCGACGAAACAGACCTTCCTTCTCACCCGCGCGGTGACGGCGATTATGGCGTTCGTGAAGGCTTCCTCGCCCTTGAACTCCGGCGGTCTCTGCTCGTAGGGGTTGAACGAGTAGCGGCTGAGCAGTTCGGACTCGAGGACGTCCTTTCTGGAGGAACCGGACTCGAAGACGACGACGCGGGACTCCCGGATTCCAAACTTCTTCGCCTCTGCGGGGTCCTTCTCGGGGTCCACGAAGCGGTGGTTTATCCTGCCGCTCCCGTAGCGGTATTCGTTCAGCAGGTCGGACGCCTGTTCCCTGACGGGGTCAACTTCGCTCATGAAGGCGGTGATCTTCACATCGGCGTCGAGGTACTTGAGGATCTTCACCGTCTGGGAGGTGAGGCTGAACTCGCGGGATGCCGTGAGATCGTACCTGAAGTGGCGCCTGTCGGCTATGTAATAGAGCACGCAGACGATGCCGATCACCGCGGCGGTCATGAAGATGGAATTGACGAGGAATTTATGATATCTTCTCATGGTCGCTCACCTCACCATCGCCTTGTTTCGAGGCTTCTTATCGAGAGGAACAGGAAGAGGAAAACGAGGGCGAAATAATAGTAGACGTGGACGGTGTCCACCACGCCCTTCTCGAAATCGTTGTAGTGGCGCAGTATCGAGAGCGCCTCGAAGACCTTTGTGGAAGCCATTCCGAGCGCGCCCGCCGCCCACTCTATGAGCCACAGAAGAAGGAGTATCCCGAAGGCGACGATCCCGGCGACCATCTGGTTGTTCGTGAGTGAAGAGGCGAAAAGCCCGACGGCGACGAAAGCCGCGCCCATCAGAAGCAGTCCGGCGTAGCCGCCGAGTATCGGTCCGAGGTCGGGGTCGCCGAACCTGAACAGGATCGCCGGAAACTCCGCGCTGAGCGCGAGCATGGCGGCGAAAAGCGTCAGGACGGCGAAGTACTTTCCGAGAACGATCTGCCAGAGCGTCACCGGCGTGGTCATCAGAAGCTCGTCGGTTCCGGTGCGGTGCTCCTCGGCGAAGGCGCGCATGGTCATGAGAGGGCTTATGAGCAGCAGTATGATCGCCATGTTGCCGAACACGTACCTCATCGAAGCCTCGCGCGTGTTGAACAGTATCAGCGCGAAAAAGTAGCCCGTCAGTCCGAGGAAGACCCCCATCACGACGTAGGCGAGCGGCGAGACGAAAAGGGTCTTCAGTTCCTTTCTGTAAATGGCGAAGGTCTTACTCAACGGCGTCACCTCCCCCGTCGTCGTCCTGCGCGTCGTCCGCCGTGAGCCGCAGGAAAACGTTTTCCAGCCCCGACGCGCGGGCGTAGAGCGATTCTGTGGACTCCCACTGCCGGGGTTCCCGTTTCGCGCCGTCCCCGCCCTTCCCTTCCGCGAGTTTGACAAGCTCCTCGTGTGTGCCTTCGGCGAGCACCCTGCCGCGGTTGAGTATGACCACCCTCTCGCAGACGGCGCTGACCTCGGTGATGATGTGGGAGCTGAAGATGACCGTGTGCGAACCGCGCAGGCTCTGAATGAGCCTGCGGATTTCGATGATCTGGCGCGGGTCCATTCCGACGGTCGGCTCATCGAGTATGAGCAGCGGCGGGTCGCCGAGCAGAGCCTGTGCGAGCCCGACGCGCTGTTTGAAGCCCCGGGAGAGATTTCCCACGAGGCGCCCCGCGACGGCAGCGACGCCGGCTTTCTCCATTGCCGCGGCGACGCATTCGGAGCGCCTCTTGCGGGGAATGCCCTTCAGCTCGCACACGTACCTCAGGAACGAGGCGACCGTCATGTCGTTGTACAGCGGGGGGATTTCGGGGAGGTAGCCTGTGCGCCGCTTGACCTTGAGCGCGTGGTCGAAGGCGTCAAGCCCTCCCACGCGCACCGCGCCGGACGTGGCGGGGAGGTAGCCGGTGATGATCCGCATAAGCGTCGTTTTTCCCGCGCCGTTGGGACCCAGGAGACCGAGTATCTCGCCCTCCTTCACGGAGAAGGTGACGCCGCTAACAGCGTTCAGCCTGCCGTACCTCTTGGAAACCGATTCGACATCAACCATGTGCGCTTCCTCCGTTAATCGAAACGCGTTTTTCAGTACGGGAAATAATATTATGACGGGCTGCCGCGATTTTCAACCGGCTTGCGCGTCCTGACAAGGAGGTTGTATTTCAGAATGCACCAGACCGCCGCAAGCCCGTCGCGCCAGGTTATCTTTTTTCCCTCGCGGTACGTGCGCCCGTGGTATGAGATGCCCACTTCGTACACCCTGCACCCCGGAATCCTTGCGATCTTCGCGGTGATTTCCGGCTCGAAACCGAAGCGGTTCTGCTCGATCCTTATGCTTTTTATTATCTCCGCGCGGAATGCCTTGTAGCAGGTTTCCATGTCGGTGAGGTTGAGGTTGGTGAGCATGTTCGAGAGGAGCGTAAGGAGCCTGTTTCCGATGTAGTGCCAGAAGAAGAGCACCCTGTGTTCGCGGCTTCCGACGAAGCGTGAGCCGTAGACGACGTCGGCGTCGCCGGCGGCGATGGGTCCGATCAGCGCGTGGTAGTCTTCGGGATCGTACTCGAGGTCGGCGTCCTGTATGATCACGACGTCGCCGGCGGCATGGCGCACGCCGGTCCGGATTGCGGCGCCCTTTCCCATGTTTTTTTCGTGGAGCAGCAGTTGATCGTGCGCGCCGGTCATGCCCCGGAGCACCTCCCGCGTGCCGTCGGTGGAGGCGTCGTCCACGACGATTATCTCCTTTTCGAGAGCCACCGAGCGCACCCGCGCGATTATCTCGGCGATTGTGCCCTTTTCGTTGTAAACGGGGATTATGACGGACAGTTTCATTTTCCGCTCTTGATGAGGTCGTCAATCTTGTGCGGCAGGCACGCCATGAACCAGACGTAGCCCATGAAGGTTACGACCCTCTGCTGCATGTTGGTTACGAACAGTAAGGACACGGTGCACAGCGCGCAGAAGACACCGAAGGCGGCGGCGCGGTAGCGGACGTCGCCGCCGCCGCGGTAAACCGCGAACGCCTTTCTGATGACCAGGAAGAAGCCAGCCGCGAACAACAGGAACCCCGGTATGCCGGAGTCGAGCATCACGTCGAAATAGGCGCTGTGGGGGGTCATGTCCGGCGGGCTGATCTCGAGTTCGAGGTTCGGGCTGAAGTGAAGAACGTCCCTGAACTTGAAAGCGAAATAGCCGAAACCCCACGGGTTTTCGGCGAGCCATTTCGCTATGCCCTTCCATAAGACCAGCCTTTGCATGGTGGACGGGTCCGGACCGCCCTCCGCGAAGGTGTACTTTATCACGTTGTATTCCACGGGCACGAGGAAATAGAGCGTGAAGATCAGCGCGGCGGCGAAAAGAAACAGATGCGTGACGACGACCCACCGGAGCGTCCTGCGCGCCTTGAGGTGAAGAACGAAAAATATGAGTATGGGGACGAATGCGCCGAGGAGCGCCGAGCGCGACGCGATCAGAACGATTGCGGCGAGATACACCGCCCCGAGCGCCGCCGCGGGCTTCCAGAGCTTCCTGTTCACGAAAACATATCCCGCGAGAAAGCTCGCCACGTACGCGATGAACCCGCCCACGACGTTCGGGTTGCCGTACAGCATTCCGATGTAGCGCATCGCGGGCAGCGAGTATGTCAGTTCCCGCAGTTTGTAGAGGCTGTACACGCCGAACGTCTTCATAAAATAAACGTAGATGAGGACGTTGAAGAGCGAGATTGCAAGGGCGGCGGCGAGCATCACGGCGAGCGCCTGGTTCAGGCGGCGCCCGTCGCCGATGAAGTAGAGTCCGAAGAAGTACATCGTCATGCCCATGACTAAAAGGACCCAGTTGGTCATGGAGGCGCGGAAGTACGCCGGCGCCCCGGTGTAGACCGGGTAAAGGTAGAATCCGCATACGATCGCGAACAGGATGAAGAGGACGCCCGGTTCGGTGATCTTTATCCTGAGGTCCGTCCTGGTCACGAGTTCGCGCGAGAGGACGAGGACGAAAAGCAGCGTGACGAATATGTTGACGTTCGTCAGCATAGCCGCGGGAATCAAATCCGGCATGGGCACGAGAAAAAGCGTCAGAAGGAATAAATAGAACGGTCTGTTCACGAGGAAGACGGAGAGGCAGAGCAGAAGAAGCCAGCCCGCCGCGAAGATGCGCCGCCCGGCGGGCATGACGCCGAGGAGCGCGCCCGCAAGGATGAACGCCGCGAGCATGAACGCCTCGCGGTTCCGTTCGTAAAAGTCCAGAGCCGGACCGGGGCGCAGCCGTATAAACGCTGACTTATGACTCATGACTCATCGTGTCCAGGTAAAAAAGCAATCTATACACAGCGTCTTAAATAACTGCGCATAATCTGCGCAGGGTATCATTGGGTTTGCGCCATGCGGCGAATTGACCAAAAACGGTTTCGACCAAGTCATCAAGGGATTCAAAGTAACGATTGTGCGTACATATACGGCGCGTTAGTTTCCATACTCGCTCCACGCAATTCAAATCCGGGCTGTAGGCTGGAAGGAAGTCGAGCCGTAAGGCACGCTTGTATTCTTTCAACCAAGGCAGAATCATTTTTACATGATGCCAACGGGCATTGTCCAGAATCACAAGAATCATACGGGCGCGGCGCTTATGACGCAAGAGGCATTTCAAGAACGCCGGAAATGTCCCGGCGTCGAAACATTCCGCGCGGCTTGCAACGAACGGTCCGTCATCGGGCCGCACGGCGCCAAATGCCCCGACGCTCCTGCGTGTTGGAGCGTGCAGCACGAACGGGTCCACTTCCTCCGGGGGCACCCACATGCGGCAGCGTGAGCCGTGTTGTTGAAAGCGGCATTCATCTTCGAACCGCAAGTCAAGATCGTCTCTTGCGGCGAGTCGCAGGAGTTTTTTTATATCGGCGTTGCGCCTCCGGGTCGGTATGGGCAATGACCGGACGGGGCTTGCGCAGACGAAATCCGAGTTGGTGCAACAATCGCTGGCACTGTCGCACTTGGAGGGATACATTGTGCCTGAGGTTCAGATGATGGCTGAGCAGTTTCCCATCCCAAAGGTTTTGGGCGTAGCCAAAATCCCGCGGCGAGCGCCGCAGAGCCAGCGCTGCGGACCTGCGGGTTTTCTCATCCATCGAAGACGGACGCCCCGATCTTTGTATTTCTTCCAATCCCGCGAATCCGCTCTTTTCAAAGCGCTTGACCCAACTCTCGACCGTCCGGGGACTGTGGCCCAGAAGCCCCGCCGCTTCATAACAACTGTACCCGGCGCAAACCAACAGTATCCCATGCAGCCTGTGGTCGTACCGGGATTCCTCGGATCGTTGGATTTCCCGTTGCACGGCGATTCGCATGATGTCCGCTTCTTTTATCTCGAATCTGCGCATCGCGCTCACCTCCTGCCGGCATTATAGCAGAAGGGACATTTATGCGCAATTATTTATGACGCTGTGTATGGCTCAAGGCTCTCCGCCGTGATCTCGGCGACCACGCGTCCTTTCGCGCAATCTCAGCCCGCAACGCCTCATTCCCGCGGGATTGCCTTTCGTTCTTCCTGCGGCCGTACACGGCGCCGGCGCTCTTGAAAAGCTCGTCGCGCCAGTTGTAATACTGCGTCGTGCTCACCCCGCGCGCGCGGCACACGGCGGCGCGGTAGTCGTCTGATTCGCGGTGCATGTATTGGTCGCCTGAGCCTTTGCGGATCGGCTTCATGTCTTTCATCCAGAAGTGATAGAAGTAAGCGCCCAGTGTGCCCACAGCCTGACGG
>JBFMFE010000282.1:0-32398 GCA_040752295.1 bacterium
GGGGTTTGGGTCGCCGCTGAGGGCGAGCCAGAGGTTGCGCGCGGCGGCGGCGAGGAAGCGGTTTTCGGCGAGGGCGGAGGCTATCGCCACTGGGAGAGCCGCCCGCGCGAGCCGCGCCGGGGCGCCCGTTCCCTCCATCGCGTGCGCCGCGAAGAGCGTCGCGAGCGCAAGGGCGGGGAAAGCGAAACGCCATTCCCCGTTGTACGGCACGGCGAACCACCACACGCCGAGGAGCAGGAGCGGGAGGAGAAACGAAAAGGCGAGAGTGAGGCTCCATCTTCGCGCCTTCGCAGCGGCGAGCGCGCCGAGCGGGACGTACGCGCAGAGTGCGGCGAGGATGGGGACGCCGGCTGCGGCGCGCAGCGCGCGGGCGAACTCCGCGGGACCCGCGACGTGAAAGACGGATTTCAGCATCGCCTCCCTCGTGTAGGCGCCGGGGAAAAG
Organism: bacterium; assembly: GCA_040752295.1. Taxonomy (GTDB): domain Bacteria; phylum UBP15; class UBA6099; order UBA6099; family JBFMBQ01; genus JBFMFE01. The sequence continues at coordinate 445 of JBFMFE010000282.1, forward strand.
TTCAAGACCGAGAAAGGAGACCGTGAGCGGGAAGACGGGGTTGCCCGCGACGATGCAGTTTCTGACGTACCAGAACCCGCCGGCGGCGAGGGCGAGGGCGGCTGAAAGGGCGAGGCGTTTGACGGGTGCGCCGCTCCGCGCCGCGGCATAAACGAAAGCGGGGACGAGGAGCAGTCCGTAGGGGATGCCGATGTATTTGGTGCCCGCGAGGAGTCCGAAGGCGAGCGACGCCGGTACGAGAGAGCGCGTGGAGAAATTCTCGCGTACGCAGCGCGCGAGAAAGAGCACGGCGGCGACGAACAGGAAGGCGAATGCGAGGTCCACCTCCGCCGCCGCAGCCTGGTGGAGCATTTCCGGGACGGTCAGGCACAGGAGCGCGGCGCCGAGCGCGCCGGCGCCCCCCGCGCCGGTCTCGACCGCGAGCCTGAAAACGGCGCAGGCGGTCAGCAGAAGGAAGGCGAACTGTGCGGGCGTGACGAGAATCTCCTCGCGGAACGGGAGCATCAGCCATGCGTAGAGGAGTTCGGTGTTGGAGGGAAAATACGTGCCCGCCTGGTCGCCGAAGGGGACGGTCACGAGGTGGACGGCGCGCTCCTGTATCCACCTTGCCGGGAAGGTGAGGTGATAGACGAAGCCGTCCCACGGGGGCGGGGGCGCGGCGGCGCTCCAGGCGAAGACCACGATGAGCGCGGGTAGGACGAGCGCGAGCGAGAGAGCGCCGGAGAGACCTGAGCGCCAGGGGGCGGGGCGCGGCGGCGCGGGCGTCCGCGCGCGGCGTTTCAGCGCCACCGACGCTGGAACGGCGGCTGCGAGGAAGACGAAGCCGAACGCGGCGAGTGGAGCGGCGGCGAGCATCCCGGCGAATCCCGCCGCGGCTGTGGCGATGACGACGGCGGCGTACGCGAGGACGGCGGAGACGAGCAGTTTCTCGCCCGGCGGTCTGTCGGGGAAGGCGGCGCGTGCGAGGACGGCTGCGGCGCCCGCCACGGGGCAGGACATGAGGATGAAAACGGTTATACGGGAAAGGCATTCCATGCGGGAGGGGTCTGTCTGCCGACGTGCAGGCGGCGGGCGCGGTTTCAGAGCGGGGGTGCTGAGCGTTTCAGCTCGAACGCCTCTCGGAATTTTTCGTCGGCTTCCGTTTCGTTTCCGAGTTCGCGCAATATCATGCCGAGCATGCGCTTTGCGAGCGGGTGTGCGGGGGTCATGCGCTCCAGGGTCAGCGCCTCGTCGAGCGCGGCGCCCATGTAACCGGACACGAAGAACGCCATGGCGAGGTTGTAGTGCAGGATGGGGTCGTCCCAGTTCATACGCGCGATGCGGAAATCGGCGACCGCCCTCGAGGCGTAGCCGAGCATGAGGTGGGCGGCGCCTCTGAGGTATCGTGTCTCGCCGTCCGCGGGGTCAATTTCGAGGGACTCCGTGAAGCGCCGCGCGGCGGCGTCGAAATCGCCGGCGGCGAGCAGTTTTTTTCCCTCGGCTTCGAGGGCGCGCGCCCGGAGGGCGTTGTACGAATGATCGGCGACGGAGTAGAGGAGCATGAGCACGATTGCGCCGGCGAACCACTTTACTCTGCGGGGCTGGAGTGCGAGTTTCGCGGAGACGGTTCCGCCGTCTTTCATGCGCGCGGCGGCTGCGCCCATGAGCGCCCAGAAGAGCGCTCCGCTGGAGGGGACGTGGAGGCTGACTCCGACGGACATTTCGAGCCAGAAGACGAGAGCGGCGCAGAAGAGCGCCGCGGCGAGGGGGTCATCGTTTTCGCGCCGGCGCAGAAGAGCGCCGCCGCGGACGAAAAGTGCGAGGAGGAGGGCGAGTGAGAGGATGCCCGGCAGTCCTGTTTCCGCCGCGGTTTCGAGGTACTCGTTGTGGGCGTGGTTCGGTTTTTCCGCGTTCGCGTAGGGCGCGTATTTGAGGTTTCGCGGGTCGTCGAAGAAGCGCGCCTGGTAATCGAGGTATCGGAGTCTGAAGTTACCCGCGCCGACGCCCTGAAGGAGGTGGTCTTTCGCCATAAGGGCGGTGGATTTCCAGTAGATCGTTCTGGTGACGATGGAGCGGCGTTTCATGGTCGTTTCGCCGGTGACGCGGAGGACGGCGAAGAGCGTCGCGGCGAGGAGCAGGAGGACGAGGGCGGCGGGGGCGCGCCTTCGGAGAGGCGAAGCGGCGCGTGGGGTCGAGAGGGCGACGAAGACGGCGGCGGCGGCGGCGAGGGAGACGGGCGCCGCGCGCGAGCGGGTGAGGACGAGGCACGCCGCCATTGCGGCGGCGGCGATTAGGAGGAAGGGTTTCCACTTCGCGCCCGCGGGCGACGCCGCCAATCCGAGCGCCGCCATGAGGACGAGCGCGAGGAACTCGGCGAGGAGGACCGGGTTGCCGAACGTGGAATACACTCTGTAGTAGGACTCGCTCTCCACGCCGTACCTGCTGCGGGCGGGGAGAAATTCGAAGCCCGCGTACTGGAGAATGCCGTGCGCGGCGAAGAGGGTACCGAGGATGGACAGTCCCTTGAGGAATGCGCCGAGCGCGCGGTCGTCGTTCATCCATGCGGAGGAGAAGAGGAAGATGGCGAGGTACGGGAGGAAGACCTCGAAGTGTCTGAGCGTGAGGTTAAGGCTTTTTGCGCCCGCCGCGGAGGCGGCGTGCGCGACGAAGTAGAGCACGGCGGCGAGGACAAGTGGTGAAGCGCCACGCCTGAACTCGCCGCGCGAGAGGGTCATCCAGGTCCACCACATGAGTGCGAGCGAGACGCCGGCGGTGAGGGCGAGCGATTTGGGGAGGATAAAACCGCCCGCAACGCCGGCGAGCAATGAGGTGAACAGGGGGTCGAGGGCGAGTGGCGACAGAAGCAAAAGCGCCGGGGCGGTCATGAGTTCCCCTTCATGTATGCCCTGTGATCGTTCACGAGGCGTGAGCGGAGCGGTATTACTCTTCGACGAAGACGAGTGTCGCCATCGGCGCGGCGTCGCCCCTTCGGGGTGGGAGTTTGATCAAGGAGATGCAGCCGCCGGCGCGGCTGGCGTACTTCGGGGCGTATTCCTCGAAGATCTTTCTGAAGGCTTCCCTGTCGTTGACGATTCTGCGGACGCGGCGTTTAGCGTTGAGGGTCTGTTTTTTCGCGGTGGTGAGGATTTTTTCCGCCTGGCGTTTTGTCTCGCGCGCCTTAGGTTCGGTGGTTTCGAGCCTTCCGTGGAGGAAAAGTTTAGTGACCTGGTTACTGATCAGGGCGAGGCGGTGGTCGGTGGGTCTTCCGAGTTTTTTCAGTTTTTTCCGGTGACGCATGGGAAACTCCGCGTAGGAATCATTCGGGTTCTTCCGGTTTGAGGGAAAGCCCCATAACCTTGAGCTTGGCGACGATTTCCTTGAGGGATTTTTCGCCGAAGTTGCGCAGACCCTTCAGCTGGGATTCGGAGCAGTTGAGGAGGTCTTCGACGGACTCGATGTTGGCGTTTTTGAGGCAGTTGTAGGAGCGCACGGAGAGGTCGAGTTCGTCAATGCTCTTTTTCATGTCCTGGCTTTTCTTCTTCTCCTGTTCTTCCTTTTGTTCTTCCTCCTTGAGGATTTTTTCCTTGAAGTCCACGACGAAGCTGAATTCCCTGAGGAGAATTTTGGCGGCTTCGCTGAGCGAGTCCGCCGGGGAGATGGTGCTGTCGGTCTCGATTTCGATAAGGAGGCTGTCGTAGTCGGTTCTCTGGCCGACGCGCGCCGGCTCGACGGAGAAGCTGACCCTTCTGATGGGTGAGAAGTCGGAGTCGAGGAGGATGACGCCGCGGTCTTTCGGGACGGCGGGGTCCATCTCGTGCCATTCGGCGGGGACGTAGCCTCTGCCGCGGCGCACGCCGATTTCCATTTTGACGAGCGTGTCGCCGGTGATGGTGGCGATGTGGTACGAGGGGTCGGTTATTTCGACCCTGTCGTCGGCCTGGACGTCGCCGGCTGTGATCTCGCCGGGTCCTTTGACGTTGAGTTTGACGGCGACGGGTTCGTCGCTGTTGCAGGCGATGGGGAGTCCCTTGACGTTGAGGACGATCTCGGTGACGTCCTCGACGACGCCTTTGATGGATGTGAACTCGTGGAGCACGCCGTCAATTTTCAGGTAAACGGCGGCGGAGCCTGGTATGGATGAGAGGAGGACGCGCCGGAGGGAGTTGCCGAGCGTGGCGCCGAAGCCGCGGATGAGGGGCTGAATCTGGTATTTTCCGTAGTGGACGCCGTCCTGCTCGCCCGGCGATTCGTCGAGAATCCTGATGGCTGGTTTTTCGATTTCCTTCATTTTTCCTCCCGTTAGCGTGAGTAGTATTCAACGATGAGGTGGTCTTCGAAGTCAAGCCCCATTTTAGCCCAGTCGGGCAGTTCGAGGACCGAGCCTCTCAGTTCGAGGGGGTTGGATTCGAGCCAGGCGGGTACGCGGAGGCGCTGCGAGGCGAGGTTGGCGGCGTCGCGCACGTTCTGTATCTTCTTGCTTTTGGATTTCACCTCGATGACGTCGTTGACTTTCACGAGGAATGAGGGGACGTCAACGGTTTTCTTGTTGACGAGTATGTGCCCGTGGGAGACGAGCTGGCGCGCGTGGTTGCGGGAGAAGGCGAAGCCGAGGCGGTAGACGACGTTGTCGAGGCGCCGTTCGAGCGTCTGGAAGAGCATCTCGCCGGTGACGCCCTTTCTGCGGACCGCCTTGAGGTAGCAGCGGGCGAACTGTCTTTCGGAGACGCCGTAGGTTTTTCGGGCGCGCTGTTTTTCGCGGAGCTGGACGGCGAACTCGGAGACGCCCCTTCCGCGGCGCCTCATCTGCCCGTGCTGTCCCGGCTGGGTCGGGCGGCGTTTAACCGCGCACTTTTCGTCGCTGTAGCATCTTTCGCCCTTGAGGAAGAGTTTTTTTCCCAGCGCCCTGCACTGTTTGCAGAGCGCCCGCGTGTCTCTTGCCATCGTTGCCGTCTCTCCTTTTCCGGTTTACACTCTGCGCCTTTTTCTCGGTCGGCAGCCGTTGTGCGGGACGGGCGTGACGTCCTTGATGGCGCGAATGTGAAAGCCCTGGGACTGGAGCGAACGTATCGCCGACTCCCGTCCGGAGCCGGGTCCCTTGACGAAGACGTCGAGCTGTCGGATGCCCATCTGCTGGGCTTCGCGCCCCACTTTTTCGGCGGCGCTCTGCGCGGCGAAGGGCGTTCCCTTGCGGGAGCCTTTGAAGCCGGCGGTGCCCGAACTCGCCCAGCAGAGCACGTTTCCCTGTCTGTCGGTGATGGATACCACGGTGTTGTTGAACGTGGATTTAATGCGCGCGACCGCCTCGGAGACGGAGATTTTCTTTCTGGACCTCGCCTTTCCCTTTTTTGCCATGAGTCATCTCCCGAAGGGGGGATTCAGCCTTTCTTTCCTGGGGCTTTCTTTTTGAGTCCCACGGGGCGCCTTCGTCCTTTCTTGGTGCGGGCGTTGGTGTGGGTGCGCTGTCCGCGGACGGGGAGTCCGAGCCTGTGTCTCATGCCGCGGTAGCATCCGATCTCCATGAGGCGCTTTACGTTGTCCTGCACGTCCCTGCGCACCTCGCCCTCGACCCTGCACGTGTTCTCTATCTGGATTCTCACCCTGGAGACCTGTTCCTCGGTCATGTCCCTGACGCGCAGGTCGGGGCTGATGCCGGCGTCGCCGAGGATTTTCCTGCTCATGCTTCTGCCGATGCCGTGGATGTAGGTGAGTGCGACCTCGACCCTTTTGTCCCTGGGGATGTCAACGCCTGCGATTCGAGCCATGTGTTCACCTCCGGGCGGCGGGCGTCAGCCCTGCCTCTGCTTGTGCTTCTTGTTTTCGCAGATCACCCTGACGGCGCCCTTGCGGCGGACGATCTTGCATTTCTTGCAGATTCTCTTCACCGAAGCCCTTACTTTCATTGCGTCGCGCCCGCCTTGTCCGATGTTTCCGCCCGTGCGACCTGCGGGGGATGAACGGTCCGGGCGTTTCCGTTCAGCCCGTGCCGCGGGGGCATCGCCCCCGCCCTACCCTTCGCGTCTTCTGGCGGGGTAGCGCCAGGTGATCCTTCCGCGGTTGAGGTCGTACTGGCTGAGTTCGAGCTTGACCCTGTCGCCCGGGACGATGCGGATGAATCTCATGCGAATCTTGCCGGAGACGTGCGCGAGCACCTTGTGTCCGTTTTCCAGTTCCACGCGGAACATGGCGTTGGGCAGCGATTCGGTGATCTTGCCGTCCACTTCTATGACGTCGTCCTTGCTCATGAGTTTCCCTAGTCCGCCCCCGCGTTTCAGGGCAGCGTGAGTATGCGGGGTCCCCCGCTGGTCGCCGCCACCGTGTGTTCGAAGTGACACGAGAGCGTACCGTCCTCGGAGACGACGGTCCAGCCGTCGGCGAGCGTGCGCACGCCGTGTTTACCGAAATTGATCATCGGTTCGATGGCGAAGGTCATGCCGTTGCGGATGAGGGGACCGGTACCCGGCGCGCCGTAGTTGGGGACCTGCGGTTCCTCGTGCATTTTGGCGCCGATGCCGTGACCGACGAGGTCGCGGACGACGGAGTAGCCCCCCTCCTCGACCGTGCGCTGGACGGCGTGAGAGATGTCTCCCACGCGGTTTCCGTCCGCCATCATGCGGACGCCCTCATCGAGCGCCCTCCGCGCGGTGTCCATGAAGCGCGATATTTCGGGTGCGGGTTCGCCGATGCAGAAGGTGGCGGCGCCGTCGCCGTTGTAGCCTTCGACCGACACTCCGACGTCCACGCTCACGAGGTCGCCGTTTCTCAGCGCGTAGTCGCCGGGTATGCCGTGGACGACCTGTTCGTTCACGGAGACGCAGATGGAGGCTGGGTAGCCGCGGTAGCCCTTGAAGGCTGGGTCGGCGCCGCGGCTGCGTATGAAATCCTCGGCGAGGGCGTCGAGTTTTTTCGTTTTCAGTCCGGGTCGCAGACTTTCCCTGATCAGTTCGAGGGTCTGGGCTACGATCCTTCCGGCTCTTCTCATCAGTTCGATCTCCCGCTGCGATTTCACGGGTATGCCCGCGAAGTTCGCGGTCCTCCTATCGGAAGAGGGAAAGTATCTCGCGGCTGACTTTTTCCGGTTCCTGGTCGCCATTGACTTCGCCGAGGAGTCCCCTTTCCCTGTAGTAATCGAGCACGGGTCGCGTCTGGGCGTGATAGGTTTTGAGGCGTTGTTCGATGACCTCGCGTTTGTCGTCGTCGCGCTGCGCGAGCGGCGCGCCGCAGTCGTCGCACGCGCCGTCGCGCCGCGGCGGATTCGCCTTCAGGTGATATATGCGTTTGCAATCCGGGCAGGTGCGCCTTCCCTCGAGGCGCTGGATTATCCGTTCGTCGTCCACGGCGAGGCTGACCACGCGCTCGATGCGCCGTCCGGCGGCGTTCATCGCGCGGTCGAGGCTTTCCGCCTGGGGGAGCGTTCTGGGGAAGCCGTCGAAGAGTATGCCGGTGGCTGGGGGGATGGTGTTGATCTTTTCGGCGACGATCCTGACGACGACGTCGTCGGGGACGAGCCTGCCGGATTCGGTGTACTGTCTTGCGAGTTTTCCGGTTTCGGAGCCTGCGGCGACGGCTTCGCGGAGGATGTCGCCGGTGGAGAGGTGAAACACGTCGAAGTTCCTTTTCAGTGCATCGGACTGAGTGCCCTTGCCCGCGCCGGGGGGTCCGAAGATTATGATGTTTCGTCCCATTGCGTCGTTCACGTTAAAAGCCCTCGTAGTGTCGCATCAGGAGCTGGGCTTCGATGTTCTGGACGGTGTCCAGTGCGACGCCGACGACGATCAGAATGGATGTGCCTCCCAGACCGAAGGCGCTCAGTTTCGTCAGCATCACGACGATTGAGGGGAGGACGGCGATCAGTCCGAGGAAGAGGGCGCCCATGAAGGTGATGCGGATCATTATTTTTTCGAGGTATTCCGCCGTCGGCCTGCCGGGGCGGATGCCGAGAATGAACCCGCCGTGCTTTTTCATACGGTCGGCGACGTCTTTTGGGTCGAAGATCACGGCTGTGTAGAAGTAGGTGAATATGAAGACGAGCGCGAAGTAGAAGATGTTGTAGAGGGAGGTCTGCGGGAATCTCTGTGAGAAGTTGACGAGGGGGGTGTAGTTGGAGAACTGGGCGATTGTGGCTGGGAAGAGGAGGACGGAGATGGCGAATATGATGGGGATGACGCCCGCGGTGTTGACCTTGAGGGGGATGTAGGTGGTCTGCCCGCCGTAAATTTTTCTTCCGACGACGCGCTTGGCGTACTGGACGGGAATTTTTCGTTCGCCGCGGTGGATGAAGATGATGAAGGCGACGGTGCCGACCGAGATCATCACAAGCGCCATCAGTCCCAGCCAGTAGCTGTTGAGCTGCGCCTGGTACCACGTCATGGCGATCTGCTGCGGGAGGGAGGCGATGATGCCTATGAAGATGATGAGGGAGACGCCGTTGCCGACGCCTTTCTGGCTGATTTCCTCGCCGAGCCACATGAGGAAGGAGGTGCCGCCGACGAGAGTGACGATGACGAGGATGCGGAAGAACCAGGCGTCGTAGCGGAGGATGCCGCCCGCCCTGTGGAGCATCAGGTACATGCCGGAGGCCTGGAAGAAGGCGAGCGCTATGGTGAGGTAGCGGGTCCATTTTGAGATGAGCTTTCGTCCTTCCTCGCCTTCCTTCGCGAGTTCCTGGAGGCGCGGCACCACGACGGTGAGGAGCTGGAAGATGATGGAGGCGTTTATGTAGGGAGTTATTCCGAGGGCGAAGACTGAGAAGCGGCGGAGCGAGCCGCCGGAGAACAGGTCGAGGAGTCCGAAGAGCGTTCCACCCCCGAGGAGGCGTTCGAGGGCGTCGCTGTCTATGCCGGGGACGGGGATGTGTGCGCCGACCATGTAGAGGGCGAACACGGAGAGAAGATAGATCATCTTCTTGCGCATGTCGTCCACTCTGAAGGCGTTGATGAGGATAGCGATCATGGCGTCCGTGTCAGTTCTCCGCCGGCGCCGCGGATTTTCTTTTCAGCGGCGCGGGACCAGGCGGGAAGTCTCACGGCGAGTTTTCTGGTGATCTCGCCGTCGCCGAGGAGTTTGACGTTTTTCTCGTTTTTTTTCACGATGCCCTTTTCCACGAGGGCTTCGAGTGTGACTTCGGCGCCGTCGTCGAAGACGTTGAGGGCTTTCACGTTGACTGGGACGAACGGCGACCTGTTGACCGGGCGGAAGCCGCCGAGCTTGGGGACGCGCCTGAAGAGTGAGATGCCGCCGCCCTCGAATGTGGCAGGGATGGAATCGCCCGCGCGCGATTTCTGACCTTTCTGACCGCGCCCGGCGGTCTTGACGTGTCCCGAGCCGTGCCCGCGCCCGACGCGCTTGCGTCTTTTAGTCCCCTTTCTTTTCGGCAGTTCGTGCAGTTTCATCGCATCGCGCTCCGCCGCTCAGTCCGCCGCGTTTTCGATGCCGTACTTTTCTTCCGTTCCGGGGGGTTCCTTGTCTATGGCTGCCTGCGGCGCGCGTTCCTTCCGCTTTTCTTCCACTTCTGTTCTTTCCGGCAGTTCCCTGAGCCGCTTTTTGAGCGCCGCTGCGTCCTCGCGCGTCTTCAGGCTTTTCAGTCCCTTGATGGTGGCTTTGGCGGCGTTGATCTGGTTTTTTGTGCCCAGGTTCTTGGTGAGTATGTCCTTGATGCCGGCGCGCTCGACGATGGCGCGGACGGCGCCGCCCGCGATGATGCCGGTGCCCGGGGAGGCTGGTCTGAGAACGACCTTTGCCGCGCCCTCGCGGGCGATGAGTTCATGGGGTATGGTCGTCCCCGACATCGGGACTTTGAAGAGGCGGTTTTTGCCGTCCTGGACGGCTTTTCTTATCGCCTCGGACACTTCGTTGGCTTTCCCATAGCCGAGTCCCACCTGCCCGTTTCCGTCGCCGACGACGACAAGCGCTCCGAAGGAGAAGCGGCGTCCGCCCTTGACGACCTTCGCGACGCGGTTCACGTGTATGAGCTTTTCGCGGAGCTGGTCCGCCTCGTCCTTTCTCTCGAACTGCACACCCTTGTGTTCCCTTCGCCGAGCCACTCCGGGCACCGCCCCTTCCGTCAGAATTTCAGTCCCGCGGCGCGCGCCGCGTCCGCCAGGTTCTTCATCCGCAGCCCGTAGAGCCGTCCGTTGCGGTCGAACACGACGGCGCCGAAGCCTTTAGCGAGCGCGGCTTCGGCGAACCTGCCGCCGAGCGCCGCCGCCTTCTCGCGCATGGGCTTTCCCTTGAGCGCCACCCTCAATTCCGCGTCCAGCGTTGACATCGCGCAGAGGGTCTTACCTTCGCCGTCGTCAACGAGCTGGGCGTAGATGTGGCGGTTGGTGATGGAGACGCAGAGGCGCGGGCGCCGCGGGGTGCCCTTCACCTTTGCGCGCACTCTGGCGCGCCTGATCTTTTTGCGCCTTGCTCTTTCAGACTCCACTCTTGCCCGGCTTCAGCTTGATCCTCTCGCCCTGGCAGCGGATGCCCTTTCCCTTGTACGGGTCCGGCGGCTTGAGCGAGCGGATGGAGGCTGAGACCGTTCCCACCCTTTCACTGTCTATTCCGCGTACTTTTATCACGTTCCTGTCCACGTCAATGGCGATGTCCCCGGGGATGGGGAACTCCACCGGGTGCGCGAAACCGAGCTGAAGAACGATACTGTCCTTTTTCTTTTCGACCTTGTAGCCGGTGCCGTGGACTTCGAGGGTTTTTTCATAGCCTTCGGTCACTCCGCGCACCATGTTGGCGACGAGCGTGCGGGCGAGTCCGTGGAGCGCTCTGTCGTCGCACCCGTCGGATTTTCTTTCCACCCTGAGGGTTTTTCCATCGAGTGTGACGGCGACGCGCGGGGACAATTGCGCGGCTGTCTCGCCGAGTCTGCCGGCGACGCGCACGGTGTTTCCGGCGATGGAGACTTTCACCGAGTCCGGCAGATGGATTACGCTGCGTCCGATTCTGGACATTGCGGGACTCCCGTGTCACCAGATTTCGCAGATCACTTCGCCGCCCACGCCCTTCGCCCACGCCTCGCGCGAGGTGAGAAGCCCCTTTGAGGTGGAGACGATGGCGACGCCAAGCCCGCCCGACACGATGGGCAGGCGGTCGCGTGTTACATAGACGCGCCGTCCCGGCGTGCTCACGCGGCGGAGTTTCTGGAAGGCTTTCTCTCCGTCGGGCGTGTAGTGGAGAAAGACCTTGTAGTACTGCTCGTTTCTGCGTTTGCGCAGGACGTAGTTGGCGATGAAGTCCTCGCGTTTGAGGATGGCGAGTATTTCGCCCTTGAGCCTGGACGCCGGCACTTCCACGGAGTCCATCATTCGCGCGTTGGCGTTGCGCAGTCTCGTGAGCAGGTCGGCGATCGGGTCGGTCGCGCTCATCGTGATTCCTCCGGTGTTTCACCAGCTTGCCTTCGTCACGCCCGGAATCAGTCCCCTGTGGGCGAGCGTGCGGAAGCATATCCTGCACATGCCGAACCTGCGGAGGTAGCCCCTGGGGCGTCCGCAGATTCTGCACCGGTTCCTGTGCCGTCCCTTGTGCTTCAGTTTTCCCTGATTTCTCAGCACCAGCGCTTTTCTCGACAAGTGGCTCCTCCTGTTTCGGGATTCACCGTTCGCGGAAGGGCATTCCGAAGGCTTTGAGAAGTTCGCCTGCTTCGGCGTCCGTGCGCGCGGTGGTCACGATGGAGACGTCCAGCCCTCGCGTCCGCTCGGTCTCGTCGAACTTTATCTCCGGGAAGATGACCTGTTCGCGGATGCCGACCGAGAAATTGCCCTTTCCGTCGAAGGACTTGAGCGTGAAGCCCCTGAAATCGCGTATTCTCGGGACGGCGACGTTTATGAACCTGTCAATGAAATCGTACATCCGCGCGCCCCGGAGGGTGACCTTAGCTCCCACTTCCCACCCTTCGCGGATTTTGAAGGTGGAGATGGACTTGCGCGCGCGCGTGACGATGGGTTTCTGCCCCGATATGAGCGACATGTCCCTGACGGCGCTTTCCATGAGCTTGGGATTCTCGCGGACGCTTCCCACGCCCATGTTGAGGACTATCTTCTCGAGGCGCGGGACCTGCATGACGTTCCCGTATCCCATCTTTTCCTTCAGCGCCGGGACTATGCGCTCGGCGTAGAGTTTTTTGTATCTCGGCGTCCTACTCATCTATCAGCTCACCGCATTTTTTGCATTTTCTGACCGGTCTTCCCTGCGCGTCGCGCGCCACGTTCACCCGCGTTGGCTTGGAGCACCTCGGGCACACGAGCATGACGCTGGAGATGTGGATGGGCGCCGGCATGGGGACGATTCCGCCCTGGCTCCGGGCTTTGGGGTTGGGGCGCGTCGCCTTTTTGACAAGGTTCAGGTTCTCCACGGTCACGCGCCCTCTGGAGGGGAAAACCGTCACCACCTTTCCCTCTTCTCCGAGGTCTCTGCCCGCGATTATCCTGACTGTGTCGCCCTTTTTTATCCTCGGTTTCAAGCTGCGCCTCACAGTACTTCCGGTGCGAGGGAGATGATCTTCAGGTATTTTCTCTCCCTCAGTTCCCTTCCGACCGGACCGAAGACTCTGGTTCCTGTGGGATTGTTCTGGCTGTCCAGGATGACGGCGGCGTTGTCGTCGAACCTGATGCAGGTTCCGTCCTCCCTTGCGACCGGGACGCGAGTGCGGACGATGACGGCGCGGACGACTTTGCCCTTCTGGACGGGCGAGTTTGGTATCGCCTGCTTGACGGAAGCCGTAATGACGTCGCCCACGCCGGCGTACCTACGCCTGCTCGAGCCGGGGATGCCGATGCACATGATCTCCCTGGCGCCGGAGTTGTCGGCTACCTTAAGCCTTGTCTGCCTCTGAATCATCCGTGTCACCTGCGGCGCCGTGCGCGGTTTCGGGGGCGCCCGGCGGACCGCCGGCGGTCCGGGGTTCCGCCGATGAGGACGCCGGGGGTTGTTCGGAGGTTTCCCCCGTGGGGCGCTCCGCCCTCGGCGCGGGGGCGGTCTTTTTCATGACCAGTTCCTCGGGTTCGGCGATTTCCACCGTCGGGATTTCCCGTCTTTCGATGATTTCCACCACTCTCCATCGTTTGCGCCTGCTGAGCGGTCTGGTCTCCACAATCCTGACCAGGTCTCCGGTTCTGCATTCGTCCTTTTCGTCGTGGGCGAGGTATTTTTTCCTGCGTCTGACGAATTTGCCGTAGCGCGCGTGCTTTTTGAGCGTTTCGACCTGTACGACGACGGTTCTGGTCATTCTGTCGCCGACGACCGTGCCGCGCATTTCCTGTCTTTTTCCCCGCGTCATCTGGATGATGCCCTTTCTATATTCAGTTCTCTTTCTCGCTGGATGGTCTTTATCTTCGCGATGTCGCGTTTGACGGCTCTGATTCGTCTCGGGTTTGGGGCCTGGTGTGACGCGAGCTGGAACCTGAGGTTGAAGCACTCTTTTTTGAACTCCTCGAGTTTTTCGGCGAGTTCGGGGTCGGACATTTTTCTCAGTTCGGGCGCTTTCACGTCACCTTTTCACCACCCTGCATTTTATGGGGAGTTTGTTGGAGGCGAGCATGAGGGCTTTGGTGGAGAGGGCGAGGGGCGCGCCCGCGAGTTCGACGATGATCATGCCCGGGCGGACGACCGCGACCCATATTTCCGGTGTGCCTTTTCCCTTTCCCATTCTTGTTTCCGCTGGTTTTTTCGTGGCGCTTTTTTGAGGGAAAACGCGGAGCCATATTTTTGCGCCGCGCTTGACGCATCTTGTGACGGCGATGCGCGCCGCTTCGAGCTGTCGGTTTGTGACCCATCCCGGCTCCAGCGCCTGGAGACCGTACTCGCCGAAGGCGACGGTGGTGCCCTTTGTGGGGGTGCCTTTCATGCGGCCCCGCTGCATTTTTCTGAATTTGACCTTTTTCGGCTGAAGCACGTTCTGACCCGTTTCTTACCCGTTTATTTCCACAACTGCCGTCTTTTTCGTCCGAATATGCGTTCTCACCCGTTTCTCAGCCGAATTGTCCCGCTGCGTGCGACCTTCGGTCGGTCGGCTGATCGCCCTTGTATATCCACACCTTTATCCCTATCTTGCCGTAGGTGGTGTACGCCTCGGCGACGGCGTAGTCAATATCGGCGCGCAGGGTGTGAAGGGGGACCCTTCCGCGCCGCGTCCACTCGGTGCGCGCTATTTCGGCGCCGCCGAGCCTGCCGGAGACGCAAATCCTCACGCCTTTGGCGCCGGAGCGCATCACGCGTTCGACCGATTGTCTCACCGCGCGGCGCACGCCGAACCGGCGTTCGAGCATCTGGGCGACGGACTCGCCCACGAGGAAGGCGTCGAGGTCGGGGTTGTCAATGGGTCGGATTTTGATGTCAACGTTCTTGCCGGTGAGGGTTCTGAGTCGGCTCGTGAGCGCTTCTATTGTCTCGCCGGACCTGCCGATGACTATGCCGGGGCGGGCGGTGGAGACGAAGATGGTGATATTTTTGCCTTTTCGCTCTATTTCTATTTTAGAGATGCCGCTGAACCTCATGTTTTCGCGTTCCTGCCTGCGGAGCGCCCTGATTCCCGCTCCTTTTCTTTCGTTGCGGAAGTTCCATTTCATTACGGCGTCGCGCAGCATGAGGTCCTCGTGCAGGTTTTCGGTGTACTCCTCCTTTTCGGCGTACCACCGGCTGTCCCACGTCGAGATGATCCCCAGTCTCAAGCCTCTTGGATGAACCTTTTGTCCCAATGTCACCCTCCCTTTTTCCCGCCGGGCGGACGGTCGGTGAGCACGACTGTTATGTGGCTCAGGGGTTTTCTGATCCTCATCGCCCTACCCATGGAGCCGGCGCGCCAGCGTTTCAGTTTCGGTCCCGTGTCCACGAGCGCTTTGCTGACGTAGAGTGAGTTTTTGGAGAGGTTGTGGTTTTCCTCTGCGTTCGCGGCTGCGGACTCGAGCACCTTGAGGAGGGTGCGCGCTTTGGGCGATGGTGCGTAGGCGAGGATGGCGACCGCGTCCTGGTAGGGGCGGTTCACGATCATGGCGGCGATGCGCCTCATTTTCGCTGGCGATACTCTCATGTATTTGGCGACTGCTTTTACGTCCACTGGTGTGCGCTTTTCATCCTTCCAGTTTCGTTTTTTTGTCCGATCCTCCGTGTGCGCGGAAGATTCGCGTCGGCGCGAACTCGCCGAGCCTGTGTCCGACCATGTTCTCGGTGACGTACACGGGGACGTGCTTTCTGCCGTTGTGTACGGCGATTGTAAGCCCGACCATATCGGGGATGATCATGGATGCGCGCGACCATGTTTTAATCAGGCCGGTTCTTTTCTGCGCCTGTGCTTCGCGCACCTTTTTAAGGAGTTTTTCGTCTATGAAAGGACCTTTTTTCAGGGACCTGGTCACTTCCGGACCTCCGGTTCACTTCTTTTTACGCTTCGAGACAATCATTTTGTTCGATTTTCTCGGGTTTCTTGTCTTGCCGCCTTTCGCGGGAACGCCCCATGGGGAGACGGGGTTTCGCCCGGCGCTTTTGTTTTTGCCCTCGCCGCCGCCGTGGGGGTGGTCGCAGGGGTTCATGACGGTTCCTCTGACGGAAGGGCGGCGTCCCTTCCATCTTTTTCTGCCCGCCTTGCCGATGGAGGCGACGCTGTGTTCCTCGTTGCCGACCTGTCCCATGGTGGCGGAGCAGTTTTTCTGAAAGAGTCTGATTTCGCCGGAGGGGAGCCTGACGTGGCAGTAGGCGCCTTCCTTGGCGATGACCTGTGCGAAGACGCCCGCCGAGCGTGCGATGCGTGCGCCGCCGCCGGGTCGCATTTCTATGTTGTGGATGAGTGATCCGAGGGGTATTTCGCTGAGCGGGAGTGCGCTTCCCGTGGTTATATCCACGTCTGGGCCGGAAGCGACGATGTCGCCGGGAGACAGTCCTTTGGGGGCGATGACGTACCGTTTTTCGCCGTCGGCGTAGTGAAGGAGTGCGATTCGCGCCGAGCGGTTGGGGTCGTACTCGATGGAAGCCACTCTTGCGGTGACGCCGTGCTTGTCGCGGCGGAAATCGAGAGCGCGGACGCGTCGCTTGTGACCGCCGCCGCGGTGGTGGACGCATACCTTGCCCGAGTTGTTGCGTCCTCCCTTTTCCTTTTTCGTGAAGGTGAGGTTCTTTTCCGGGCGTTTCCGGGAGAGTTCCTCGTTGGACACGAGCGCCGTGAATCGTTTTCCGGGGCTTGTGGGCTTGTATTTTTTGAGCGGCATGAGTTATCTCCCGTCGGTCACATTCCCTCGAAGTAGCCCGGGATTTTCTGGTTTTTTGGGAGAGTGACGACCGCCTTTTTCCATGCGGAGGTGGCGCCGGCGAATCGCCCCATTCTCCTTTGTTTTCTGTGGACGTTGAGGACGTTGACCTTTTGGGCGTCCACGTTGAAGAGGGATTTGAGGGCTTTTGCGATTTCGGTCTTCGTCGCGGAGCGCGCCACTCTGAACGTGTACTTGTTGTGCCTGATCATGTCGTGCGATTTTTCCGAGATCACGGGTGACAGGATCACGTCCGTGGGATGCATGTTTCACCCTGTTTTCGCGGTCCTTGAGTCCACGATATGCCCGTCCTCCGGGGGGATGAGTATCCAGTCGGCGTTGAGCAGGTCGTGACAGTTTATGCAGGAAGAGCGGAGACATCTGACGCCGGGGACGTTTCTCATGCTTTTGAGGACGTTCGGCGAGTAGCCCCTGTCGTGGAGGACGAGTATTTTGCCTTTAAGCCCTTTTTCCTCGAGGAAGCGGACGAACTTTCGGGTGGAGGGGGTCTCGAAGTCGAGGTGTTCCCTGATTATCATTCCGCATTCGACGGCGTCTTCGAGGAGTGAGGCGAGGGCTGCGCGTCTCGCCTTCGCGTTCATTTTCAGGTTGTAGCTTTTGCGCGCCGTACCTTTGACGCGTCCGCCGCCGGTCCAGTGCGGGACGCGTATGCTGCCCTGTCGCGCCCTGCCGGTTCCCTTCTGCCGCCAGGGTTTGGCGCCGCCGCCGCTGCGCTCGGCGCGTGTCTTGAGCTTCATCGTGCCGCGGCGTTTCCTTGCGCGCTGGTAGTGAACCGCGTCGGCGACGAGGTGTTTTTTCATCCCTTTTTTCCCGCTTCCGCTCATGAGCGTTTCCGTTCAGCCCCTGTATATGAGGACGAGTGAGTTCCGTTTTCCCGGCACGGCGCCTCTGACGGCGAGGATGTTTTTTTCGGGGTCCACGGCGACGACCTCAAGGTTGCGGACGCTGACCTTTTCGCCGCCCAGGCGTCCGGGGGAGCGTTTTCCCTTGAAGACCCTCGCCGGGTCGGTCGCTCCCGCCGACATGGGTTTGCGGTGGACCTTGGAGGCGCCGTGGCTTGCGGGCGCCCCTCTGAAGCCCCACCGTTTCATCGCGCCGGTGAACCCGCAGCCTTTGGAAGTCCCCGTCACTTTCACTCTTGAACCTTCCTTGAAGATGTCCACCGTCACGCGGTCGCCCACCTTGCAGTTTCCTTCGGGGTCGTCCATGCGGAATTCCCTGATGACCCTGAAGCAGGGGAGTCCCTTCTTTTTGAAGTGTCCGCGCACGGGTCTGGTCAGGCGCTGTTCCTTCGAGGTTTCCTCGTAGCCGAGCTGGACGGCTTCGTAGCCGTTGCGGTCTTTGGTCCTGATGTCGGTTACGACGCATGGACCCGCCTCGATGAGCGTGACAGCCATCGCGGCGCCGCCGCTGAAGAGGCGGGTCATGCCTTTTTTTCTGCCGATCATGCCGGTCAAGCCCGCGTCACCTCTTGATCTCGATGTCCACGCCCGACGGCAGTTCGAGCTGTTTGAGCGCCTCGATGGTCGCCGGGGTGGGGCTTTCTATGTCTATGAGGCGCTTGTGCGTTCTCAGCTCGAAGTGCTCGCGGGATTTCTTGTCAACGTGCGGAGACCTGAGCACGCAGTACCTGTGGCGCTCCACGGGCAGCGGCACCGGACCGACCGCGACTGCGCCGCTCGTGTTCACGGTGTCCACGATCTTCTCCGCCGCGAGGTCGAGTATCGTGTAATCGAAGCTCTTGAGTTTGATCCTTATCTTCAACGTCTCCCCCGGCTCACTCGAATATGTCGGTTATGACGCCCGCGCCGACGGTTCTTCCGCCCTCGCGGATGGCGAACCTCAGCCCCTTCTCCATGGCGATGGGGGTGATAAGCTCCACCTTCAGGTCCACCTCGTCGCCGGGCATGACCATCTCGACGCCCTCGGGAAGCTCAACGTCGCCGGTCACGTCGGTGGTCCTGAAGTAGAACTG
Source organism: bacterium (assembly GCA_040752295.1). Taxonomy (GTDB): domain Bacteria; phylum UBP15; class UBA6099; order UBA6099; family JBFMBQ01; genus JBFMFE01. The sequence goes on from JBFMFE010000282.1 coordinate 18,649, forward strand.
CGGGCGGTATCCCTTGAAAAACGGCGTGTGCCGCCCTCCCTCTTCCTTCTGAAGCACGTACACGCGACCGCCGAACCCGCGGTGCGGGGTGATGCTGCCGGGCTTTGCCACCACCTGCCCGCGCTCTATCTCGTCCTTGCCTATCCCCCTCAGAAGCACGCCTATGTTGTCCCCCGCGCGCCCCTCGTCCAGTATCTTGCGGAACATCTCAACTCCCGTGACGACCGTCCTGCGCACGTCAACGCTCAAACCCACTATCTCCACCTCGTCCTGAACCCTCACCATCCCCCTCTCCACCCTCCCGGTGGCGACCGTCCCGCGCCCCGTGATGCTGAACACGTCCTCGACGGGCATCAGAAACGGCTTGTCAACGTCCCTCTCGGGCACAGGGATGTAGCGGTCCACCTCGTCGAGAAGCTTCCACACGCCGTCAACCCATCTGTCCTTGCCCCGCTCGCTCTCGGCGCTCTCGAGCGCCTTCAGGGCGCTGCCGCGCACTATCGGTATCTCGTCGCCGGGAAATTCGTACTTCTTGAGAAGGTCCCGCAGTTCCTCCTCCACAAGCTCCAGAAGCTCCTCGTCCTCCACCATGTCCACCTTGTTCAGGTACACCACTATGCTGGGGACCCCGACCTGCCGGGCGAGCAGTATGTGCTCGCGCGTCTGGGGCATGGGTCCGTCGTTTGCGGCGACCACCAGTATCGCCCCGTCCATCTGGGCTGCGCCCGTTATCATGTTCTTGATGTAGTCGGCGTGCCCGGGACAGTCAACGTGCGCGTAGTGTCGGGCGCCGGTCTCGTACTCGACGTGGGCGGTGGCGATGGTTATCCCCCGCGCCTTCTCTTCGGGGGCTTTGTCTATCTCGTCGAAGGGGACGTACTTTGCAAGCCCCTTCTTTTCGAGTATGCGCGTCATCGCGCTGGTGAGGGTTGTCTTTCCGTGGTCCACGTGCCCGATGGTGCCGACGTTCACGTGGGGCTTTTTTCGCTCAAACTTTTCCTTCGCCATTGGCGACGCCTCCTTGTCGGGCTGTTTTTTTCATGATTCAAGTGCTTTTTCCGAGGATCGCGGAGGAAATAGAGACAGGGACTTCCTCGTAGGAAGTGAATTCCATGGAGTACGTGGCTCTGCCCTGTGTTCTGGAGCGGAGGTCGGTGGCGTAGCCGAAGAGTTCGGCGAGGGGGACGGCAGCGCGGACGCAGGAGGTGTTGCCGAGCGCCGGTTCCATGGAGAGGATTCTGCCGCGTCTTGCGTTGAGGTCGGAGAGGACGTCACCGAGGTTGATCTCCGGCGTGATGACTTCGACTTTCATGACGGGTTCCTTGAGAATGGGCGCGCCGCGGAGTATGCCGTCGCGGACGGCTTGAGAGGCGGCGATTTTGAAAGCGATGTCGGAGGAGTCCACTTCGTGGAAGGAGCCGTCAGCGAGTGTGACTTTGACGTCAATGACGGGGTAGCCGGCGAGTGCGCCGGCTTCGAGGGCTTCGCGGACGCCGCTCTGTACGGCGGGGAGGTAGTCTCTGGGAATGACGTCGCCGTGGGTTTTGTTTGCGAAGGCGAAGCCCCCGCCCGGGGTCGCCGGTTCGATGATGAGGATGACGTGACCGTACTGCCCGCGTCCGCCGGTCTGGCGGATGTATTTGCCCTCGGAGCGGACGGGGCGTGTGATGGTTTCCCTGTAGGCGACCTGTGGGCTGCCCATGTTGGCGGGGACGCCGAACTCGCGTTTGAGTCGGTCGGCGATGATTTCGAGGTGGAGTTCGCCCATGCCCGAGATGATGGTCTGCCCGGTTTCCTCGTTGTGGGAGGTTTTGAAGGTCGGGTCTTCGTCCGCGATTTTGCGGAGCGATTCGATGAGTTTCTGCTGTTCCGCCTGGGATTTGGGTTCGATTGCGGCGGAGATGACGGGTTGCGGGAAGACGATGTTTTCGAGGAGGAGTGGTTTGTGCTCTGCGCAGAGTGTGTCGCCCGTGGAGGTGACCTTGAGGCCGAGGAGTGCGCCGAGGTCGCCGGCGGCGAGTTCGTCGAGGTCTTCCCTGTGGTTGGCGTGCATACGGAGGATGCGCTGGACTCTTTCCCTTGCGCGTTTGTTGGCGTTGTAAACGTAGGCGCCTTTTTTGAGTTTACCGGAGTAGACGCGGACGTAGAGGAGGTGTCCCATGTAGGGGTCGTTTGTGACCTTGAAGGCGAGAGCGGCGAGGGGTTCGTCGGCGGCGGTGTGGCGCGTGACGTGTTCGCCGGAGCGGAGGTCGGCGCCGGAGACGGGCGGGACGTCGAGGGGCGAGGGGAGGAAGTCCACGACGGCGTCGAGGAGGGGCTGAATGCACCTGTTGCGGAGCGCGGAGCCGCAGAGGACGGGGACGATCCCGTTGGAGACGGTTCCGTCGCGGAGCGCTCTGCGGATCATATCCGGGGGTATTTCTTCTTCGGAGAGGAATTTTTCGGCGAGTTCGTCGTCGAGGTCGGCGAGTTTTTCCTCGAGGAGGTTTCTGTATTTCATCGCCGAGTCGAGGAGGTCGAGCGGGATGCCGGTTCTGGTTTCGACCAGACCGAGGTCGTCCTTGTAGGCGACTGCTTTCATTTCGACGAGGTCAATGCATCCCCGGAAGGATTCCTCTGCGCCGATTGGGATTTGAACGGGCACGGGGTTTGCGCCGAGGCGTTCGCGGATGCTGCGGAGGACGTTGAAGAATGAGGCGCCGGTCCGGTCCATTTTGTTTACGAAGGCGAGTCTGGGGACGCGGTATTTGTCCGCCTGGCGCCAGACGGTTTCGGACTGGGGCTGGACGCCGGCGACGGCGTCGAAGAGGGCGATCATGCCGTCGAGCACTCTGAGGGAGCGTTCGACCTCGACGGTGAAGTCAACGTGGCCGGGTGTGTCAATGATGTTGATGGAATGGTTTTTCCACTGGCAGTAGGTGGCGGCGGAGGTGATGGTGATGCCGCGTTCCTGCTCCTGGATCATCCAGTCCATGGCGGCGGTGCCGTCGTCCACCTCGCCCATGCGTCTGAGGCGTCCGGAGTAGTAGAGGATGCGCTCGGTGGTGGTGGTTTTGCCGGCGTCTATGTGAGCGGCGATGCCGATGTTGCGGATGGTGAGGAGTGTCCGCTCCGTCATTTTTGTCACGCTCCCGGAAACCATGTCGCCGATTTCAGAACCTGTAGTGCGAGAACGCCCTGTTTGCCTCCGCCATTTTGTGGGTGTCCTGTTTTTTCTTGACGGCGCCGCCTTTGCCTTCGGCGGCTTCGATAAGTTCGTCGGCGAGTTTTCTTCTCATGCTCATGCCTTTGCGTTCTCCGGCGAAGGAGACGAGCCAACGCATGGCGATGGAGGCGCTCTGGTGACGTGCGACCTCGACGGGGACCTGGTAGGTGGCGCCGCCGACGCGCCTTGACTTGACCTTGACCGAGGGTTTGATGTTGTCGAGGGCGCGGTTGAAGACTTCGACTGGGTCTTTGCCGGTTTTTTCCGCCACGATGTCGAAGGCGCCGTAGACGATGCTCTCGGCAGTGCTCTTTTTGCCCTTTCTCATGAGGGTGTTGACGGCGGTGGCGACCATGGGGTCGCCGTATCTGGGGTCGGTCGTTTTGCGGAGTTCTATTTTTTTGTATTTTCGTCTCGGCATGGTCTATCCTCTTTCAGGCGTTTGCGACGGCATCGTCGGTTCGCGATGATAACCGGGTGGGGCTACTTGGGTCTTCTTGTTCCGTATTTTGATCTGCCCTGTCTGCGGTTTTCGGCGCCTGCGGCGTCGAGGACGCCTCGGACCACGTGGTAGCGGACGCCTGGGAGGTCTTTGACCCTTCCGCCGCGGATGAGGACGATGGAGTGTTCCTGGAGGTTGTGTCCGATGCCGGGGATGTAGGCAGTGACTTCCATTCCATTGGTGAGGCGCACGCGTGCGACCTTGCGGAGGGCGGAGTTGGGTTTTTTGGGAGTGACGGTCCATACGCGGACGCAGACGCCGCGTTTCTGGGGGTTGCTGTGGAGGGCGATGGACTTGGACTTTCGTCCCGCCGTTTTCCTGGGTTTTCTTACGAGCTGGTTGATGGTCGGCATCGCGTTTCCCCGTCGCGCCCGTGATCGGTCATAAAAAAACCGACCCGTTAGAAGCGGGCACAAATTATAATTTTATAAAACCATAAAAGTTCTGTCAATGTTTTTTTTCATTTATTCCTCCGCTGTCAGCGCTCCAGCCGGCTGCGCTTCGCGCGGTTCCTTTTCTTCTTCCGGTCTTTCCACTTCTTTGGCTCTGACTTCGACGTCGCGGTACATGGGGAGTCCTGTTCCCGCCGGTATGAGGTTGCCGATGATGACGTTTTCCTTCAATCCCATGAGGGGGTCCATCTTGCCCTTGACGGCGGCGTCGGTGAGGACCCTTGTGGTTTCCTGGAATGAGGCTGCGGACAGGAAGCTGTGAGTTGAGAGCGAGCATTTGGTGATGCCGAGGAGGATGGGTTTGCCGACGGCGGGTCTGGCGCCTTTGGTCTTGATTTCCCTGTTGATGCGGTCGAACTCGAACCTGTCGACGAGGGCGTGGGGGAGGAGGTCGGTGTCGCCCGGGGATTCGACGCGGATTTTTCTGATCATTTCGCGGACGATGATTTCGACGTGTTTTTCGTTGGTTTCGACGCCCTGGCTTTTGTAGACGGCGATGATCTCGTTGACAATGTACTGCTGGGTTTTGGAGATACCCATGATGCGGAGGACGTCGTGTGGGTTGAGGTGACCGTCGGTGAGTCTCTGTCCCATTCTGACCTTTGCGCCGTTTTTGACGAGGAGCGTGGATTCGGGCATGAGCTTGAGGCGTTCTTTTTTAGCGCCGTCGCGCCTGTGTGAGGGCGTGAGGACGATTTCCCTGCCGGTCTCGGTGCTGACGATTTCGACTTTGCCGTCGGTCTCGCTCATGAGCGCCTGGTGTCTTGGGCGGCGCGCCTCGAAGAGTTCCTCGACTCTGGGGAGTCCCTGCGTGATGTCGGAGATGTCCTCGCCGGAGACGCCGCCCGTGTGGAAGGTTCTCATGGTGAGCTGTGTGCCCGGTTCGCCGATGGATTGAGCGGCGATGATGCCGATGGCGTCGCCGATTTCGGCGCGTCTGCCGGTGGCGAAGTTGCGTCCGTAGCAGGTGGCGCAGACGCCGTGCCGGGTCTGACATTCGAGGACGGACCTGATCCTTATGGGGGCGGCGAGTTTGGCGCGCGACATACGCTCGAAGTCCTCTTCGAGAATCTCGGCGCCTTTTTTGACGAAGACTTCGCCGGTGGCGAGGCTGAAGATGTCCGCGGCGGCGGTGCGTCCGATGATCTTTTCGGCAAGTTCGTCCCTGATGGAATTTTCGAACGAGGGCATGTCCACGACGAGGAAGTCCGCGTGTGTGGTCCTGGAGTCCGCTTTGACGTCCACCACCAGTCCGCAGTCGTCGCGGACGGGGTAAATTTTTCTGAGGGAAATCTTCTTTCTGTCGCCCTTCATGACGAGTGTGGGATAGAGGTCCGCGGTGGAATCGAAGGGGTAGGATTTGGGTTCGCGGATCTGGTAGGGTTTCTTTTTGGTGAGTTTGAGGTCTTTTATCTTGAGTTCCCTTGCGAGTTCGATTTCCTCGCCGCTTCTTGAGACGGAGTCAACGGAGACGGACCTGGCGGTGCGGCAGTCTATCTCCTGGATGATCATGTCCTGGGCGACGTCCACGAGTCTGCGCGTGAGGTATCCGGAGTCGGCGGTTCGGAGCGCGGTGTCGGCGAGGCCCTTGCGTGCGCCGTGGGTGGAGATGAAGTATTCGAGGACGGTGAGACCCTCGCGGAAGTTGGTTTTGATGGGGAAGTCAATGATCTTGCCCGTGGGGTCCTGCATGAGTCCGCGGAGTCCGGCGAGCTGTCTTATCTGCTGGACGGTGCCCCTTGCGCCGGAGCGCGCCATCATGAACAGTGGGTTGAACTTGTCCACGAGGAAGGCGTCCTCGAAGTCCTTGGCGATTTTTTCGGTGCGGTCGAGCCACAGTTCGACGCGCCTGCGGTAGCGTTCGTCCTCGGTCATGAGTCCTTTCATGTAGTACCTGTCAATGTCTTTTTCGACGTGGTCGGCTTCTTCGAGGAGCTGTTTTTTGTGGCCGGGCACTTTTATGTCGTCCACCGAGATGGTGAGACCGGACTGTGTTGCGAACCTGAAGCCGAGGGTTTTGACGTTGTCGAGGAGTTCGACGGTGGCGGCGTTGCCGAAGCGTCTGAGGCATCCGGCGATGATCCTTGAGAGTTCCTTTTTGTTGATCTCGGTGTTTTCGAAACCCCAGCCTTTGGGGAGGAAGGAGTTGAAGATGACTCTGCCGGGGGTGGTTTCGATGGTTTTTCCGTTGATTCTGACCTTTACTTTAGCGTGGAGGGAGACGGCGCCGAGTTCGTAGGCGAGGGTGACTTCGTGTGTATCGCGGAAGGGTTTGCCCTGACCTTTGGCGCCCTCTTTTTCGAGGGTGAGGTAGTAGCAGCCGAGAACGATGTCCTGCGTGGGAGCGACGACGGGTTTTCCGTTTGCCGGGAGGAGGAGGTTGTGTGTGGCGAGCATGATGAGTTTGGCTTCCGCCTGTGCTTCCATGGAGAGTGGGACGTGGACGGCCATCTGGTCGCCGTCGAAGTCGGCGTTGAAGGCGGCGCAGACGAGGGGGTGAATCTGGATGGCTTTTCCCTCGACGAGGACTGGCATGAAGGCTTGAATGCCGAGTCTGTGGAGTGTGGGAGCGCGGTTGAGGAGGACGGGGTGTTCGGCGGTGACTTCTTCGAGGACGTCCCAGACTTCAGGTTCGACGCGTTCGACGATTTTCTTGGCGCTTTTGATGTTGGGGGCGACGCCTCTTTTGACGAGTTCGTGCATGACGAAGGGTTTGAAGAGTTCGAGGGCCATTTCCTTGGGGATGCCGCACTGGTGGAGGTTGAGTTCGGGTCCGATGACGATGACGGAGCGTCCGGAGTAGTCCACGCGTTTTCCGAGGAGGTTCTGCCTGAAGCGACCCTGTTTGCCCTTGAGGAGGTCGCTGAGTGACTTGAGTGCTCTTTTGTGAGAGCCGGTGAAGACCCTGCCGCGCCTGCCGTTGTCGATGAGTGCGTCCACGGCTTCCTGGAGCATTCTTTTTTCGTTGCGGATGATGCTTTCGGGTGCTTTGATCTCGATGAGTTTTCTGAGGCGGTTGTTGCGGTTGATGGTTCTGCGGTAGAGGTCGTTGAGGTCGGAGGAGGCGAAGCGTCCGCCTTCGAGCTGTACCATGGGGCGGAGGTCCGGGGGGAGGACGGGGAGGATGTCGAGGATCATCCAGTCGGGTCTGTTGTTGGACTTTCTGAAGGCTTCGACGACGGTGAGGCGTTTTATGAGTTTGAGTCTTTTTTGTCTTTTGGAGTCTTTGAGTTCCTCGCGGAGTTCATCGGCGAGCGCGTTGAGGTTGACGGAGGAGAGGACGTCCCTGATCGCCTGTGCGCCCATGTCCATGGAGAAGAGGTTGTAGATGGAGGAGTCGTTGAAGGCGTCGGCGAGGTAGCGGACGAGGGTCTGGAGTTTGTCGTATTCCTTTGGGACGTAGAAGTCGAGTTCGAAGACTTCCTCGAGGAGCCTGTCCTCGGATTTGAAGACGCGCCCGTCGGGGAACCTGTAGGTGTTGCCGACCATGCCGGTCTGGAGTGTCTGCTTTACCTCGAGGGAGCGGAGGAGTGAGAGACCCTCGTCGAGGTAGATGGAGGCGTAGACGTCCTCGCATTCGTGGAAGCGGGTTTCGAGGTTTTCGAGGGTGGAACGGGTGATTTTTTCGTCGTCGAAGCGCAGGTGGAGCCTGATGCCGAGGCGTCTGCGGTCTATGATTCCCTTGGTTATGCGTTCGACGTCGGCGAAGCATCCGGCGTTCTGAGCCGCGATGATGGGAGCGATGATTTTCGAGTACGCCTGTGGGAGGTATCCGAGCATTTTTTCCTCGGCGCCGAAGTTTTTGTAGACGTGGATGGCGAGGGCGCCGCCTTTACCCTTGATGGTTCTGAGTTCGACGGCGCTGTCCTCTGCGAAGCGGCCCTGGAGGCGCTTGAGGCTGTTCTGGATGTCCTCTCTTTGTTCGCGGCTGAGGTCGGAGTCGCAGACTTTGACGTTGGTGATGACGGTTCTGGGTTCTTCGTCCTCGGATTCGATGACGTCGAGTCGCGCGGCGTTTTCGAAGAAGGTGGGCATGAGGCGTTTGACGTTGATCTTTTCCTGGTTTATTTTGTCGAGGAGCGCGGCGATGCCGTCCTTGTTGACCCTGGTCACCATGTAGTCGCCGTAGTAGAGGACGCGTTCGAGTTCCTTGACGGTGATGCCGAGGAGGTATGACATGCGGCTGGGAGTGCCTTTGAAGTACCAGATGTGGGAGACGGGCGCGGCGAGGACGATGTGCCCCATGCGTTCGCGGCGGACTTTGGTCTGTGTGACCTCGACGCCGCAGGCTTCGCACTTGATGTTTTTGTAGCGGATGCGCTTGTACTTGCCGCAGTGGCATTCCCAGTCTTTGATCGGACCGAAAATCTTCTCGCAGAAGAGGCCGTCTTTTTCGGGTTTGAGCGTGCGGTAGTTGATGGTCTCGGGCTTTCTGACTTCGCCGTAGGACCACTTTTTAATGACCTCGGGCGAGGCGAGTGATATTCGGAGTTTTTCGAAGCTTATCTTTGCCACGGGGTGACCTCCCCATGCGTATTCCGCAGGGCGCGCCCGCGGGTTTACACGGTGTAGGACGGCGCCTGAATCCCGAGCTCGTCGAGGAGGATGGAGCCGACGGATTCGTCTCCGGCGGTCTGTGTGATACGTCTGCCGGCGCCGCTGAGGAGCGTGATGTTGAGGGCGAGCGCCTGGAGTTCCTTGACGAGGACGTTGAAGGATTCCGGGATGCCCGGCTTGGAAATGTTTTCTCCTTTCACTATGGCTTCGTAGGTTTTGACCCTGCCGGTGATGTCGTCGGACTTGATGGTGAGGAGTTCCTGGAGGGTGACGGCTGCGCCGTAGGCTTCGAGGGCCCAGACCTCCATTTCGCCGAAGCGCTGTCCTCCGAACTGCGCCTTGCCGCCGAGGGGCTGCTGGGTGACGAGCGCGTACGAGCCGGTGGACCTGGCGTGCATTTTGTCCTCGACCATGTGGTTGAGTTTGAGCATGTAGATGTAACCGACCATGACTTTTTCGTCGAAGGGTTCGCCGGTTTTGCCGTTGTAGAGCGTGACCTTGCCGTCCTCGGGGAGCCTGGCTTTGCGCATCCATTCGCGGATTTCGTTTTCGTCGGCGCCTTCGAAGGTTGGGGAGTAGAAGACCATGTTGAGTTTATGTGCCGCCCAGCCGAGGTGTGCTTCGAGGATTTGCCCGATGTTCATGCGGGAGGGGACGCCGAGGGGGTTGAGTATGATGTCCACGGGTGCGCCGTCGGCGAGGAAGGGCATGTCTTCTTCGGGGACGATTTTGGAGATGACGCCCTTGTTGCCGTGGCGTCCGGCGAGTTTGTCGCCGACCATGACCTTTCTGCGCTGGGCGACGAAGACGCGTACGCTTCTGGTTTTGCCGGCGGCGAAGTCGGCGCCGGACTCGCGCGAGAAGTCGAGTATGGTGGTGACGACGCCCTTGCCGCCGTGTGGGACTTTGAGGGAGGTATTGCGAACGTCGCGGGCTTTTTCGCCGAAGATGGCGCGCAGGAGCCGTTCTTCGGCGGTCGGTTCGGTCTCGCCCTTGGGGATGACCTTGCCGATGAGGATGTCGCCCGCCTTGACGTGTGTGCCGATTTTGACGATGGCGTTTTCGTCGAGGTTGGCGAGGACTTCCTCGTTCACGTTGGGGATGTCGCGTGTGATCTCCTCGGGTCCCAGTTTCGTTTCCCTGGCTTCGCAGTCGTACTTTTCGACGAAGATGGAGGTGAAGAAGTCGCGTTTCAGGAGTCTCTCGCTGATGATGACGGCGTCTTCGTAGTTGTACCCTTCCCAGGGCATGAAGGCGACGAGGAGGTTGCGTCCGAGGGCGAGGCAGCCGTTTCTGGTGTTGGGTCCGTCCGCGATGGGTTCGCCGGTTTCGACCCTTGCGCCGAGGCGCACGAGTGGGGTGAAGTTGATGCACGTGCTCTGGTTGGATCTTTCGAATTTGATCAGTTCGCAGACGTCTTCCTGGCGTTTTCCGTCGGGTTTGATCCTGATCGTTTCGGCGTCCACGAAGGTGACGACGCCGGGGTTTGCGGCGGTTATGATGGAGCCGGCGTCGAGGGCGACCTTGTGTTCGAGTCCGGTTCCGACGAGCGGTGCTTCGGAGAGGACGAGGGGGACCGCCTGTCTCTGCATGTTGGAGCCCATGAGGGCGCGGTTGGCGTCGTCGTGTTCGAGGAAGGGAATGAGCGCGGTTGTGACCGAGACGAGTTGTTTGGGGCTGACGTCCATGTAGTGAACCATTTTAGGGTTGACCCTGTCTATCTTGTCCCTGTGTCTGATGGCGACGAGGTCGCGGATGAACCTGCCGGTTTTGTCAATGGGGGCGTTCGCCTGCGCGATGTGGTAGCGGTCTTCCTGAGCGGCGTTGAGGTAGACGACGTCGTCGGTGACGCGTCCGTTTTTGACGACTCTGTAGGGTGTGAGGAGGAAGCCGAACCTGTCCACTTTGGCGTAGGTTGCGAGCGAGCCGATGAGGCCGATGTTGGGACCTTCGGGTGATTCGATGGGGCAGATGCGTCCGTAGTGGGAGTGGTGGACGTCGCGGACTTCGAAGCCGGCGCGTTCGCGTGTAAGCCCGCCGGGTCCCATCGCGCTGAGTTTTCTCTTGTGTGTGAGTGCGGCGAGGGGGTTGGTCTGGTCCATGAACTGGGAGAGCGGGCTGCTTCCGAAGAACTCGTTTATGGCGGCGATGAGGGGGCGGGGATTGATGAGAGACTGGGGGGTGGCGATGACGGAGTCGTACTGTATCATCCTGTCCTTGATGGTTTTTTCCATCATGCCGAGCGCGCCGCGCAGGCGGTTGAGGAGCAGTTCTCCCATGCATCTGACGCGGCGGTTGCCGAGGTGGTCAATGTCGTCCTGTATGGGTTCGCCGCCGAAGGCGTTCTGGAATTCGTCGTAGAATTTCTGTTCGCCGTCCGTGAGGACTTCCTCGAAGTAGCGTTCCTTGGCGATGTCGCTTTTCGCCTTGAGCCTGAGGGCGAGCATGTAGCGGACGGATTCGAGGAAGTCGCGGCGGGTGAGTGCGAGGCGTTCGGGGTGTATGTCGAGGCACAGTTTTTCGTTGATCTTGTACCTTCCGACGTCGGAGAGGTCGTATTTGACGGGCTGGAAGAACCTGCCGTCGAGCAGGCGCTCGGCGTGGTCCACGGTGGGGATGTCGCCGGGTCTGAGCTTCTTGTATATGTCGAGGAGCGCCTGGTCGCGCGTGAGAAGGGTCTCGCGGTTCAGCGTGTTGAGGATGGAGTCCTCCATGAAGAATGGGCGACAGTCCTCGGTGAGTCTGACCGAGCGGACGCCGGGCTTGAGGAACGACTCGACGTTTTCGGCGGTGATCTTCGTTCCCTTTTTGAGGGGGGGTGCGGCGGCGGGCTGGAGGTCCTCGGCGAGTGTGAAGCCGAGGAGTTTTTCGCGCGTGGGGTCGGACACCGTGAAATGCTCCTCGAGGAAGATTCTTCTTTCGTTCTTGTCGAACCCGAAGCCTATGGCGCGAAGGAAGGTGGTGATGGGAATCTTCCGGGTTTTGTCGATGCGGATGTATGCCTGGCCGCGGACGTCGAATTCGAATTCGACCCACGCGCCGCGGTTGGGGATGATCTTTCCAGTGAAGAAGTTGATGCCGACCAGTCCGCGTGGGGAGGAGAAATAGACGCCGGGCGAGCGTATGAGCTGGCTGAGGACCACGCGTTCGGCGCCGTTGAACACGAAGGTGCCGTGGCGGGTCATCAGCGGGAAATCGCAGAGGTAGACTTCCTGCTCCTTGATTTCGCCCGTTTTGCGGTTTATGAGGCGCGCCCTGACCTTCATCGCCGATTCGTACGTGCGCTCCATTCTCCTGCACTGTTCGGGAGAGTACTTCGGGTCTTCGAAGCTGAGGTCGAGGAACTCGAGAACGAAGCCTTCCTCGGTGGTCGAGGCGAGCGATTCCACGGGGGAGATGTCCCTGAACAGTTTGAGGAGTCCTTCGTTTCTGAGCCATTCGAAGGACTGTTTCTGGATTTCGACGAGATCGGGGAGAGCGAGAACGGTGGTGAGTTTGGCGAAGTTGTACTCCTCTTTTTTCTGAAGCGTTCTGAGGCTGTTCATTACCTCACCTCGGTCGTGAACTTTGCCGCGCCGCGGGCGGCGTCCGGTCCGGGCGTCACTTCAGTTCGACGGCGGCGCCCGCTTCTTCGAGCAGGGCTTTGATCTTCTGCGCCTCTTCCCTGGAGACGCCCGATTTGAGCGTGGAGGGCGCCGAGTCCACAAGGTCCTTGGCTTCCTTGAGTCCGAGGTCGGTCACCTGGCGGACGACCTTGATGACGGGGATTTTCTTGTCGCCGACGGAGGTGATGACGACGTCGAACTCCGTTTTTTCCTCTTCCGCCGCGGCTGCCGGCGCGGCGCCGGCTGCGGCGGGCATCGCCGCCATGGGCGTCACGCCGAACTCGTCCTGAAGTTTCCGGGCGAGTTCGTTGATCTCCATCATGGTCGCGCCCTTGATGGCTTCCACGATTTCATCCACTTTCATTCTCTTTCACCTCTTTCATGCTTTTGAACTCGTTTTCGTTTCGTCATGGTCCGTGGGGCGGCGTCAGGCGTTCCGTTTCTCCGCCGCGGCTTTAAGGGTGAGGATGAGATTGCCAAGCGGCGCGTTGAGGACGTGCGCGAGGCTGTAAACGGGCGCTTTCAGCGTCATGATCAGAGCGGCGAGAAGTTCATTCTTCGAGCCGAGCTTCGAGAGGGCGGTCAGTCCGGCGGGTTCAATGACCGTGCCCTCGAAGAATCCCGCTTTTATCCTGAGCGGTTCGTTGTCCTTTGCGAAATCGAGGAGCGTTTTCGAGACGGCTATGGGGTCGCCTTTGGCGAACACCATCGCCGTGTGTCCGTCAACGTACGGCATGAGCGCGTCGAACCGTCCGGCGCCCTGCTCGGCGAGGGCGCGGCGTATGAGCGAGTTCTTGCCCACCTTCAGGCGGCAGCCTTCCTGCCGCAGCTGCCGGCGCAGTCCGCTGACCTGCGCGACGGTGAGGCCGATGCAGTCGGCGAGGATCAGCACGTCGTTCCCGGCGAGGCTGGTTTTCAGTTCGCTTACGATTTCCTTTTTCTTTTCGAGTGTGACTGCCACGGCGTTCAGCCCCTTCACTTTACGAGTGCGGCGGTGTTGATCTTCAGTCCCGGTCCCATGGTCGTGGAGACCGCGGCGCTCCTGACGTACTGTCCGCGCGCCGCGGCGGGTTTCACCTTGAGCAGAGTCTGGTAGAGAGCCATGAAGTTTTCGAGGAGTTTTTCCTTTTCAAAGGAAATCCTGCCGATGGGAACGTGGATGATGCCGTAGTCGTCGTTTCTGTATTCGACCTTGCCCGCCTTGAATTCCTTCACGGTTTCCGCCACGTGGAAGGTCACTGTGCCGGATTTCGGGTTGGGCATCAGCCCGCGGGGTCCGAGGAGCTTGCCGAGTTTGCCCACGGAGCGCATCATGTCTTTGGTCGCGACGGCGACATCGAAGTCGAGCCATCCGCCGGCGACCTTTTCCACCAGTTCCTCGCCGCCGACGTGGTCGGCGCCGGCGTCCTCGGCTTCCTTCGCCTTGTCT
>JBFMFE010000283.1:0-12286 GCA_040752295.1 bacterium
CTCGCACTGGATCGAACCCTCCCGCCTCCTGCGGCGCCCCTCCGCCCTCCACACCGTCTTCGACGACCCCGCCGGCAGGCTCCGCGACGCCTCCCCCGAGGAGCACGTGATGTTCGCCGACATGATCCAGTACCTCCCCGACGACATACTGACAAAAGTTGACAGGGCGGGCATGGCGGTCTCCCTCGAAACGCGTGTCCCGCTTCTCGACCACCGCGTCGTGGAATTCGTCTGGCGGCTGCCCCTCCATTTCAGGGTGAAAAACGGCGAAACCAAGCGGCTCCTTCGCACAATACTCGAAAAATACGTCCCACGCAGCCTCATCGAACGCCCGAAACACGGCTTCAGCGCTCCCGTTGACGAGTGGATAAAAGGTCCGCTCCGCGACTGGGCGGAGGCACTCCTCGCGCCCCGCGCCCTCGCCGATTCGGGCATCTTCCATGAACAAACGGTGCGAAATCTGTGGCGCGAACACCTCGCCGGAAGATATAATCATAAACACAGACTGTGGCACGTCATCATGTTCCAGGCGTGGCGGGAAAAATGGCTGAACCGATGACGCAACCCACCGCCGGAGCGCCTCCATTGCGCGTCCTGATGGTCATCGGACAGTTCAACCCCATCATCGGCGGCGCCGAAAAACAGGCGGAGAAGCTCGCCCGCGCCCTCATCGCCCTCGGTGTTGACGTCGGCGTCGTCACCTTCGCCGTGAAAGGCGCGCCCCGCCGGGAAATCGTCGGCGGCGTCCACGTCTCGCGCGTCGGCGTTCTGCCCGCGATCAGGGGCGGAAGGCTCAAGCTCTGGGTCTATCTTCTCCAGCTTTTCATTTTCCTCATCCGGCGCCGGCGCCGGTACGACATCCTCCACGCGCACCTCGCCCTCGCCCCGGCTCTCGCCGCCGCCCTCGCCGCGAAAATCCTCAAAAAACCCTGCATCGTCAAAATAGGCAACACCGGTGAACGTTTCGACCTGCTCACGCTCAAAAACACCTTCACCGCCGGTCCCGCTATGGCGCGCTCCCTCGCCCGCAGCGCCTCCGCCTTCATCGCCACCTCGGCGGCGGCGGCGGAACATCTCCTCGAATTCGGCGTCCCGCGGGAATCCGTCAGGCTCATCCCCAACGGCGTGGAAATCCTCCCGCCGCGGGAAAGTCCGACCTGTCCGGCAGGTCAGACGTCTCTTCCTCAACTGAAATCGCGCCTCGGTCTCCCCCCCGACCGCCTCGTCGTCCTGTTCGCCGGCACGCTCCACAAGAAGAAAAACACCCTCCGCCTCCTCGACGCCTGCGCCGCGCTCAAAGACCGCAGGAACGGTTTCCTCCTCGTCATCCTCGGCGACGGCGCCATGAGAAGGGAACTCGAAAAGAAAATCGCCTCGACCGGGCTGCGCGAACACTGCTGGATTATGGGCTTCGTCACAAACGTCGAACACTGGCTCGCCGCCGCCGACGCCTTCGTCCTCCCCTCGCTCGTGGAAGGCTTCCCGAACGCTCTCCTCGAGGCGATGGCGGCGGGTCTCCCATGCGCCGCCTCCGACCTCCCGGGCTGTCGCGAATTGATTTCCAACGGCGACAACGGCCTCCTCTTCGACCCACTCGACACCGCCGACGTCGCCCGCAAAATCGCCGAACTCCTCGACGACCCGAACCTCCGCAAACGCCTCGGCGACGCCGCGCGCGCTGCCGCCCGCGAAAAATTCTCCATCGCCGCCGTCGCCGACTCCTACGTCTCACTCTACAACTCCCTCGTCAAACGATGACTATCCCCGACGACCACCGCGCTAAAACGAAAATCCTCCTCGTCATCGGCGGACTCTGCCAGGGCGGCGCCGAAAGCCAGCTCGTTCAACTCGCACGCCGGCTCGACCCTAACCGCTACGACGTCGTCTTCCTTATCTTCACCACACGCGAAAAGGTCTTCTACACCGAAATCTTCGACTCCGGCGTCAAACTCATCGCCGCCTCCACCTCACACCTGCCGGCATTCATCGCCGCGCCGCTCACGCTCTTCCGCACCGCCCGCGTCATCAGGCGCGAAAAACCGCACCTCATACACGCCTCCCTCAACCTCGCCAACATCTTCGTCCGCCTCGCACGCTTCTTCTTCCCCGCCTGTCCCGTCATCACTTCCATAAGAACCAGCTTCTTTCCGGTCTATCCCCGCTTTTACAAATTGACCGAGAGGCTCCTCGCCCCGAAAAGCGATTTCATCACCGTCAACCTCCCGGACACCGGCAACGCCCTCGCCTCGTTCCTGCGCCTGCCCCCCGAAAGGATCGTCTTCATCCCAAACGCCCTCGACGCCGACAGGTTCAGCCCCGTCTCCGCCGCCGGGCGCGCCGGAACGAGGGCGCGATGGGGTCTCGCGCACGACGACCTCGTTCTCTCGGCGGTCAGCAGGCTCGCTCCCATCAAAAACCAGCTCTGCCTCCTGAAAGCGCTGAGCTGCCTCAAGCGCGCCGGAAAACTCCACCCACGCCTCAAAACGCTCCTCGTGGGCTACGTAACGGACGAAAAATACTTCGCCGAACTCCGCCGCTTCGCCGAATCCCAGGGTCTCTCCGCCCACGTACGCTTCCTCGAACCCGTCCACGACGTCGAGAACATCTACAGGCTCTCCGACTTCACCGTCCTCCCCTCGCTCTTCGAGGGCTTCCCCAACGCCGCACTCGAAAGCCTCGGCTGCGCCGTCCCCGTCATCATCTCCCGCGCCGCAAACTCCTGCGGCATTGTCGAACACGGCGCCGACGGTCTGGCTTTCGAAGACAACAACGAACTCATGCTCGCCGACACGCTCGCCGCCGCACTGAACCTCTCGCCCGCCAGGGTCGCCGAAATGGGACGGAAGGGCAGGGCGAAGGCGCTGAACGACTTCTCCTGGAAATCCGTCATCCGCCGCACCGAAGAACTCTACGCCCTCGCACTGAACGCGGCACGCCCCCCGCGCCCCGGCGCCCCGGCGGACGCCGCGCCGCACTGACGTTTCATCCGGCAAGAAAAATGACGAAATACCCCGCGCGTGCTATAATAAGCCTTGCCGTTGAACGGAAAAGAAAACGATCACACTCGGAACGGGAGGGGATGGACCGTGCTCGATATGACGCGCGAAATCACGCTTGAATTCGTCCGCGTGACCGAGGCGGCAGCCCTCAAGGCGAGCCGCTGGATGGGCAGGGGCGACAAAAAAGCCGCCGACGCCGCCGCCACCGACGCCATGCGCGGCATGCTCGACCTCGTCAACATCCGCGGCACCATCGTCATCGGCGAGGGCGAAAAAGACCAGGCGCCAATGCTCTACATCGGCGAAAAGGTCGGCGGCGGCGGCCTCAAAGACCCACGCGTTGACATCGCCGTTGACCCCCTCGACGGCACAACACTCACAAGCAAGGGACTCCCTAACGCCATCTGCGTCCTCGCCGCCGGCGACAGGGGCACACTCAAAAGCTTCCCCAGCTTCTACGTTGACAAAATAGCCGTCGGACCCCGCGCCAAAGGCTGCATTGACATCAACGACTCCGTCAGGAACAACCTCAAACGCATCGCCAAAGCCTACGACTGCAGCATCGCAGAACTCGCCGCCGTCATCCTCGAGCGCGACCGCCACAAGAACATCATCGCCGAAGTCCGCAAAGCAGGCTGCCGCGTCAAGCTCATCAGCGACGGCGACGTCGCCGGCGCCATCTCCACCGCCATCGAGAACAGCGGCGTCAACGTCCTCTTCGGCGCCGGCGGCGCTCCCGAAGGCGTACTCGCCGCCGCCGCCCTCAAGTGCCTCGGCGGCGAAATTCAGGTCAGAATCTGGCCCCGCGACGACGATGAAAAAAAGAAACTCATCAAATCCGGCATGTCCGAAAAAGACTTCCAGAACGTCTTCACCACCGAAGACCTCTGCAAGGGCGACAGCATCATCTTCTGCGCCACCGGCGTCACCGGCGGCGATTTCCTACCCGGCGTCCTCTTCGAGGGCAGCACCGCCGTCACTCACAGCGTCGTCATGCGCTCCAAAACCCGAACCGTCCGCTACATCACAGCCACCCATCACCTCGACATCAAAACCGTCCCCAGCAGAAGCGCCGCCTCCGAAATCAGCATATAAACCCCGCCGACTCGCCCGCGGCGCGCACCGCTCATATCATCAACCCCGGCGCTCCCTCCAGCCGCTTCCTCATCTCCACGATCCTGTCCCGCAGCGCCGCCGCCGTCTCGAAATCCCTCCCGTCCGCCGCCGCCCACATCTTCTTCTCAAGCTCCGTTATGTAAAGCGGTATCCCCGCCGCCGGAATCTCCTCCGAACCCCGCGCCGCGTACTCCCCGCGCCGCTCGCTCACCCTGTACGCCACTCCCTCGAAGTAATCGCGCACCTCTTTCCTGATAGTCTCAGGCTTTATCCCGTACTCCATGTTGTGCCGCATCTGTATCGTCCGCCTCCTGTTCGTCTCCTCGATCGCCCGCCGCATCGAATCCGTCATCGCGTCGGCGAACAGAAACACCTTCCCGTTCACGTTCCGCGCCGCCCGCCCAACCGTCTGTATCAGCGTCACGTCCGACCTCAAAAACCCCTCCTTGTCCGCGTCCAGTATCGCCACCAGCGACACCTCCGGTATGTCCAGCCCCTCCCGCAGAAGGTTTATCCCCACGAGCGCGTCGAACTCCCCCGACCGCAGACCGTAAACAAGCTGTATCCGCTCCAGCGTGTCTATGTCCGAGTGCATGTACCGCGCCCTCACCCCGTTCTCCAGCAGATGGTCCGTCAGGTCCTCCGCCATCTTCTTTGTCAGCGTCGTCACCAGCGTCTTCTCGCCCCGCCCCGCCGTCGCCCGTATCGCCTCGATCAGCCGCGCCGTCTGTCCCCTCGACGGCATCACCGCTATCTCCGGGTCCACCAGCCCCGTCGGTCGTATGATCTGCTCGACCACCCTCCCGCTGTTGTTCATCTCGAACGGTCCCGGTGTTGCGCTCGTGAACAGCACCTGCCCCGCGCGCTCCAGAAACTCCTCGAACGTCAGCGGACGATTGTCGTACGCCGACGGAAGCCGGAACCCGTACTCCACCAGGCTGTCCTTCCGCGAACGGTCCCCGCGGCACATCGCCCGAAGCTGCGGTATCGTCACGTGCGACTCGTCCACGACCACAAGCGGCGCCTCCGGAAAATAGTCCAGCAGCGTCCCCGGCGGCTCACCAGCCGCGCGCCCGTCGAAATGCCTCGAGTAGTTCTCTATCCCGTTGCAGTACCCGACCTCACGGATCATCTCCATGTCGTACAGCGTCCGCTCCCGCAGCCGCCGCGCCTCCGCCTCCTTCCCCGCGGCGATTAGCTCCGCGCTCCTCGCCTCAAGCTCCTCCTCTATGCTCCTCAATACCTCGCCCGTCCGCTCCGCCGGCAGCACGTAGTGCGTCGCCGGAAAGATCATCACCCGCCGCGGCCGCTCCACGACCTCACCCGTGGCAGGGGCGATGTGGCTTATCCTCTCCACGTCGTCGCCGAAAAAATCAACCTTCACGACGTAATCCCTGTCCGACGGCACTATCTCCACCGTGCCGCCCCTCACCCTGAACGCCCCGGTGTACAGCTCCTCATCCGTCCGCTCGTACCGCATCTCCACGAGCCGCCGCAGAAGCTCGTCCCTGTCCTGCTCCATCCCCGCCTCCAGACGCAGGCACACGCGCCTGTACTCCTCCGGCGAACCCAGACCGTATATGCACGACACGCTCGCCACCACTATCACGTCGCGCCTCAGCAGAAGCGACTGCGTCGCCGAGTGCCTCAGCATGTCTATCTCCCTGTTTATCGAGGCGTCCTTCTCGATGTACGTGTCCGAAAATGGCAGGTATGCTTCGGGCTGGTAGTAGTCGTAGTAACTCACGAAATACTCCACGGCGTTCCCCGGAAAAAACGTCTTGTACTCGTTGCACAACTGCGCCGCAAGTATCTTGTTGTGCGCGATCACCAGAACCGGCCTCTGTAACCGCTCAACCACGTTCGCCACCGTGTAAGTCTTGCCCGACCCCGTCACACCCAGCAGCGTCGTGAACCTCGCACCCCCGAGGATGCTCTCGACCACCTCCGCGATCGCCCGCGGCTGATCGCCTCCCGGCGAAAACTCGCTACGAAGCCTGAACCCGCACTCGTCCATATAAGTCCATTTCGTCCATTTACATGCCTTTCACTACTATTGTATAATACACCCGCGGCGCGTGTCAGCAACCGCCGAATTGGCTTACATGCGCGATGAAAAAAACTGCGCAAAATGCGCAAAAATGAACCTTTCGCATCTATGACCTCTGTCGGAAAAGTGTATAACCAAAGAATTCTTGTCACCTCGATAAATGTGTGCTAATATTTATCACAGAATGACGCAGGAGAAAACATTCAGGAGACGCTTATGAAAAGGAAAAAACATACCTGGTTTCTGTTATCAACGTCTTTTTTGCTTTTTTCTGTGAATGTTTTGTTTTTTTACCCCCTCTTCGCTCAGGATGAGAAAAACACTCAGAGGACGGACAGAACGGAAGTGCCTGCGAGCGAGGTGTACATGAGATGTTATTTCAAATGCCGAAGCAAGATAACGGAAGGTGTGATTCAGAGAGCCGAGGGGATGGCATGTATGGACCTGTGCATTTCAGATATTATAAGCAGTGTTCAAAAGATGGGAGCGTTGCAGGGACAAGCTTATGTGAAACTTTTATCTGGCAATATTGTGAAAGGGCTTAAGATCCCGGTATTTTTGCTTGACCTGAATAAAAAGGTGGAGGATTCTCAAAATGCAGCAGAATTAAAGGAAAACAAAGAAAAGGTCTTGAAACTGATTGAAGAGGCAAGAACTCAAAAAGTTCCTGCTACCTGCAACGCGCCGGGTAACTATGATCAATGTGGGTACGGACTGGAGAAGGCTTTGAGGCAATTTGTGGTAGCTGTGGAGATGACGGATATTAACGAAGGCGTTTTTTCTTTTGAAAATGTACCTGAAGGTGATTATGTGATATTGGTGGACTGGTTCTATCCTCAATCGAGCGACGGGCTTACTGGTTCATTGTATCGGTGGATCAGGGAAGTAAAAATCGAACAAAAGAAAAGATTGATGATGGATATAAACGATGGAAATATTAATTTCATCCTGACCAACTTTTCAAGGGCTTATATTCCATGAACAACTGGTTTTTCCGCAAAATTTGTGCAAAGCTTTGCTTTTGTTTGGTTACTGTCAAGAAACCGGACTGCCTCTTACCAAAATATCGGAAAATACCCCTCTTTCTGCTTTTCGGCAGGCATGAAATACATTACATATAACTGCAGTTAATTGCACATGCGCTCAAGACAAACTTTAACTCTCCTCGGTCACGGGATTCAAAGACTCTCCGCGTGAAACCCCGCCTCGAACCCGATGAGGCGGAGGGTGAATACGGAATAATGCAGCAATAAAGCCGCTTTTTAACTCCCGTTGACTGAAAACCTTTGCTGCGCCACAACCACACCCATAGTCTCAATAGTCTCACAGGCACTTTGTTCCCGGCTCGTTTTACATGGCATGGGAATTGCTCATTATTCTATTGTTTGAGTAACGTTTGTAAATAATGTAATGTATAATAAATGATGAAGAAATTAACGTTAGCTTCAACTGCTTCGTTCATCATCGCCAAAGCCGTAGCCTTTGCCGACGTCCCACTGCTCATGAGCTGCGAGGGGCGCGTTACCGACACCAACGGCGTCCCCATCGCCGACGGCAGCTGCAACATGACCTTCGGACTCTTCGCAACCGATACCGCGGGAGTCGAAGCGTGGACCGAAACCCAGAGCGGCGTCCCCGTGGAAAACGGGCTTTTCAGCGTCAACATCGTCTCAACGTTCGGGGATAATTTCGCAAAAAGAAATGTAGGAGAGAAAAATGAAAATGCGAGACAAACCGATTTTTAGAAGATTGGGCGGGCGTCTCATTGTAATGTTGCTGGTGGGAATATTTCTTATCTGTTCCCTGCCCAATCTGGCGGCGGACGAGATAAAGTGGGACGTATCGGACGGAGGCGGCGGAAAGAGCACGAACTCGAACGTCCTCCACGATTCCATCGCACAGGTCGCTTCACAAAAGAGTACAACTGGAAACGTCTTATGGTCCGGATATATTATTTCTCTGCCGCTCCCTCCGAGCGCTGATTGCCAGGACGCGGGCGGCAGCTGCGATACCGTCAATTGGAAAAATTATACAAACCACACGTTCAGAAACGCTGCCTGTGCCGTTAGTGAAGCCCTTCCCTGCGATTTTTACAAGGGCGCTACGCAGTATTACAGGTATATCTGGAAAAACACGGGGACCTCATGCACCAATGCGGAAATTTCAGGCGGGAGCACATGGAGCAACTACGCCTACCTTTGTCCGGGCGGAGCATGCACCCAAACCGGCACATCCATGACCCTGACGGCTTCTTCCGATGGAGAATGGTACCTTTGCCTCAGAAGTTATAACGGCTGCAACCCCGCGCCATGCACACCTTACATCGGCGGAGACGTTGTTTACGGTCCTTTCAAACGCGAATTTACGGCGCCGACGGCGGGAACCGTCACCCCTTCCAACGTCACGTATTTGACAACACACGTTGACAGTCCCTTCGACCTCACCACCGGCTTCACCGACTCCGGCGCAAACAGCTCCGGAGTCGCAAGCTGCGAATACACGTTAAACGGCTTGACCTGGAACGCCGCCGCATGGGGCGGCGTCAACTGCACCGCCAGCCCGACGTGCGCCGACGGACAGGCGCTCACGCTCAACATGCGCGCCACCGACAACGCCGGCAACGTCGGCACCGCGACCGCCGTCGCTACCTACTCCTGCGACACCGTCGCCCCCACCATGTACTCCGTCGCCCCGGCAGCCCTCACATACTCCTCCACCGCCGTCACGAGCGGCGCCACCTCCTGCAACGACGACGGCGGTCTCGCCAACTCCGGTCTCAAAACCTCCGGCGCATACGACGTTCAGTACTGCGACAGCGGCACCACCTCCGGCAACTGCACCGCCGCCTCCGTCTGGCTCGACAACAACCCCGTCGGCTACTCCACAACCAACACCGAGTCCTTCACCGGAACCGATGGACGCTACTACAGCTTCCGCGCAAGGTGCAAGGACAACGTGGACAACGTCGCCTCCTGGATATACTCGCCAAACTACATCCTCGTTGACGGCGCCGCTCCGACGGCGGGAACCGTCACACCCGCAAGCACAGACAGCGGAACCCACGTTGACGCCACTTTCAACCTCAGCACTACCTTCTCCGACGGAACCGGCTCCGGCGTCGCCTCCTGCCAGTACTGCAAGAGCATTGACGGCATCTGCGACACCGAGTGGGCAGCCGGCACATGGAGCGCCGGCACCTGCTCCGTGAACGGGATTACCTGCACCGACGGGCAGGCGCTCACACTCAACATGCGCGCAACCGACAACGTCGGCTACACCGGCACGGCGACAGCCGTCGGGCGCACATGCGACACCGTAGCACCCGCAACAACCGACAACTGGACCGACAACTGGACCAACGTCAGCCCCGTCAACATCACGCTCTCCCCAAGCGACGGACGCTCAGGCGTGCAGGCGACCTACTACTGCATAGACACACTCAACACCTGCTCCCCCACAACGTTGGGCACAGCGCCCTCCGTCACATGCGCCGCCGGCAGCGTCTGCACACAGTACGTCCGCTACTACAGCATTGACAACGTCAACAACGCTGAATCTCCCGTCAATTCTAAACAGGTCCGTCAGGACAGGACCAACCCCGCCGGCGGAAGCATCCTCTACACCGGCGGGTGGTACCTCACCACGCTTTCCGTGACAATGACCCTCGCCTCAGGCGCCGACACCGGCTCGGGCATCGCGGGCGTCCAGGTACAGAGGCGCTCCGCCGCCTTCAACGCGGGAACACCCGACTGCGGCGCCTTCGGCGTGTGGGGCAACGTCGGAACGCAGTTGATATCCGACGTCTCGTACACTGACAACACAATACTCGACGGCAACTGCTACCAGTACCGCTACAACGTCACCGACAACACGGGCAACGTAACGACCTACTGCACGGACGGCACCGCGTGCGCCGCCCCGAACACCGTGAAAGCCGACACACGCGGCGCATACCTCCAGGTCAACGTCATTGACGCCTACGCCGGCGACGACCCCGACGGCGTGCTCAAGCCCGACGGCGCACAGATTGAGCGCGTTTACGTCCGCGTGTACGGCGCCGACGACGCCGTCAAGTCCAACAGCGGCGCTCAGGTCACCGTCACACTCGGCGGCGGCGCCGCCGCCGCGGGCACCGTCATAAGCGCCACCAGCCTCGGCGCTCCCACCGCCACCGGCACCGCGTCCATCACGGGAAACCTCGTAAACGGCGAAGCCTACGTGGACGTCACCGCGACTGCCGCCGCCACCGCCGCCGTCACCGTCACCGCCGCCCCAACCGGTCTCGCCATGACCGAAATAAGCGGTAGAAACCAGGTGGACACCATAATCGTGGCGGGCGACACGACGGCTGATATCGGCGTAAAGGGAATAGGCACGGTTTACGACACCGCCTCCGCTTCCCGCATCGTTCACAACCCCGTCTGGAGCCACGCCGGCGACAAGGTCGCCTACCTCGCCTGCACCAACGTCAGCTGCGACGACTGGAACGTTTACGTCTCCGCCTACAGCGGCGGCGCGTGGGCAACGGCGACACGCGTCACGTCCGACGTAATGGACGTCAAAGCTTTCTCCCGAATCACCTGGTCCACAGACGACACGTACATCATATTCACCGCACAGGACGCCGCACAAAGCCCCCCTGACAACGAACTCGCCGCGGTTGTGGCAAGCGGCGCGGACAACGCAAAGACACTCGCTCAGCTCGACGCCGAAGACAAGCTCCTCACACACACCATGCGCAAGTGGATGGACCCCGACTTCGCCAGAAGCTCCTGCGTCAGCGGCTACCAGGGCCGCATGTTGGCGTCCGTGTCCAGGTTCCAGGGCATCAAAATCGTCATGCTCAGCGGAACCGCCAACTCCCTCGGCCTCTTCGAGGAGGGCGTCTCAACCATCACCACCGTCATTGACCTCACCGGGCATACCCTCGCCGCCGCCATGAACCCGCGCTGGTCCCCCGACTGCTCAAAGATCGTCTTCAGCTACTGGGACAACTCGGCAAACTGGACCGCCGCGCGCATCGGCATATACGTCCTCAACCTCACCGATACCTCCTTTGACCTCGACACCTGGAGCGGCGCGACCGTCACCACCATCACCGACGCCGCCATAACCAAAATCCACGAGTGCCACAACACCTACGGCTGCGCCAACGGTCCCGCCTTCTACCCCTCCTTCAGCGCCGACGGCACGATGGTCTCATACATGGCTTCAACGGCGTTCAACGACATAACTAAACTCATCGGGCAGGACGACGTCGTCACGCAGTTCTACTCGGGTACCAACCTCGACAACTACCTCGAATACATATTCGACCAGCCCACGTACGCACCACAGCTCATCGGCGAAAGCGCGAACAACGAAACCAGCCTCGTACAGTGCATCGGCGCAAGCTGCCCCGTCTCCGCAGTCGGCAAACCCTTCGTCTACGTCACACAGAAATCCGGCTCAACCGAAGGCGACCTCCAGATGCTCACACTCGACAACGAAAGCACGATCAGAACGTCCGGCGGACTCCTCTTTTACAAGGGCGCCGTCGCCGCCGTCTTCCCCGCCGGCGCCGTGAACTCCGAAACCCTGATTCAGGTCAGCGACCCCGGCGCGCCCGCAGCCGGCGCCTGCGGCGGCTACAACGTGGACTGCCAGGACCTCCTCGTCAGCACCGGCGAGGCGCGCGAGTTCTACCCGACCGGAATTGACTTCAACAAGGACGTCCGGCTGATCTTCCACTACAACGACGTGGACAACGACGGCATCGTGGACAGCACCTCCTATGACGAGAACAAGCTGTACGTCTATTACTGGTGCGACACCGGCGCGAACGCAAGGATAGGCTGCACCGAGAACACCTGGGTCAAGCTCGACGGAGTCATTGACAAGGACAACAACTACATCGTCGTCGCCACCAACCACTTCTCCCTCTACGACGTCAAGGCGCTCACCCGCGGCAGGATCGCCCCCCAGACGGTTGACCCGATCATACTCGTCAACCCCCACACCTTCCCGAACCCGAGGCGCCCCGGCGACGGCGACGTCAACTTCGGCGTGGACAACGACGCAACCCAGGTCGCCGGCTTCACCGGCGCGACCATCTCCATACGCATATACGACCTGCGCGGCA
>JBFMFE010000284.1:0-13635 GCA_040752295.1 bacterium
CCTTGTTTCCCGCGCTCCGCGCGGGAGTGAAGGCGGCGATGACTCGCCGCAGTCCAAGGCCTGCCTGCCGGCAGGCAGGCGGCTGAATCCACAATCCATCGTGACGAAGAATGTGCGAAAGTTCACACTAAGTGAAGCATTAAAAGAGGAATCTAAAATGATGAATATCCAATGTAGAAGTAAAATACTTTCGTTCCTGTCTGCCGTGATCGGTGTTAAGTTTTAAGTGAAACATACCGTATTGTTCTTTTTTTTGATCCTGTGCCCGTGCCCGTGTGCGTGCCCTCACCCGTGCCCGTGTGCGTGCCCCTGCCCGGTCTTTTTTTGCTTTTCTCACTTCTACATTCATCATTCGACATTCGTTATTCGTTATTCGTTTTTATCATCTCCCCTGCCCGTGCCCATGCCCGGTCTTTTTTTGCTTTTCTCACTTCTACATTCATCATTCGACATTCGTTATTCGTTTTTATCAACTCCCCTGCCCGTGCCCCTGCCCGGTCTTTTTTTGCTTTTTTCACTTCTACATTCATCATTCTCTATTCGACATTCGTTATTCGTTTTTATCAACTCCCGCGCCCGTGCCCCTGCCCGTGCCCTCACCCGTGCCCCTGCCCCTGCCCGTGCCCCTGCCCGGTCTTTTTTTGCTTTTCTCACTTCTACATTCATCATTCGACATTCGTTATTCGTTTTTATCAACTCCCGCGCCCGTGCGCCTGCCCGAAAAAACAAATGCGGGAACGGGCACGGGCACGCCTGCCTGACCGGCAGGCAGGCACACGGGCAGGGGAAACGAAATTTAAAATATGTTTGGTTCGGGATTGCGCACAATCGGGTCGGTGTTGTCCCCGCGATGCGTCATTTCTTCCGGCAGGCGGGAGGCGTCTATTCGCCGGTTTCTTCGTGCGTTTCCTCGCCGGGGTAGTCCGCCGGCGCTTCTTCCGCCTCCTCGAGTTCTTCGATGAGTTCCCTCGCTTCCTTCAGCGCCTTTTTCTGACCGCCCAGTTTCTCGAGCGCCGTTTCTATCCGGCGGAGGTATCCCGGTTCGCCTGCGGAGAAGTCCACGGCTTCGGCGTAGTACTTTCTCGCCTTCTCGAACCTGCCCAGTTTCTCGTAAACGCCCGCCACGGCGAGGTAGAGCATGGGGTCGTACACCATTCCGTTTTCGTCTTTCGCCAGTTCGAACGCTTCGCGGTACTCCTTCAGCGCCTTTTCAAGGTTTTTCCTGCGTGCGCCGTCGTCCGCGCCTGTTTCGGGGGCGCCCGTCGCCTCGCCGATCGCCTTCGCGAAGGGGTCGTCCTCGTTCTTCGACTCTTCTCCGTCAGTGTAATGTTCGTAGATGGCGCCTTTCTGGTAGAAGAGGTAGGCGTTGGACGGGTCCTTTTTGATCGCCTCGTCGTAGAGCGCGAGGGCTTTTTTGTAATCGAATTGCGTTTCTCCCTCCGGGGCGTCAATCATCGTGAGGTACCTGTAGGCGGCGAGTTCGGGGTTGACCACTTCCACCTTGTGCCCGGCTCTGTTTTTAGCGAGCCATTCGCCTAAAAGCGCCTGCACGTCTCCCGTCCTGAAGAGAATGTGTCTCGCTTTCACTTCCTCGTAGGCAAGCCGTATTTCGTCAGCGGTGACCTGCTTGTCCTCACCACCCTTTTCGAGGGCGAGCGTCCTGACGAGGTCCCCTTTTTTCGCTTCGAATTCCGGACCCGCCGCGATCTTTTTGTCCTCCACGAATATGACGTGGAAGCCGCTCTCGGTTTTGACGACGTCGGACACCTGCCCCGGCGCCATTCCGAAGGCGGCTCTTTCGAACTCGGTTTCAACCATGTTGCGTTTTATCCACCCGCGGTCGCCGCCCTGGAGTTTCGTCGCGTCGTCGTCGGAGTACTGCGCCGCGAGGACCGCGAAGTCCTCGCCCGCCTTCAGTTTTTCGAGCACGTCCTGCGCGCGCCGGCGCGCCTCGTTCTCGTTCGCCGCGGCGAGTTCCTTCCCGATCGCCTCCTGCGCCTTCATCTCGAACGTCTCGCGCCTCATGGCTTCCTTGAAGGTTTTCGTCGAGACGCCGCGCCGGAACAGTATCTCCTTGAAAAAATCCTCCTTTTTCTTTTCCTCGAAAAAGAACCTTATGCGCGCGGGGATGCCGGGGTCTTCGAGCTTCAGCGCACCCCCGGTCAGCATGTCCCTGTAGCCGCGTATGCTTTTGCGCACTTCGCCGCTCGTGACCGACAGTTTCCTCTTTTCAGCTTCCTCGATCAGCACCTGCTGGTTGATCAGACGCTCGAGCGCCTGGTTCTGAAGGAACGTTCTCATGATGTAATTGTTCGGGAGCCGGGTGCCGAGGGCTTCGTAGCGCTCCATGAGCCGGACAAGGGTTTCGTGGAACAGTTCCCGCCCGATTTCAACGCCGTCCACCCTGACCATGACGTCCGGGACGCTCGAGGCGCCGTCCGGCGCGCGCCGGGAGCGCGCCATGTTCCCGACCCGGTCGGCGCCGAACACGTAGAACACCGATATGCCGAAGACGATCGCGAATCCCCAGATTATCAGCGACATCTTCTTGCGTATCCGCGACATCAGCATCGCGTTTCACCTCTTCCCGGGAACGAAATCCTCTGCGGAGAGACCCGCGTCGAGTTCTATCTCATACCATTTAATTTCGGCTTTCAGCCGGAAACGGGGCTTCCTGCGCCTGTATTCGCGCCCGAACATGCCGTACAGGGATTTCTTTATTTCGTCGCTCAGTCCGGGGTACATGACTACCTTCTCCTCGACAACAAGCCCCGTCATGACGAAGCCGCCGTTGAACGTGAACGTCCGCCGCGTCGCCACCTCGCCCCTTTTTTCCTTCGCCGGGGTCACGACGTCCTCAACGCCGACGGTGGTTATCACGAAGTCGCCGCCGTCGGCGCGGACCGCCGCGGCGTCGTTTGCGTCGGCGAGGTCTTCCGCCGCCGACCCTGCCAGGCGGAGGTAGTCGGCGCCGAAGAAGTTCCGCAGTCTCGGATCGC
The DNA here is from genome assembly GCA_040752295.1 of bacterium. Lineage (GTDB taxonomy): Bacteria > UBP15 > UBA6099 > UBA6099 > JBFMBQ01 > JBFMFE01. The sequence continues at coordinate 3,000 of JBFMFE010000284.1, forward strand.
TGCGCCCGACCCTCATCGTCCTGCCCTCGCGCACAACGGCGACCCTCCCGCCGGGGCGGAAAAAAACCTCCGTTCCGCGGTTGTTTCCCTTGAGTCCGGTGAGCCTCATGTAGTCGCCGCCGTCTTCAGGTCCCCTTTTCCACGCCACCCTGTATTTCTCGGTCAGAATTTCCTTTCGCGTCTTGTTCACTTTCCCGCCCGGCGGCGGCTTGTAGAGCGAGAACGCGACGCTGTACGATTCCACGGCGTCGAGCCTCTCGTTGATCTTTTTTATTATTTCCCCGGTTGGAGGGGTTTCGCCGCCGCAGGGAGCGGCGGACGAGATGAGCAGCGCCGCCGCCGCGGCGAACGCCGCGACGCGCGCCGGGTGAACGCCTTTGCGGGCGGGAGCGCCCCTTTCAGCTTTGCGGTGATTCATGGTTTTTCATCCGTGCGGTTTTTTTTCCGACCATGCGTTTTCCGCGCCGCGCGTCGGCGCAGGAGGGGTTTTCACTCGTCCCACAGCATCTGCTGACCGCCCGCGGAGGGAGCGGGGATTCTGAGGTGCCTGTAGGCGTGCTGCGTGACCACCCGTCCCCTCGGGGTGCGCTGAATGAAGCCGATCTTGGCGAGGTACGGTTCGTACACGTCGTTGATCGTGTCCTGGTCCTCGCTGAGCATGGCGGCGAGCGTGTCCAGTCCGACGGGTCCGCCGTTGAACTTCTCGACGATGGTGCTGAGGATCATGCGGTCCATTTTTTCGAGTCCGAGAACGTCAACGTCGAGGAGTGAAAGCCCATTGCGGGTCATGTCGAGCGTGACCGTGCCGTCGCCGCGCACCTGCGCGAAGTCCCGCACGCGCTTCAGGAGCCTGATCGCGACCCTGGGGGTGCCCCTCGCGCGGCGTCCGATTTCGGACGCGGCTTCGGGGATGATTTTGACGTTAAGCACTTTCGCCGTGCGGTTGATAATCTCGACGAGTTCATCCTCCGCGTAGAAGTCGAGCCTGTGCACTATGCCGAACCGGTCGCGCATGGGCGAGGTCAGCAGCGCGGCTCTGGTGGTGGCGCCGATCAGCGTGAAGCGCGGCAGGTCGAGCTTGATCGATCTCGCGCTCGGACCCTCCCCGATAACGATGTCGAGCTTGAAGTCCTCCATCGCCGGGTAGAGCGTCTCCTCGACGACGCGGTTGAGGCGGTGCACCTCGTCTATGAAGAGCACGTCCCGCTCGCGCAGGTTGGTGAGGATCGCCGCCAGGTCGCCCGAGCGCTCGATAGCGGGTCCGGACGTCGCGACTATCCCGGCGTCAAGCTCGTTGGCGACGATGTGCGCGAGCGTCGTCTTGCCAAGACCGGGCGGACCGTGCAGGAGGATGTGATCGAGGTTCTCTCCCCGCTGGAGCGCGGCGCTGATCGCTATCCCGAGGTTTTCCTTTATCTGTTTCTGCCCGACGTATTCCGAAAGCCTCGCCGGTCGGATCGAAACCTCGGCGGTCTCCTCCTCCGAGCGCTCGCCCGAAACTATCCTGTCCTTTCTCTCTTTCTTTTTCCCCATCGGGGGCGCGCCCCCTCATCCCGCTTTTCCCGCCAGCATCAGCAGGACCGCCTGCTGGACGTAAAGCCGGTTCTCCGCCTGGTCGAACACAACGGATTGCCCGCCGTCAATAACGTCCGGTTCGACCTCCTCGCCCCTGTGGGCGGGCAGATCATGCATAAATATAGCGTCCGCCGCCGCCAGTTTCAAAAGACCGGCGTCAATCCCGTAGCCGCGGAACGCATTTTTCCGCGCGGGCGTTTCGCTTTCCTGTCCCATGCTGACCCACACGTCGGTGTAGACCACGTCCGCGCCTTTCACGGCGGCGCGGGGCGCGCGGTGCAGCGATATCGCGCCTCCCGTTTCCAGCGCCGCTGCGCGCGCCGCCTTCACGACTGACGCGTCAGGCTCGTACCCGCGGGGGCACGCGAGCGCGATCTCAAGCCCGAGCGCCGCGCATACGTCAATCAGCGAGTGCGCGACGTTGTTGCCGTCTCCGACGTAGGCGATCTTCAGCCCCTTCCGTTTCTTTTTCCTCTCGAAAATCGTGAACGCGTCCGCCAGCGCCTGGCACGGGTGGCAGAGATCGGACAGCGCGTTGATCACCGGCACGTCCGCGTGCAGCGCCGTCTCCTCGATGTCCTCGTGCCTGAACCCGCGGAAGATTATCCCGTCAACGTACCGGGAGAGCACGCGCGCCATGTCCTTCAGAGGCTCGCCGCGGGCGGCGTGTGTGCTCTCGGCGTTCACGTATATCGCCCGCCCGCCGAGCCTGAGTATTCCCGCCTCGAACGAGACCCGCGTTCTCAGCGACGGCTTCTCGAAGTAGAGCGCGAAAATCTTTCCCTCGAGCGCGCCGGCGGACCTTTCGCCGCCGCGTTTGAGACGCCCGGCGAGCTTCAGGACCGCCTCTATCTCGCCTGCGCTGAAATCGCGTACCGCCAGGAAGTCCCGCCCCGCGAGGCTCTTCATTTCCCTCCTCCTCCCCGTCCTTTCGCGCCCTTCAGGAAATCCTCAAGCAGCGACAGGAACCGGTCGAGTTCGCCCTCCTCGACCGTGAAGGGCGGCAGTATGCGTATGATGTTTTCGCGTATGGCGTTCACGAGCACGCCGTTTTCGAGGAAGAACGCGGCGGCGTCCTTCGCACTGCGTTTTTTCAGTTCCACCGCGATCATGAGACCAAGCCCGCGCACTTCGGCGATGCCCGGCGTGCGCGCGCCGAGAGTCTCCAGTTTTTTCATGACGCCGGCGCCGGTCCTGCGCGCGCGCTCCACGAGCCGCTCTTCCTTCAGCACGTCCAGGAAGGCGTTCGCCGCCGCGCACGCCACGGGATTCGCCCCGAATGTGCTCGCGTGCGCTCCGGGCGTGAACGCGCCCCCCGCGCCGCCCCGCGCGAGCATCGCTCCGAGCGGAAGTCCCCCCCCCAGCGACTTGGCGAGCGTCAGAACGTCCGGCGCGACTCCGTAGTGCTCGAACGCGAACCACCGCCCCGTGCGCCCCAGCCCGCACTGCACTTCGTCGAAGACGAGCAGCACCCCGCGCTCCAGCCTCAGCGCGTCCAGCCCCTTCATGAATTCCGATTCCGCCGCGTACACCCCGCCTTCGCCCTGCACCGGCTCCACCATTATCGCGCACGTCTTTTTCGTGAGGTTTTTTTCCACGGACGCAAGGTCGTTGAATGCCGCGTGGCGGAAGCCGGCGGCAAGCGGGGAAAAACCCTTCCGGTACGTCCGCGTGCCCGTGGCGGAGAGTGTGGCGATGGTCCTGCCGTGAAAACTTCTTTCGAAGCAGATTATCTCGTGGCGTCCGGCGCCGTATTTTTCGCGCGAGTGCTTCCGGGCAAGCTTTATCGCCGCCTCGTTCGCCTCAGCCCCGCTGTTGGCGAAAAACACCTTTTCCATCCCGGAGAGCCGCGTGAGACGTCCCGCGAGGCGGATCATCGGCTCCGTGTAATAAAAGTTCGACACGTGAGCCAGCCGCCCGCACTGTTCCCTGACGGCTTTCACGACCTTCGGATGCGCGTGCCCGATGGAATTTACGGCGAGACCCGTCACGAGGTCGAGGTATTTCCTCCCGTTCTCGTCGTAGAGGTAGTTGCCCCTCCCGCGCTCGACCAGCAGGGGAACGCGCGCGTAGTTGGCGAAGAAGTGTTTTTTTTCCAGCGCCTGCGCCTCTTTCAGCTTCATCGGTTCCGCCCCCAGTTTCAGGTCGTGTACTCGGCGTTGATCCTGACGTAGTCGCAGGAGAGGTCGCAGGTCCAGACGCGCGCCGACGCGCGCCCCTCCCTGACCAGCAGTCGGATGAGAACGTCGCCGCCGGCGAGGAGTTTTTCCGGCGCGCGTCCCGCCCTGCCGCGGTCGTACACACGCGCGCCGTTCAGCTCAAGCCCCACCCTGTCCTGGCGGAACCGCGCCCCGCTGTATCCCGCGGCGGTCAGTATGCGCCCCCAGTTTGGGTCCTCGCCGAAGACGGCTGTTTTCACGAGGGGGGACTCCGCCACGGCTTTCGCCATCCTGATCGCGTCGCCGCGGCTGCGCGCGGACTCGACCCTCACCTCGATGAGCTTGGTCGCGCCCTCGGCGTCGCGGACGATTTTGAGCGCGAGCGCGCGGCAGACGTGCTCGAGCGCCGCCTCGAAGACGCCGCGTTCCACGCCCCCAGCCGCGACGCCCGCGCCGGACGCCCCGCTGGCGAAGAACAGCGCCGTGTCGTTCGGGCTTGTGTCGCCGTCAACCGTGATCGCGTTGAAGGTCTTCTCGACGCACTTCCTTGCGGCGGCGCGCAGAACGGGGTGGGACACCGCCGCGTCCGTGAAGATGAACGCGAACTGCGTGGCGAGGTCCGGGGCGATCATGCCCGCCCCCTTCGCCACCCCCGCGATGCGGTACTTACCGCTCCCCCCGTCCGCTTCGACGCAGCAGGTCTTGGCAACGGTGTCTGTGGTCATGATCGCGCGCGCCGCGGCGGCGCCGTCGCTGCGCTTGATCTTCCCGATCAGCCGCGGCAGCCCCTCGATTATCCTGTCCGCCGGAAGCGGCGCGCCGATTATCCCGGTGGAGGCGAAAAGCACGTGTCCCGCCGGCATCTTCAGCAGCCGCGCCGCTTCCGCGGCGACGCGCAGGGCGTCCCTCGTCCCCCGCGTCCCGGTCGCGCAGTTAGCGTTGCCGCTGTTGACGAGCAGCGCCCGGGCGGCGCCGCCGCTCCGCTTCAGCTTCTCGCGGCAGAGGGCGACGTGGACGCCCGTGAAGCTGTTGCGCGTGTAGAAATCCGCGACGCGGCACACGGTGTCCGAGACGAAAAGAGCGAGGTCGGGCGCGCCGTTCGCCTTGATGCCGCAGGCGATGCCGTGCGCGCGCAGCCCGCGCACCGCTTCAAGTCCGCCGCCGGTTTCCCTGAAATCGTGTCTTTTCATAACGCGCGGGGCGACCCGTCCGGCGTCCGGCGGAGCGGACTGCCGCGTTCGCCCGCCCTCACGGCACGAACCCCGGAAGGTTCAGCCCGGCGGTCTCGTCCAGCCCGAACATCAGGTTCATGTTGTGCACCGCCTGCCCCGCCGCGCCCTTTCCGAGGTTGTCTATGGCGGTGATTATCTTCAGCAGGGAGTTGTCCGCGTCGGCGAAGACGCCGATGGAGCAGACGTTCGTGCCCGCGACGTCCCGGACGCCGGGGACTTCGCCGCGCGCGCAGACGCGCACGAAAGGCTCCCCCCTGTAGAACGCCGCGAACGCCTCGCGCGCGTGGTCCTCGTCCGGCTTTCTCACCCTTGCGTAAACGGTCGAGAGTATGCCCCTCGAGACGGGCGCGAGGTGCGGGGTGAAGGCGATGCGCGTCCTCCTCCCGAAAATCCGCGCCGCCTCCTGGAGAAGCTCCGCGCAGTGCTGGTGGCGCGTGACGCGGTAGGCGGTGAACTCGTTTCTCGCCTCGGCGAGCAGGAGCCGCTCCTCCCTTTTGCGCCCCGCGCCGGTGTAGCCCGATTTGGCGTCAACTATGAATTCGGCGGTCTTGAGTCCCTTCAGGTTCGCAAGCGGCGCGATGGCGAGCAGCGCGCCGGTGGGATAGCAGCCGGGGTTGGCGACGAGCGCGGCTTTGCGCACCGCGTCGCGGTTCATCTCCGTCAGTCCGTACACCGAGCGCTCGAGCAGTGCGGGCAGCGGGTGGCGGAAGCCGTACCACTTTTCGTAGTCTGCCGGGTTCTTCAGGCGATAGTCGGCGCTGAGGTCAATCACGCGCGCGGAGCGCAGGAGCGGCTCGATCAACGGGAAGGATTCGCCGTGCGGCAGCGCCGTGAAAAAGACGTCGGCGGCGCCGAACTCCGCGGCGGCGCCGTGCGGTCTGAACGTCAGTTCCGGCAGGGGGGCAAGGTGGGGGAATACGTCGCGCGCTTTTTTCCCCGCCAGGGAGTCGGAAGTGGCGAGGACGACCCGCGCGCTCGGATGTCCGGCGAGGATGCGGAGCAGTTCAAGTCCTGCGTAGCCCGAGGCGCCGACGACGGCGACCTTCAGTTTTGCGTCTCTGTCGCGTTTCTTCATTGCGTTTCCGTTCCCGCGGACGGTCCCGGAAAAAACAAATCGTCGTTACCCGTCGTGTTCGGATGGAGAATCGTTGAGGACCGGGACGGGTGTGGGCTTAACGTTTCGAGTACTGGAACCTCTTGCGGGCGCGTTTCTGACCGTACTTTTTGCGTTCTTTCATCCGCGGGTCGCGCGTGAGGAGCGACTGGCGGGAAAGCGTGGCGCGCAGACTCTCGTCGAGCGCCACGAGGGCGCGCGCGATGCCCAGCCGGATTGAATCCGCCCTCCCGCTGTCGCCGCCGCCGGTGGTGACGGCTTTCACGTCCACGCTCGAGGTCATGTTCACCGCGGCGAGAGGCGACAGTATGACGTTCTGATGCGCCAGACGGGGAAACACTTCCTTCATCTCCCTGCCGTTCACTTCGATGACGCCGGTCCCTCCCGGCTTCAGCCACACCTTCGCCACCGAGGTCTTCCGCCTCCCGGTCCCGTAGTATCTGTTTCCTTCAGCCGCCGACATGCTTTCCTCCCTTACAGGTTCGCCTTCACCGGCTTCTGCGCCGCGTGGGGGTGTTCGGGTCCGGCGTAGACCTTGAGCTTCCTCATCAGCTGCCGCGACAGTCTGTTGTCGGGAAGCATCCTCCGCACCGCGTTCCGCACGACCCTGTCGGGGTACTTCTTCAGCAGTTCGCCGTAAGGCGTCGCCTTCAGCCCCCCGGGATACTGGGAATGCGAGTAGTGAATCTTGCTTTTCATCTTGTCGCCCGTGAGCCTGACCTTTTCGGCGTTGACGACGATGACGTAGTCGCCGGTGTCAACGGCGGGGTGGTACGCTGGTTTGTCCTTTCCTTTCAGAACGGATGCGACCTTCGCCGCGAGGCGTCCGAGGACGACTCCCTCGGCGTCGAACAGTACGAAACGCCTTTTAACTTCGCTCTTTTTCGGATACGTTGTGGTCATGCCTCCGCCGCCGCTCTCCGGGTCTGCATTCAAAGATTTAAATTATAGGATAAAAAAACAATATGTCAATCGCCGCGAAAACCCAACCAAAAATTTTTGAAATTTCATTTCCCCTGCCCATGTGCCTGCCTGACCGGCAGGCAGGCACACGGGCACGGGATCAAAGAAAAATAATAATACGGTATGTTTCACTTAAAACTTATCCCTTATGAGGGCATCTCTCTCAATGTGTTCGTGTAAGAACCTAAAAGTCCAGCGTGATGCCGAACTCGAAGTTGTCGTCGCGCCTGATGTTGTTGAGCTTCAGTCCCTTCCAGTCGAAACGGAACCTCGTTTTCTCGTGGTAGGCGCGGCTGATTCCGACGTCGTACTGGTTGAATTTCAATCCCGTGGAGTCCTTCAGAAACTTCGCGCCCGCGAAACACTCCCACCCGTTGACGGGGAACGTCACGTCCGCCGCCGAGAGTTTCGGCTTGCTGAACACGGCGTCGCCCGTTTTGAGCCGCCAGCCCGTGAACTCTCCCGTCCAGCGCGCGGCGCCGGTGTTGAACTCGAAATCCAGCGACCCGCCCGAGGCGTGCGTTTTAGGCTGATTCTGCGAGTTCACCACGCGCGAAGCGAACGATAAGCCCAGTTCGAGCGCGCCCTCTCGCCGGGGCGAGCCTGCCGTGAAACCAAGCCGACCGTTCACGTCCACACCCTCGTGCGGTCCCCAGAACGGAAAGATGTTGATAACGCCGAACGTCGCGGGGTCCTGCATGAACGAGTAGTCCTGCCCGCCCGTGACGGCGACGGCGAGTTCCGTCCGCAGGTCAACCCGCTCGACCATCAGCCCGACGCCCTGCATGGAGTAAAAATCCGCGCCGTACTCGATGGACGGGTACGGCACGTACAGCAGCCTCTCGCCGCGCCCGAACGGGACCGGGACCTTCCCCGCGAGAACGCGGTATCCGCGTGGAAGGCGGACCGCCCCCCATGCCTCCCAGACCTTGAAGCCCGTGCGGTCGGAAAAGCCGAGCCTGGATTCAAAGTCAACGTTCCCGGACACCGGCGCGCGAAGGTTCAGCGTCGAGTCGTAGCTCACGAACGACAACTGGCGCCGGTCCAGCGAGTACGACAGCGGCAGGAGAAAATACCTGTCGTTCAGCACGAGAAAATGATAGTGAAGCCTGCCGGAAAGCGTCGCGCCGGCGCGGGTTTCCACGTTTTTTTTCTCTTCCTCGAGCGCGGAAAGTTCTTCCCTTAAACCGGCTATTTCACTTCTTGCGTCTTCTAACGAGTCTGAAAGTTCTTTCTGTTCTTTTATTAGTGAGGGGATGCGGTCGTCGGACACTCGTTCCGTTGTCTCCGCTCCGGCGGGCGGTTCCCTCCCGAGCGACGCGTCGTCATCGCCGGTGGTCGCGCCGATCTCGCCGCTCTTTATCTCTTTCTCCTCCGGCGGTATCACCTTGATCCCGCCCTTTTTGATCTTCATCGTCGGCGGCGGAGTCCTGATCTCCGGTTTCTCCGCGGGGGCGAGCGTCGCGTCGGTCCCGATCTTCTTCAGTCCCGATGGCAGCGTCCGCAGGGGGGAGGAGATGATCCCGGCTTCCGCCGGGGCTGCGAAGGGGCTTTCAGGGTAGTTCTTCCGCACGTGGTCGAGGTACAGCTTCTGCTTTTCCGGCATGCCCAATTTTTCGTAGGCTTTGGCGATCTGGAACAGGAGTTTGTCGTTGTCGGGCGCGCCGGGGTCTGCTTTCACCGCCTGCTGGTTCCAGGCGATGGACTCCTGGTACCACCCTTTCCTGAAATAGAGGTCGGCGAGCGTGTACATCGCCCTGCGGTCGCCCGGCGTGCGGGCGAGTTTGTCCTTCTGCTCCTCGATCAGGGAGTCCACGTCGGGGAGGCGGGGTCTGATGCCCTCGGGGACGGTCCGTTCGGCTGAAGGCTTTTCGTAATCCCGCTCCCCCATCCAGGTATAGGGGGACTCACGTTCGATTTCCCTCGGCGCGCGCGGCGGGGAGGGCGCCGTCTCGCCCCGCCCGAGGAGGCGGTAGGCGACGGTGTCGCCCGTCCTTATGCGCGCGCCGCCTTCGATGACCACCACTTCGGCTCTTGCGGAGTCGCGCGCCAGTTCCGATACCCTGACGAGACCCTTCTTCATCCCGTCCGCCTGGACGACGAGTATGTCGCCGATTTCGAGTCCGGCGGAGCTGCCGGCGTCAATCGCTGCGACCCGCCCGTCGAAGGACGCGATCTTCGCCACGAACGTGTCAACGTCCTGCGAGAAGACGGCGATGGAAGAGGTGAGGAACATGACAAGTTGAAACAGGCGGGGCGCTTTTGTTTTCATATCAAAAAATTAGCCCCTAGGGGAGTCGAACCCCTGTTTTCGGACTGAGAATCCGACGTCCTGGGCCACTAGACGAAGGGGCCTTACTGCGGGACCAGGATTCGAACCTGGACCGGGTGATCCAGAGTCACCTGTCCTACCGTTAGACGATCCCGCAATCAACTTCAAGCAATTATATTAACCGCCGCGCGCTCAGTCAACATCGGCGGGGCATAAAGCGGGAAGGGTTCTTGAATGGGGTGCGGCGCGTCAAGCTATGGATGGCGCGCGGGGTTGAAATCGCCCGGTTAAGAGTGAAGAATGTTGAAAACCGGCGCGGGAGGCGCGGCGATGAAACGCGAAGAGGGGTCAGTCGAAAACGATACACTCCCCGTGGGCACGCTTTTCATCGTGGCGACGCCGATAGGGAACCTGGAGGACATCACGCTGCGCGCGCTGCGGGTCCTGCGGGGCGTGGACTGGATCGCGGCGGAGGACACCCGGCGGGCGCGGAAACTTCTGACGTTTTATGGAATTTCAAAAAGGGTGTTCGGACTTTACGGCGGGGTCGAGCGGGAGAGGGCGCCCGCGCTCGTGAAGAGGCTCGCGGAGGGTGAGCGTGGGGCGCTCGTGAGCGAGGCAGGCACGCCGGGAGCGTCGGACCCCGGCGCCGCGCTCGTGGCGGCGGCGGCGGCGGCGGGGGTCAGGGTGACGCCCGTCCCCGGCGCCTCGGCGGTCGCCGCGGCGGCGTCCGCGGCGGGCATCCCCGCGTCCAGGTTCGCCTTCGAGGGATTCCTGCCGCGGAAGGGGAAGGAGCGGCGGGAGCGTATCGAGGGTTTCCGGGACGACCGGCGGGCGGCGATATTCTTCGAGTCGCCGCTGCGCGTGCGCAGGACGCTGGGGGAGATATACAGAGTCGCCGGCGACAGGAGGATCGCGATATTCCGCGAAATGACGAAATTCCACGAGGAGATCACGTACACCGACCTTGCGTCGGCGGCGGGAGGCGCCGTTTCGCTGCCCGAAAAGGGGGAATATACAATAGTGATGGAGGGTTCGAGGCGGCGGACGGCGGAAAAAACGACGTTCGACCTCGAGGAATTCGTGCGCGTCCTGCGCGGGCACGGAATGTCGGCGCGGGACGCGGCGGCGATCGCCTCACGCCTCACGGGCGTCCCTAAAAAAGACGCTTACGCAAGCGCCCTTAAGTTCCAAACTTGAACGCCCGCGGCGTTTTCGATAGAGTGAACCCGAATTATTCACGCCGTTTGAATAATTCGGGAAGAAACCGCAAGAATGCTGAAGATTCAAGGCAGAGGGGTTCGAGGCGGAGCCTCGAACG
>JBFMFE010000285.1:0-4575 GCA_040752295.1 bacterium
GGAAGCCTGTCCCACTATTCTGTCTGAGTGATTGACAGGCTGGAAGCCTGTCCCACTATTCTGCCTGGGGAATTGACAGGCTGGAAGCCTGTCCCACTATTCTGCCTGAGGAATTGACAGGCTGGAAGCCTGTCCCACTATTCTGTCTGAGTGATTGACAGGCTGGAAGCCTGTCCCACTATTTTGTCTCGAAACCCTCTGCATCGAATCATGATTCCGGCGCACGTATAGTAGTTTCGATGGAGAAACGGGGACTGCCCCCCAAGAGCAAAAACCCTTGTTGGCGCGGTACGCCTGCCTGCCGCGCCGTTTTGTTCCGCAGCCTGTCTGCCGTGCTCGGCACAGGCAGGCATCGCACAGGCAGGCGGCAGACAGGTACATCGCGCAGGCATGCATTTTTGCGATTTCCAACCGAATAATTCAAAAAGCATGAATGATTCTGATCAAAGGGAAAACGCTCACGCGAAACGCGCCGCCGCGCGCCTCACGGCACGTGACGCAGATCAATTTTGAAAACGCGGACGAGTGGGTATAAAGAAATCAGGTAGAGGAGGCGGCGGACTTGAGAAGGAAGACGGTTCCGGCGGCGCAAGTACCGACGACCGATGAGATAACGACCGAAAAAAACGGAAATTACACCGTTATAAGCGCATCGAGGGAATTTTCGTTGTTTAAAACCGCGAAAGTCATCAAAGATACGGTGAGAGAGCTATTGAGCGGGGGCGAAAGGCGCATCGCGATTGACCTCTCCCGCGCGGTCGTGATAGACAGCGAGGTGATAAGCGCCATCATAGAGTGCCACAAAGAGGTGCTCCGCGCGGGCGGCGAGATGGCGCTGATAACGTCCCGCAACAGGGTCCTCGAGGCGATGCTGAAGCTCAGGATGGACAGGGTGGTGCGCATAATAGAGAACGAAGCGGCGCTCGCCCGGCTCCAGTCCCGCTGAACACAAATTCGACCTCATCGCGCGAAACCGCTGGAAGGCGCAACTTCCGTCCGGACCGTTCATCCGGCGCGGCGCGGGCGGGGGAATTTTTTCGCCGCTGCGCCGGATGACGAAGCGCCGTGTATAATGGTGTGGAAAGCTCCGTCTCGTGCGGGGCGGACATGCGATGACGAATATGTGGGGGTGGGAAAAAATGTGCAAGACGTGCGCGGCGCACAAACCGAAGGCGAAGCAAACGAAGAAGCCCGCGAAGAAGGGAAAAAAAGGCTGAAATAAGCAGCGGCGCCGACGCAATCTGCGCGAAGCGCCTTGGGGCGCCTGTCTGCCGCCAGGCAGGCGGCGATAAATCACCGCTCTGCCTTTGTCGGGAATCAATTCCCTACATCGAAAGCGGCATTGAATTGTAGCGCTTCGAACATGCGACTGTAATTACGAAAATAAGTCCTGAAGTACATCACTTCAAAAGTTCGCTAAAGTATTTTTCTATCCGGCAATATAGCGATGCGATACGTTAGTGTATTTTTTTATATGAATTCTCGTATAGTGAAATTCGCACTTTTTATGATGATACACTCTTGTCCAAAATAAGATTTTTTAAGCAGCCGAATGCAGGAAAAGATCATGGGCAATCATTCAAAAATTGCTCCGTTACCTCGCAAAAAGGGCTTTTAGAGGCATTTTTTTGTTTGCGGTTCTTTTGGACAGGCGAATTCATTTGAAACAGACCCGATCTTTGAAGTTGAGCCGTCATTCCAGAAAGCCCTTTATTTAAGCCGATTATTTTTATTGTCCAAAACGCGATTTTCAGTTATTTTGGACACGAGTGATTCCCGTTCACAAAAATGTCAAATAGACTTCTCCGGTTCACCGGCCGCTGTGCGGTAAACACGCGCTCCAAACCGTAAACTCACAGCCTTCTTATGACCCCGATCACCCTGCCCGCGATCTCCACGCCGTCCAGTATCATCGGTGGATATTTTTCGTTCGCCGACCGCAGGACCACCTTGCGCCCCTTCCTCGAAAACTTCTTCACCGTTGCCTCGTCGTCCAGAAGCGCCACGACCACGTCGCCCTGCCGCGCGGTGTTCTGCGGGCGAACGATGACGATGTCCCCGTGAAAAATCCCCTCACCCGTCATGCTGTCGCCCCTCACCTTCAGGGCGAAAAGCCTCCCGTCGCTCGGAAAGAGCTTGTCCATCGTCAGCCTGTCCTCGACGTTCTCCACGGCGAGGACCGGAAGCCCCGCGGCTATCCGCCCCACGAGCGGTATGCCCTGCTCCCGTCCCGCGCCCTCCTCGCCGCGCAGCACCACTATCGCCCGCGATAGATGCGGATGCAGGCGTATGTATCCCTTCCTCTGAAGCGCCAAAAGGTGGTCCCTCGCCCCGTTGGGCGAGGAAATCCCGAAGCGCTTCCCTATCTGCCTCACCGTGGGCGGAAACCCTTCCCATTCGATGTGATCGAGTACGTACCGGAAGATTTCCGCCTGCCTGGGCGTCAGGTCTTTCACGAAAACCACCTCCGTTTGAGACCGCCCGCAAACCGGCGCGGTTCATGATGACGCAAGACGCATCCCGCGACCGTACAAATGATCGGCGCACGAACGATCAGTATAATTCTGCTGTACGCGCGTACATATTTCAAGGGAGGTGGAAAAATTTTTTTGAACCCCGGACGCGGGCGGCGTCACCGTTCCCTGAGGTTCATAAGATAGTTCACGGCGTCGTCGAGCGTGGAGCGTTCAGCCCGGAGTATTTCAGCGGCGCCGCCCTCTGGTGCGCCTTCGGTGTGAACGTATACGAAGTAACTGCCGTCCCCGGCTGATTCCCTCAAAACCCTGACGGCGTAGCCGTAGGAATTCATTTCGCGCGCTAATTCGACGGCGTCCGAGCGGTCATCGAAGACGCCGACGAGCACGCCTTCGCGCGAAACGTCATCCTCGCCTTCAACGTACACGCGGTAGCCCTTCTCCCTCAGTTCCCACGCGAGGTCGCGGAGGCGCGAGCGGAGGGTCATATCGGCGGGTCTGACGTAATCGAAGAGGATGGGGGGAGGCGCCGATGGGAGCGATTTCGCAGCGGGCGCCGGCGGGAGGCGGTCGGCGGTCGGCGGCGTCGGCGGGTGCGAACGCGCGGCTTTCGCTATGAGTTCGAGCCTGTCGGGAGCGCGGGGGGTCGTTTCGGGGGTTGGGGCGGCGGGGGGGTGAGCCGCCGGCGGGGGCAGCGAACGCGCCGCCTCCGCTAAAAGGGCGAGGCGGTCGAGGTACTCGCCGGGCGCGGGAGCGTAAGGGGATTCCGCCGGCAGCGGGGCGGAGGGCGCGGGAGAGCGGGCTTCGGGCGGCAGGCGCGACTGCGCGATCTCCATCACGAGTTCGAGGCGGTCGAGCGTCCCGGAAAGTGTCTCGGGGAAAAGGTATGCGGCGAGTGACGGGGGGATCAACGCGTCCGCCTGCTCGCGCGCCGCGGCGGCGGACTGGATGAAGACGGGGAAACCCTCGTTGCGCAGGTAAACGAGGAGCGGCGCGGCGGCGGAGGCGTCGTTGAAAACGCCCAGTTCGAGGAAGAGAAAAGCGCCGAGCGAGGATTGTTCCTCGCGCGCGGCGGGGTGAAAGCCTCTCGCCGAAAGTTCATCCATAAGGGGCTGGAGGTCGGCGGCGTCGAGGACCGGTATCGTGCGGACGATGAAGCGCTGCTGGGCGGGCTGTTGCGCGGCGGGCTGTGTCGCAGCCGCCGCGGCGGAGGTTGCGGCGGGGGGAAGCGCAGCCGGAACGGTCGCCGGCTGCGTGGCTGGAAACGGCTGCGCGGCGGACGGAAGGGGCTGCGCCGCGTCGGCTGGACGCGAGTCCGGCTCGGGCGGCAGGGGAAAAGTGACGGCGCCGGTCGCACCCAGGTCGTCCGCGGGGGGAAGAGGCAGGGGGGCGGGAGGTCCGGCGGTAGTGCGTTCGGCGTCCCCGCCCTTCTCTCTTATCACCGCGCACTGCGACGGGATATCGAGGCACGCCGCGCCGAGTAGCAGGATAACTATGAAAGCGAACAGCCGTCCGTTCCCCATTCCGGTTTCCCATTTAAACTGTACTTTCGCACATTCAAACTGACCTGCACGGAGAGTTTATCATAAGGCGAGCGATCTGTTGAGGGTCATCACAGGAAGTTGACCTGCCGAAAAAACGATTTTCCCGGTAGAAACAGCGCGGGGCGAACAACATGTCCTGGAAGGAGAAACCGGTTTTGTGGGGATACCACCCGTTGACATCATGGAGGAAATGACAATGCTGAACATGAAACTGCTGAAATCGGAGAAGCCTGTCAAATCACGCTGAAATTGCGAAAGTACAGGTTAATGAACGTATTGAAATACGGTCATCAGAGTTCCGAGCGCGGCGAAACCGACGGACAGGAAAATCGTGAGCATGATAAACCGGTTGTTCACGTCCTCAAATCTCTTGTCCATCGCCTCAAATCTCTTGTCCATCGCCTCAAATCTTTTCTCCATTATGTCGGCGAGGTTCTTAAGCCCCTCCTCCACGCGAACGAGCCTTTCGAACAGGTCAACGGGGATATGACTTTCTTCCCTCAAGACCTCGCGGACGACGACTCTGATCTTCTCTTTCTCAAGGTCTATTGACATCG
>JBFMFE010000286.1:0-6724 GCA_040752295.1 bacterium
GCCCGCGGCGCGCGCGCGGCGCAGGTCCTTGTGCGGCAGGTCCATTATCCGCTGGTCGTTCGTGTAGGAGTGAACCGTGCACATGAGACCGGAGACGATGCCGAAACCGTCGCAGATCACCTTCGCGACGGGAGCGAGGCAGTTGGTGGTGCACGACGCGTTGGATATGACGTGGTGGCGCTCCGGGTCGTACCTGTCGTCGTTGACGCCGAGGACGATTGTGATGTCCTCGTTTTTGGCGGGCGCGGAGATGATCGTCTTTTTCGCCCCTGCGGCGAGGTGCTGTCGGGCTTTCTCGCCGTCCGTGAACAGCCCCGTGGACTCGATGGCGATCTGCACGCCGAGGTCCCTCCAGGGAAGTTCCGCCGGCGATTTCACGCTGAGCACCTTCACGGTCTTTCCGTTGACGACGATGTCGCCGCCCTCGGCTCTCACGTCCGCGTCGAGCGTTCCGTAGTTGGAGTCGTACTTCAGCAGGTGGGCGAGGGTTCCGGCGTCCGTGAGGTCGTTCACGGCGACGATTTCAATGTCGTCCCTGCCCATAGCGGCGCGGAAGGCGTTGCGCCCTATCCTGCCGAAACCGTTGATGCCGACTTTCACAGCCATCGCTGCCTCCTGTGGATGGGATTCACGTGGTTTTCACCGCGTAACCGCGGCGCCTTTCAATGGAAACGGCTCTGCCGCCGCCGTTTCCGCTGGTCTTGTCCCACCATTCTAAACCTGCCGATCCACCTGTCAAGTTCGGGCGGAAGCTGGTACGCCGGTATGTTCCTTTCCTGTTTCAGAACCGATACGATGAGTGACGCCAGCTTCGCCGGGTCGTGCCGCGCCACTTCGTCCTCCATTATGAGGTTCTCCTGTACGACGCGGCGGACGCCCAACTTCATGACGTTTTCCAGGTCAAGCTCCACGGGGAACGCGCCCTGGTCCCTGTACCTGTTGATGATGCGGACGGGAAAGGAACTGTTCACGACGACGACGTCAATCGAGCCAGGACCGAGGACCTTTATGATTTCGGCGGCGTGGCGGGAAGCGGTGTATCCGTCCGTCTCGCCGGGCTGCGTCATGATGTTGCAGACGTATATCCTGAGCGCCTTCGTTTCCTGCGCCGATTTCCGCACGCGGGGCACAAGGAGATTGGGAATGATGCTGGTGTAGAGGCTGCCGGGACCGATCACGACGGCGTCGGCGCCCATAACTGCGTCCACCGCCTCGGGGAGCGCGCGGCAGTGCGACGGCGACAGGAAGACGCGCTCGACGGGCTGGGCGGATTTCGTGACGTTCGTCTCGCCCCTCACGACCGAGCCGTCCTTCAGTTCCGCGCACAGCGTCACGGGGTCAATCGTGGAGGGCAGAACTTTCCCGCGGATGGCGAGGACCTTGCTCAGTTCCTTGACCGCGAGATAGAAATCGCCCTTCATCTCGGTCATCGCGGCGAGCAGGATGTTTCCCACCGAGTGATCCTTGAGCGAGCCGTCCCCCTTGAACCTTTTCTGGAACAGCTCCACCATCTCGGTTTCCGAATCGGCGAGCGCCGCGAGGCACTGACGCACGTCGCCGGGCGGCAGAATCCTCATCTCCTCCCGCAGTTTGCCGGAGCTTCCCCCGTCGTCGCTCACGGTGACGACGGCGGTCACGTTCGCGGAAAACTCCTTCAGACCGCGCAGCAGCGAGTGCATCCCCGTGCCGCCGCCGATCCCCACGATCTTCACGCCGCGCCGCAGGTAGGCGTCCTCGAACAGCTTGTCAACGATCCTGTCGCCCATGCCGGGGTTCAGCAGGTCAATGAACCGCCGGTTGAGCTTTCTTATGCCGCGTATGATGAAAAAGGCGCCGAGCGCCGCGAGCGTGAACCCGGCGACGCCCTGCCTCACGTACCCCGTCACGAAAAGGTACACGTCCCGCGGAACGTTCTTGCCGATGATGAAGACCACGCCGACGCTGAAGATAACGACGCCGATTATCACCATGGCGATGTAGCGCTTCACCATCATGCCGGGGTAGAACCACTTCAGCCCCCTCATGCCGGTGAACCTGCCGTTCGCGCCGCGCGCCACGCGTCACACCCCGCTTCTCATGTCGCGGTGTACGACTTTGACTCCGTATCCGTTGCCCGAAAGCACTTTTTTCAGTTCGTCGGCGATGACCACGGAGCGGTGGAAACCGCCCGTGCACCCGACGGAAACAACGAAGTTCTCCTTCCCCTCCTCTTTCGCGTGGGAAAGCGAGAACAACACCAGGTCCGAAACGCGCTTCATGAAGCTTCTGGAGACCCTGTGTCTCATCACGAACCCGGCGACCTTCTTCGAGCCGCCGCCGACGTTCTTCAGTTCCGGCTGATAGAACGGGTTGGGGAGGAACCGGACGTCGAAAACGAGGTCGGACTCGAGCGGGATGCCGTACTTGTAGCCGAAGGAAATGATCGTGACGTCCAGCCTGCCGCTGTCCTTCTCGCCGAGCACCGTCCGGAGGAGTTCCCGCTTCAGGTCCCAGGGAGTCATCCGGGAGGTGTCAAC
The DNA here is from genome assembly GCA_040752295.1 of bacterium. Taxonomy (GTDB): domain Bacteria; phylum UBP15; class UBA6099; order UBA6099; family JBFMBQ01; genus JBFMFE01. Next base: position 2,517 of record JBFMFE010000286.1, read on the forward strand.
GTGGTAATCGGCGCGTTCCATGATCCTGCGCAGTTTCCTGCGTTCCTCGTCCAGCCCGGACTGGATGCTGCCGTCGGGACCGGCGAGCGGGTGGGCGCGCCGGGTTTCCTTGTAGCGGCGTATCAGGACCTCGTCGGACGCGTCCAGAAAGAGGATGTAATACTTGTATTTTTCCTTGTCGAGGACGTCGAGCGCCTTGAAGACGTCGTCGAAGAACCTTCCGCCGCGTATGTCGAGCACGAGGACGGCTTTGGTGATTTCCCTCGTGGAGTGGGCGCACAGTTCGGCGAAGTTGGGTATCAGCGCCGGCGGCAGGTTGTCCACGCAGTAGTACCCCATGTCCTCGAAACACTTGTTTGCGAACGTCTTCCCCGCGCCGGAAAGCCCCGTGATGATGTAGAAGGTCGCCTTCGCCGTCTTGCGTCTCATGTTCCCCCGCTCCCGAGCGCCGAACGGAGCGCCTGTACGGGTTTGATCTTACCCGACGGCGGGGGCGTTTTCAACCTGATTGTTCGCAACGCTTTACCGAATCGTAAGCGGCGGGAATGAAATGAGCGGAAAAGGTGAATGATGAATCTGAAATTGGGCGCGGCGCGCCCCTGCGACCGGGCACGGTCCGGCGCCGGAATCGAATTACGCCGCTCCGAAGGTCATGGCGGGTCGGGAGCCGGCTTTTTATCGCGCCTTTTCAGTCCGTCAATCCTTGTTTCCATCCGCCTGACGGCGTCGTCGGCGAAGGCGGCGGCTTTGGGTCCGGCGCCGAACACGCTGATCGTCCTCTGAATTTTTCTTTTGAACTCGCGGGTTTTCCGCCAGTGCGCGTCCGCCGGGAGGTGGTTTTCGAGGATGAAAGTCGTGAAGACGGGCCAGACGTCCCTCAGTGCCGTGTTGCGGACGAGCAGTCCGAGGTGGTCGTAGTCCTCGAAGGTCACGGTTTCTCTGCGCTCGTGGACGACGTGTGCGGCGAGGTCTTCGCAGCTCTGCGGGGGCGCGACGTTGTCGCCTCCGCCCGCCACGACGAGCGTCGGTACGTCGAGGGGAACGATCTTTCTGCCGAGCACCTCGCCGCGGCTCTTCTCGCCCTTCATCAGCGCCTGCGCGAACTCGATCATCAGGTAAACGGTCTCGTTGGCGAGCGCGGAGCGGAAGAACGCGACGCAGGTCTCGCGGTCGAGGTGGTCGAGGTTCAGGAAGGTGTGCGCGACGAGCCTGAAGCCGGGAAGGTGGAAAAGGAGGTCCACGAGAAACTCCTGGTCGTAGGACAGTTTCCTGCCGCCGCGGATTCCGAGGGCGTTCATGACGAGGTGCGAGAGCCTGCCGATCGCCTCGATTGGGAGCGGTTCGAGGCGCTGGCGCGCGTGAAGACCGATGACGCGCGCGAGGAGAAACCCAACGGCTTTCGTGACCGGTTCCGGCGTGTCCATGTACGTGGGCGAGGCGACGGCGGCGAAGGAAATGAGTCCCGACCTGTCCCCGGCGGGCATGACGACCATGCCGCCGAGGCTGTGTCCTATCCAGTGGACGCCGCGGGGACGGGCGACCAGCGCGCCGGAGGCGCCGCCGATGAGCCGCGGGACCTGCCCGATGACCGCGCGGGCGTATTCGGGGACGTGGGCGACGTGCGCGGAGAAGGACGGTTCGACCTTCACCCTGCGGCTTCCGATGTTCTTGATGACGACGACGAAGCCCTGGAGAGCGAGGTACTCGGCGATGCTCAGTCCGAACGAGCCGTCCTCGAGAAGCGGCTTGAACGTCCAGGTCTTGGCGTTCGCCGAAAAGCCGTTGCACAGGAACAGGAACGGGGCGTCCTGCCCGTGGACGAGTTCGGGGGCGCAGAGGACGACGGCGCCGACGTCCGCGCCCGAGTCGAGCGCGAGGCGCGTGTGAATCCACTTCAGCCCCTGCACCGTCCGTCTGGGCACCGCTTCAGAATTCGCCCCTTTCGAGAGCCGCCGGGGTGATCAGCACCTCTCTGGGTTTGACGCCGTCGTAGGGTCCCACCACGCCGCGTTCCTCCATAAGCTCCACGAGCCGCGCTGAACGGTTGTACCCGATCCGCAGTTTCCGCTGGAGCATGGAGATGGAGACCTGGTTCGAGCTTACGACGATCTCCACCGCCTTCCTGTAAATCTCCTCGTCCTCCGTCTCGAAGCCCTGCGGGGCGCCGTCCGCCGCGTGGGATTCCTCGATCTCGAATTTGAGGGGGTATTCCATGGAGGGCGCCTGTTTTTTCCAGAAGTTCACGAGGCGCTTGAGTTCTTTGTCCTTAACGTAGGCGCCCTGGAGCCTCACCGCCCGGTTGGAGTCCATGGGCATGAAGAGCATGTCGCCCCTGCCCAGGAGCGATTCGGCGCCTTTGTGGTCGAGGATGGTGCGGGAATCTATCTGGGAGGCGACCGCAAAGGATATGCGCGAGGGGATGTTGTTCTTTATCGTGCCGGTGATCACCCTTGTGTCCGGTCTCTGCGTGGCGAGGATGACGTGAATGCCGGTGGCTCGCGCGAGCTGGGTTATGCGGCAGATGTAGGTTTCGACGTACTGGTTTGGCGAAGAGACCATCATCAGGTCCGCAAGTTCGTCCACGATGAGGACGATCCGGTACATGCGGTCGTCGGGGTTTTCCTGCATGTGGTTGAAGGCGTCTATGTTCCTGACGCCCATCTCGGCGAACGCCTTGTATCGGCGGTCCATCTCGGCGGTGATCCACCTCATGGCGCCGGCGGCGACGGCGGTCTCTAAAATGACGGGCGTCAACAGGTGGGGCACGCCGTTGAAGGGCGTGAGTTCGACTCTCTTGACGTCCACCATAATGAAGCGCACCTCGGAGGGGCAGCGTTTTGCGATGATGCTCGTGATTATGGAGTTGAGGCACACGCTTTTTCCGGAATTCGTGGAGCCGGCGACGAGCAGGTGCGGCATTCTCGTGAGGTCGGCGCACACGGGCGCGCCGCCGATGTCCTCGCCAAGGCAGAAGGAAATCGCGCCTTTGCCGTTGCTGAACGCCTCGCTCGTGAAGATTCTTCTCAGCGGGACGATCGCGCGGACTTCGTTCGGGACTTCGATGCCGACGGCGGACTTGCCCGGTATGGGGGCTTCTATGCGTATGGTGCGCGCGTCCGCGGCGAGCGAAAGGGCGATGTCGTTGCCCAGCGAAATGAGCTGGCTGACCTTTGTGCCCGGCTGAAGCTCGATCTCGAACCGCGTGAACGACGCCCCCCTGACGACGTTCACTATCTTCGCCGGCACCTGGAAGCTTTCGAGCGTGGAGTCGAGCTTTTTGCGCGTCGCGTCCTCACCGGGAGGCTCGGACGCGGACTCATCGGGATCGAGCCAGTCGTCCGGCGAGGGAAGTTTCCAGCGGCGCCTGCCGCGCTCAAGCTCCGCCGGCATCGTGACCGGGCGGACGGCAACCCCCGGCGCGGCGGCGTCCCCGCCGACGGCGCCCGCCGTGACGGAGCTTTCCTCCTGCTCCGCCGTTTCCCGCGCGGCGTATTCCACCGGGATTTCCACGTCCTGCCCGGCGGGCGGGACGGGAGTTTCCACGGGACCGGACTGCGCCCCGGCGGGGACCGCCGCCGCCGCTTTCGCGCGCGCGCGCAGGCTTTTCCGCGCCCTGCCGGCGAGGGACGCCGCCGCGGACAGCGCCGCGCGCGAAGCCCGCGACGCCCGCGACGCCGAACCCGCCAGCGCCGGGCGTACTCTCCTGTAAACTTCGACGTATGAAAACCTTATAGCCGCCTGGACGTAAACCAGCGCCGCCGCCCCGAGGACGAGCGCGGCGCCCCCCTTCCCCAGCGCGCCCGCCAGGCCGCACGAGACCAGCCCGCCCGCAAGCCCGCCGCCCATGCGCAGCATCGCACCCTGCGTGCAGAAGTCGGCGTCCGCGGGCGCGCGGAAAAGGTGGTACAGGCTCGCCGCAAACAGCGTCAGCGCGCCAAGGTGGACCAGCCCGGCGAGAAGCCGCCTGTCCGGCATGAAAAACCACGCCCCCAGGGCGAAAAACACCGCCGGAACAGCCCACGCGCCGACGCCCAGAAAGTAGAAGTACGCGTCGTTCACGCCGCGCAGCGCCGCCGCCTGCCCTCCCGCGCCCAGCGCCGCGACGGAGAGACAGCCGGCGAGCACGCACGCTATGCCGAGTCCCTCGCGCAGGGCGAGCCTCCCGAACCCGCTCCCGCCGTCGTTTTTCTTCTTCTTCGGCTTCGTCA
>JBFMFE010000287.1:0-3729 GCA_040752295.1 bacterium
CGCTGCCGGTCTGGAGGATGGAGATGGCGACGGGGAGGTGGACGTATTCGTCCACGGTAACGGAGTTGACGCGTGCGGCGTAGATGGAGTGTGCGAGGAGGAAGGCGAGGCAGGGGAGCAGAGCGGCGGCGGCGAGGGGTGTTCGCGAGGTGTTTTTGGCGCGGGGGTTTTTGTTCATCGCTGCGTTACCGATGGGTCGAGCGTGGAGAGCCGGACGGGGAGAATTTTACCGGAGACAAGATCGCCGATCAAACGGCGGCGATGGGATACGGTTACCGGTGGGCGCCCGAGTGGCGTCCCGATACGGAGCGTTTTCGAGGGACGAACGTTCCGGTTCGGGGAGTTCGAGGGGATAGTGTATAATTAGGGTTGGCGAGATGAGCGCAGGGACGACCGTGGTTTTTGTGATTTTATGCGTGAGCAATTTTGTTTTGGCGGTCGTTGTTTTCGGGGCGGTCGTGAGGCTCGTGCGCGGCGGCGCGGTGATGATGAGGGAGAATTTCCGCGGCGAGAGGATACCCTCGGGTGCGGGACTGGGGTTCGCCCTGCTGGGCGTGGTTTATTTTACGCCCCATGTGATTTACGGGTTCGTGGACAGGTTGTTTTCGACGGCGGCGCTGCTGCTAATGGTGGGGTTCGGGTTTCTTGGTTTGATGGACGACGTGTTGAGGGAGCGTGAGGCTGGGGGGCTTACGGGGCACATGAGGAGGTTCGTGTGCGGGGGTATTTTTTCGACGGCGCTCGTAAAGTGTGTTTTCGGACTTGCGCTGAGCGGGGCGGCGGTCAGTCTGCTTCCGGGGGAGGGGGGGGTGCGGACGATTGCGGCGAACACGCTACTGGTGGCGCTTTGTGCGAACGCGGTGAACGTGTTGGACGTGAGGCCTGGGAGGGCGTTGAAGGGTTTCTGGGGGATGTTTTTCGTTTTTTTCGTGTTGGCGCCGATTTTTCCTTTGTTTCCGGCGGCGGTGGTGTTTGATTTTCTGTACGTTCACGTGCTGGGCGGTTCGACCGGCGAGTTCAAGGCGGTGATGTACGACGTCGCGGGCTACAGGCTCTGGAGTTCGATGTGGATATTGTTTCCGGTGTTGGTATGGAGCATGGCGTACGGCAGATGGGATTTCAGGTGCGAGGCGATGATGGGAGACGCTGGGTCGAACGCGCTTGGGGCGGCGGCGGGGCTGCTGATAGCGTGGAACTGTTTTTTCACGTGGAAGGCGGCGGTGCTGGCGTTGCTGGTTGTGGTTCACGCGGCGGCGGAGTTTTCGTCGATATCGAAGTTGATCGAGGCGGTGCCGCCGTTGAGGTGGCTGGACAGGCTCGGCGTGAGGCCGGCGGGAAGAGTGTAAAATACCGTCCACGATGTTTGACACGTTGAAGAAGCCCGCGCGGATAGGGGTTGTGGGGTGCGGGACGATAGGCGCGGAGGTGGCGAGGTACGTTGACCGCGGTGAATTACCCGCGATATTGTCGGGGCTGTGCGACGTGGCGCCCGAGAAGGCGGAGGCTCTTGCGACGAAGCTTGATCGCCCGCCGCCGCTGTACGACGTGGAGCGGCTCGTGGTGCATAGCGATCTTGTGGTGGAGTGCGCGTCTGCGGAGGCGGTGGACGAGCTTGTCGGGCTGTGTCTCGAGCACCGGAGGCATCTTTTCGTGATGAGCATCGGGGGACTGCGGGCGGAGCACGTGCGGCGGTTCGGCGAGAGCCGGCTTTCGCTGTTGATTCCGTCGGGCGCCGTCGCGGGGATGGACGGCATCGCGGCGCACGCGGCTGCGGGGATCGAACGTCTGACGCTTGTGACGCGGAAGCCGCCGCGCGCGTTCGAGGGGGTGGGGTGGCTGGCGGCGCAGGGGATAGAGCCGGGGAGGATAACGAAGGAGACGATCCTCTTCGAGGGGGGCGCAGAGGATGCAGTAGAAAAGTTTCCCCAGAACGTGAACGTGTGTTTCACGGTGAAGCTGGCGTCGGGGAACTTCACCGGTTTACGGGTCAGAGTGATCGCTGATCCGGGCGTTGAGCGCAACATACACGAAATTCACGTGGAGAGCCGTCTGGGGAAGATGTACGTTCTGATGCAGAACAATCCGTCGGGGACGAACCCGAGGACGAGCATGATCGCGTGCGCGTCGGCGGCGGCGACGCTCGAAAAATTCTTTTCCAACATAAAAAGGGGGACCTGAAGCCCGCGGATGGTCGGCGGCGGTGGGGTTCGCGGAGGCGCGCGGGGCGGGGTTTCGGGAAGGGAAACTGTTAATGAGGTCTGGTCTTGAAAGAAATGCAGGATGCAGAATGACCAATGAAGAATGTAGACGTTCAAATCTTTCGTTCTACCTTCTACATTCATCGTTCTCTTTTTCTTTCTGTTTCGCTCACAACACTTCAGATCGGTAAATAGTTACCGGGGGGGAAGAGCCTGGGGGATCAGGGCTACAACGCAGAATCAGCCGAGGCGGGTCGCCTGCCTGCCGCGCTGCCCGTCCGCAGGCAAACAGGCGGCGCGGGCGGGCGCGGATCAGGCGGAGGGATGGTGATGGAAGACGAAGGACGAATATCGAACAAGGAATATCGAAGTAGGAATGAAAGGCAGAAGACAGCGCTGAGGCGTCAGGGGTCTGATTCGCGGCAACCGTCCGTTGGGCGCATGGGATGAAAGGATAGGACAGTGACAGGGAACCGGGGGGAGCGGAATTTCGACGAGCTGGCGCGAGAGATAGTGCGCGCGGCGCTGAGGGAGGACATCGGCGCGGGCGACGTGACGACTTCCGCCGTTGTGGATGCTGGCGCCGTGGCGCGCGGCGTGATCGTGATGAAGGAACGGGGGGTGGCGGCGGGGCTTGAGGTGGCGCGGCTGGCGTTCGAGGAGCTTGACGCCGGGGCGCTGTTCGAGGCGCGCGTCGTGGACGGTGACGAAGTTGGGCCGGGTGTCGTGATGGCGGAGGTACGGGGTTTGGGTGCGGCTCTTTTGGGGGCTGAGCGGACGGCGCTCAATTTTCTTCAGCGTCTGTCCGGGGTCGCCACGCTCACGCGGGAGTACGTGAGGGAGTTGGAGGGGACGGGGGCGAGGATATTCGACACGCGGAAGACGACGCCGTGCCTGCGGGCGCTCGAGAAACACGCGGTGCGGGCGGGCGGCGGTGAGAACCACAGGATGGGGCTGTACGACGCTGTGCTGGTAAAAGAAAATCACGCGCGGCTGGTTGGTGGTGTGGGGCGTGCGGCGGCGCTTGCGAGGGAGAGGAGCGGCGCGTGGGGGCGGATCGAGGTTGAAGCCGGGACGCTCGAGGAGGTGCGGGAGGCGCTCGGTGCCGGGGCGGACGTGGTTCTTTTAGACAACATGGAGTTTGAGACGATGAGGGAGGCGGTGGCGCTGATCGGGGGTCGCGCGGAGATAGAGGTGTCGGGCGGCGTGACGCTTGAGAACGCGCGCGTCATTGCTGAGCTAGGGGTTCAGCGCATATCGGTGGGGGCGCTGACGCATTCGGCGCGCGCGGTGGACATTTCGATGGAGATTTTCCCGATTGAGGTGTAATGGCCCGGGTTTGTTATTCGTCTTGCGGGGAGGCGATTTCCGGTTTGCCGCAATCAGGGCAGCGGGGCGGGGGGTGTGGGCAGGAGGTAGAGCAGCCGCATTCGTAGTCGGCGCGGCGGGATTTTCCGGCGGGGATGAGGTCGGGGTTGTTTCGTATGATTTTCAGTGTAGTTTCGTTGATGATTGAGGGTTTTTCGGGGAA
>JBFMFE010000288.1:0-2707 GCA_040752295.1 bacterium
GCCTCATTGCCGACCTGATTGACAAAGAGCAATGGATGAGCCTCGACGCCGACGTGAAGGGCGACGCCTACGAGGGACTGCTTGAGAAAAACGCCGAGGACACGAAATCCGGCGCGGGACAGTATTTCACCCCGCGCGCGCTCATCAAGGCCGTGGTGGACGTCATGCGCCCGGAGCCGGGGATGGTGATTTGCGACCCGGCGTGCGGCACCGGCGGCTTTCTTTTCGCCGCGCACGAGTATATTTCCACAAACAACCGGCTCGACAAAGACCAGAAGAAGCACTTGAAGCACGATGCCCTTCACGGATGGGAAATCGTTGACAACACAGCACGGCTGTGCGTAATGAATCTTTTTCTGCACGGCATCGGCGGCGACGATAACCCCATCCATGTGGAAGACAGTCTTCAGGGCGACCCCGGCGCGCGGTTCGACATGGTTCTCACCAATCCGCCGTTCGGGAAGAAAAGCAGTATCGCCATTGTAAATGGCGACGGCAGGCAGGTGAGGGAAAGCGCCGTCATCGTGCGGGACGATTTCTGGACATCCACGAGTAACAAGCAGTTGAACTTTCTCCAGCACGTTAAGACCATCCTGAAAATTCCGGGGCGCGCCGCCATCGTGGTGCCGGACAACGTTCTATTTGAAGGAGGCGCGGGCGAGACCATCCGCCGCAAACTTTTGCATGAGTGCGATGTCCACACCCTCTTGAGGCTCCCGACAGGCGTCTTCTACGCGCAGGGCGTCAAGGCGAATGTCCTTTTTTTCGACCGCAAGCCCGCCAGTGAGACCTCATGGACGAAAACCCTCTGGATATACGATTTGCGCACCAACATGAATTTCACCCTGAAAACCAATCCGCTCAAACGCTCTGACCTTGATGATTTTGTAAAATGCTACAACCCCGCCAATCGCCACAAGCGCAAGGAAACCGAGCGTTTCAAACCTTTCAAGTACGAAGACCTCATCAAGCGCGACAAAGTGAGTCTCGACATCTTCTGGCTTAAAGACGAATCCCTCGAAGATTCCGACAACCTGCCTGCGCCCGATATAATCGCCGCCGAGATCGCCGAAGATCTCGAAGCCGCGCTTGAGCAGTTCAATTCAATTACTGAAGATTTAGGGGGCAAGTAAATACTTCCGCATTCCCCCGCGCGACGATCACGCTTTCAGCGTCATCGAAAGCCGCGCTTGCAAATCGGTGCGCCTCTTCGAGCGCGCTCCGAATTGCGCCCTTCCCGATAACGGAATTATCATCGCGGCGGCTTAAATCGTTTCGCCGCTGCGTGCAAGACCACCAAGTCTGTAAAGTTGCATTTTTTCCGCAAGGGGTCTTACACCTGACTGGGAGGAGAATGGGGAGAATGGGGTCTGTGGGGAGAATGGGGTCTGGGAGAATGGGGTCTGAGCTTGAAAATTGAATTTTGGAGTGCATGTCTTCATGTCTGTCTGCCGCCTGCCCGTCCTTCCTGCCTGTTCCGGGCACGGCAGGGAGGCGTGGAGCGGGAACCAAAAAGTACGAAAGTTCACGAATAATCAGCATGACTTTTTCAGGTAGAACGTGTAGAATGAGAACCGATTCTTGCGCGGGGAGACAGATAGGGGAGACGGATAAGTGAAGCGCGTTGTGAGCGTCAGCATCGGTTCGTCCGACCGGGATCACACGGCGGAGGTCGAGCTTTTGGGGGAAGAGTTCAGGCTCGAGCGGATCGGTACGGACGGAGACCTGAAGAAGGCGCGGGAGCTGATCGCGGGGCTGGACGGGAGCGTTGACGCGATCGGCATCGGGGGGCTTGATCTGTACCTGATCGCCGGGGGTCGGCGGTACGTGATACGCGACGCCCGCGGGCTGGCGGAGGCGGCTAAAAGGACGTTTGTCACGGACGGCAGCGGGCTGAAGAACACGCTCGAGCGGGCGATCGTGCGCGACCTCGCGGCGGAGGGGAAATTCCTCCGGAAAGGCACGAGGGTACTTCTCACGAGCGCCGTGGACAGATTCGGGATGGCGGAGGCGCTGCACGGGGAAGGCTGCGACGTGATATTCGGGGACTTCCTGTTTTCGCTCGGGCTGAACATACCGCTGAAATCCCCGGTTTCGCTGCGGACGGCGGCGGCGGTTCTGCTGCCCGTTCTGACGCGGCTGCCTATCGGGATGCTCTATCCGACGGGGAAAAAGCAGAAAGAGCGCAGGCCCGCGTTCGGAAGATATTTCAGGTGGGCGGAGGTCATCGCCGGGGACTTTCATTTCATAAGGCGGAAGATGCCTGACGACATAACGGGGAAGGTGATCCTGACGAACACGGTGACGGCGCGGGACGTCGAGGAGCTGCGGGTGATGGGCGCGGCGGCGCTGATCACGACGACGCCTGAGTTCGAGGGTCGGTCTTTCGGGACAAACGTTTTGGAGGGTTTGTTCGCCGCCGCGCTCGGGAAGAGAAAAGGCGACGGGCTTACGGAGACCGAGCTTCACGAATTGATCGAAAAAACGGGACTCAAGCCTCGGGTCGTTGAGTTCGCCTCCGGCTGAGCCGCCGCCGCGCGGCTTTCCGATGCGTGCGACATATTAATGAGATATTTTTTTTGTGAACTTTCGTACTTTTTGGTTCCCGCTCCACGGAGGAAGCTTTAAAGACAGATGAATTTTATTTATGTCCGATGCAAATCCGATCATGCGAAAATCAATATGCGCGAAACGCCTTGGAGTGCGG
>JBFMFE010000289.1:0-22397 GCA_040752295.1 bacterium
CTTATTATCTCGTCCCCGAAGAGTCGCAGCGGGAAATATTCAGTCCCGCGCTCGCGTATCTACAGCTTGTTCTGCTGGCGGGCGCCGGCGCGGCGGCGCTGGCGGGTTTCGTTTTCGGCTGGACGCAGGGCAGACCGCTTCTTGAAATCCCGTTCGCGCTCGATCTGGTGGTCGTGGCGGGCGCGCTTGATTTTCTCTTCAATATCGGGATGACGATAATCGCATCGAGGAAATGGACCGTGATTCAGGGGACGCTCCTTGGAGGGCTTGTCTTCCTTGCGCTGCTTTACCTTTTCGGGATGCCATTCTACAAAAACTTGTCCGTTGACTGGTATTACTGGTGGTGGGTCATACATCTGTGGGTGGAGGGGGCGTGGGAGCTTGTTACCGGTGCGATAATCGCGTGGGTTCTCCTCAAGCTGACCGGGGTGCCGAGGGAGGTAGTTGAAAAATGGCTTTACGTGGAGATCGGACTGTTTCTTTTCACCGGGATAGCGGGGACGGGGCACCATTATTACTGGATCGGAGCGCCGCGGTACTGGCTGTGGGTCGGGGGGATATTCAGCGCGCTTGAACCGGTGCCGATCGTGCTGATGGTCGTTGACACGCTGAGGCACGTGAAGGAGCGGAGACTGGAGATCGTGAACCCGCTTACGTGGACGTACGCGGTCGGGTGCGCGATATTTCATCTGATCGGCGCCGGGGTATGGGGATTCATTCACACGCTTCCGCAGATAAATTATTACACTCACGGCAGCCAGGTGACGGTTTCGCACGGGCACATGGCTTTCTTCGGGGCGTACGCCCTTCTCAACCTGACGGTGTATTATTTCGCTTTCCCGCGGCTGAAAGGAATCGAGAGATACGACGAGGCGCGCGGGAGGTTCGGGTTCTGGACGATGTGCATAGCGATGGGTGGGCTTGGGCTTGCGTTCGGAGTGGCGGGCGTGCTGCAGACGTATATCGAGCGCGTGCTCGGGCTGGGGTACATGACGGCGCAGGGGCAGATGCAGTTCTGGTTCCGGGTCGCCATCGGCTGCGGGCTTGTGTTTCTCGCGGGGCAGGCGGTGACCGCTTACGACCTTCTCACAATCAGGCGCTCCGCGAAGGCGGCGTGAGGGACGGAGCGGAAGAGGCAAACGGGGAAAACAAAACTCTGGTACCATTCTTCCGACGATACCATACCGGCGGCGTAAAAACGCTTTCTCACGCCGCCCGAGGGGGTGCTTTGCTTCGTTTCGATTATGACGACAAAAATTTTTTCAAAGGGGGGTTACATAGTATGTGTGACCCCGTTCTTCTTCCAAAACCCTTGACGAACCTCGAAATTCATGAAGAATCAGGACTGAGACTTTCGAGCCCGATATAAACAGGATATATTTCGTTTGTAAACTTATAAAAACCCATGCCCTCCTCGATATCTCGTTCGATCACACCGAGAGACACCATCTTCCTCAGGAAGTTATTGAAGACCCTTTTTTCGTTTTCATCGAGTTTTGTGAATAGTTCTCCTTTATTGAACTTGTGCCAGCCAACGGCGCCCACTTCTTTGCCCGTCATTAACTTTCCCAATTTCCTAAGCGTTGATCTATAACGCTTACTCCGTATGCTGTTATAGACTTTTGGATCGAGATATTTTTTTCCGACTTCTTCCGCCGCAGCAAATGTTCCATCCACGGTATCCCTGAATGAGATAACTCCATCTTTGTCAATCCGCAGAACGGCGTCGCCTATTTCCTGCATTAAACTCGGCAGACCGCTGGAGTTGTTAACCATGAGTTCCATCTCATTCCTTTCGACTTTGACCCCTGCTTTCTCAAAAGCCCGGGAAAAAAACTGATACGTATCATCGTATGAGAGTTTTCCGATTTCAATGACTTTAAATATCCGCATCAGTGAAGGCTGATGTTTTGCCAGAGTGGCTCTCTTTTCTGGAAGCCCCGCCAACATTAATAAAACGGGAAAGCTGCGGTAATGAGTAGCGACATCATCGGCGAAACTTTTGTACCAGTTGGCGAACTCGGGACTTTCGACAAGACCGTTAATATCGTCCAAGATAATAAGCAAGCCCGTCTTCTCCCCTTCTATCTTTTTTATCACGTTACTTAGGGCTTCGGCGAAGTTATCAACCAATTTTTTTAGATCCCTTTCCGGAGGATTAAAGGCAACCGATACGCCGAACAGACCTATCTCCTTTATGTAACTTCCAAAAAATTTGCTTATCTGTTCAAACCATGTCTCCCCTTTTGTTTCTTTCAGTAATCTGTCGAAAATATTGCGCACCATTTCCTCAAGAGTGGATACTCTTCCAACAAAAACATGAATCCCGATAAAATTTTCCTTCATCCCGGCATAATGGCGTATGAATGATGCCAGCGAGCTTTTACCTATACCCCTATTCCCCGATAGAAATATATTCTCTTGTTTTCCGGACGAAGTCCGTTTAATACATCGGATAATTTCTTTGATTTTGTCTTCCCGTCCCACGAAAAGATCGACCGGAACGGGACTGCCGGGCGTGAATGGACTTAAGTCTCTGTTGTTCATAGGCTGACCCGGTTTCGCCATAGGAAATTCCCTGCCGATATATCCATTATGAATTATATACGTTTAATTCCCTGTCCCGTCAATTGACACCCGGTGATTGAAGAATAATAAATCGCCGGGAAGGATGTCAAATGCTTTCTCAAAAGACCTTGGAGCGGCTGTGAGAAAGTCGCCTCCGGGCTGTTTTCGGCGCACCTCGAGAATCATTACAAATTACACCCGATGGCGGCGAAAACACTGTGCAACGATGCGCTTCTGTGGCGCGACCTGCCGGAGCAGCTCAGCCGGGGCGATGGACAGATAGTCTATCATGCCGTCGAACCGGGACAGACGGCGTCCGGACCCAATTCTTCCCCGGAAAACGATACAAATATGTCCCTTTTTAGCATTTAAGGCACAATGACGAACTTCCACTTCTGGGCTCATCTTATCGGCGGCGTCGGGATGTCAATGGCGATGGGTTTCGCGGGGATGGACGGAATGCTCAGGAGAGCAATATATCCCGGAGACCCCGCTTTCAAGCCCGAGATGATCGCCGCCGCTTTCTTCGGAAGCCTTATGGCGGCGGCTTATCTCGCCCTGATGTACAACGTGATTTCGTCAATTGGGATAAGGGGTCTTGTCGGGATTTTTGTAAAACTTCCCGGGAAGATCGCGTTCGGAGCGAAACCGGTCGCGCAGAGTCCGTAGAAATTCCGGACGTTCCCGGCTATGCGCCGCCGCGGCGCGCCCTCCGCGGTAAATCCGCGTTTCCCCGCCGGAAAAGAATCCGGTTCCGGCTTTTTCCGGCGAAAAACGGTGTAAAATTCACACGCCGGGTGATGGAGACATGGCTTTGAGGGGAAAAATAAGGGTCGGTGTGGTGGGGGCGGGCATCGCCGCACAGGGCAGCCATCTTCCGTGGTACAGGCTTCATCCCCGCGCGCGGCTGACGGCGGTCGCGGACACCGACGAGGCGAAGCTGCGGCTTGTCACGGCGCTCTTCGGCGTCCCCCGCGCGTACAGGGACGCCTCGGAGCTTTTCGCGTCGGGGCAGGTGGACGCGGTGAGCATCTGCACGCCGCCGTGGTGCCACGAGCGTCAGGTCGTGGAGGCGGCGCAGGCCGGCATTCACGTGCTCTGCGAGAAACCCCTCGCGACGAGCGTTGCGGAGGCGCGGCGGATGCTGCGCGCCGCGGCGGACGCGGGGGTTATACTCCAGGTGGGTTTCCAGAAACGCTTCCACGAGGGTTTCAGGAAAATAAAGCGTATGATAGCGGAGGGCAGGCTCGGGGAGATCATGAGCGCGCGTGCGCACTGGTACTTCTGGTATCCCGACGTGAAGGCGCCGCCGTTCAATGGGATAGTGCGCGCGGCGGGGAGGCTGGGTGTGGAACTCGAAAACCTTCTCGGTTTCTGGCGTTTCACCGACTCGCGGACGAGGGGGTGTTCCATCATTGACTACTCGATTCACTACGTAGACCTCCTGCGGCACATGATGGGGGAGGTTTTGGAGGTGTCGTGCGAGACGAGTACGGTGTGCCGGGGGAGGGCGCACGAGGATCAGTCGCTGCTCGCGCTGCGGTTCGAGAGCGGGGCGCTGGGGTTCATCGAGCACAATCTCAACGTCGTCGGCAGGTCGCCGGGTGAAGAGAGCGGGGTTATACAGGGGACGAAAGGCTCGGTGCGGTTCCGCGTGGCGGCGCCGAATTCGCCGGTTCCGTTCCGCATGGAGCGCTACACGTACGCGAACGTGCTGACCGACAGGTGGACGGCGTCGCGATTTGTTCCGGGGACGGAGATAAGGCAGTACAGGGACCAGATTGATTTTTTCGTCGGCAGCATCGCGGGAGAGGTTCCGCGGCGGCTGCGCGACGCGGCGCCCGACACGGGCGAGGACAGTCTGCGTTCCCTGCGGATCGTGAGCGCCGCGTACAGGTCGGCGCGCGAGGGCAGGCGGATAAGGATACGGTCGCGGTCGCCGGCGGACGGGTAGGAGGCGCGTGGGGCGGCAGGCGGCTCACGAAGCCGTTTTGAGGAAGATGGCTGCTCTGTCCACGCCTTCGAGGAGGTAGCCGGAGAAGTCGTCGAGTTGTTCCGGAGTTATTCCCACTTCGCCAAGTATCGCGTCGTCGATTTTTTCGACGACGCCGTTGCCGCTGTCGCCCACCGATTCCCGTTTGCAGAAGTTGTTGGAGATGTAGGTGGTAAAGACGATTTTTCTGTGTTCGTCGGAGCATTTCGCGGGATTGTGGTGGAATGCCATCGCCTGGACGAGTGGGTCGGTCAGCCCCCATTTTCCGCCGAGGAGTTCGCCGATTTCGGCGTGGTTGATGCCGAACACCACGCCCTCGCCCGCCGGGAGGGAAAGCCCCTTTTCCTTCGTCGCGTCTATCAGTTTGCGGAACATCTGCGTGTTAAGGCGGTTGAGCACAACCTTTCCGATGTCGTGGAGAAGCCCTGCGAGGAAAAAATCTTCGAGGTTGTCCTTTGGGATGCCGATCTTGCGCGCGATGAGCTTGCACATGACGCCTGTGCCGAGGAGGTGGCGCCAGTACTGGTCAATGTCCAGCCCGCCCTTCTCCTTCATCTTCATGGTTTCGAGGGCGGCGGTGCTGAGTGCGAGGTTTTTGATGGTGTTCAGACCGAGGATGACGATGGCGCGCACGGTGGAGGTGATCTTGTCGTTCAGCCCGAAATAGGCGGAGTTGACGAGTTTGAGGACCTTGGCGGCGAGGACGGGGTCCAGCGAGATGACCTTGTTGAGGTCGTTCGCCGAGGAAGCCGGGTCGTTGGCGACCTGCATGATCTTCGCCACGGTGGGGGAGAGGCTGGGCATTCTTTCGATCTGTTTGAGGACGATCCTTGATTTTTCCTCGTCCATCGCATTCCCTCACAGGATGTACCTGCTGAGGTCCACGTCCCTGATTATATCCTTAAGGCGTGCGTTCACGTAAGCGTTGTCAATCACGACGCGCTTTTCGCAGTCGTCGGGGGCGGCGAAGGAGATGTCCTCGAGTATCTTTTCCATGATGGTGTGGAGCCTTCGCGCGCCGATGTTTTCGGTGCGCTCGTTCACGAGGCATCCGCTTTCGGCGATCTCGTCAACGCCGTCCGGCGTGAAGACCAGTTCGACGCCGTCCGCCGCCATCAAGGCGGTGTACTGCTTGACGAGCGCGTTTTCAGGCTCCGTCAGGATGCGCTTGAAATCCTCCTTCGAGAGGCTTTCGAGTTCCACGCGCAGGGGGAAGCGTCCCTGAAGCTCCGGCACCAGGTCGGAGGGTTTCGTCGTGTGGAACGCCCCCGCGGCTATGAAGAGGACGTGGTTGGTTTTCACGGGACCGTACTTTGTGACGACGGTGGAGCCTTCCACGATGGGGAGGATGTCCCTCTGGACGCCTTCGCGCGAGACGTCGGGACCGGCGCCTCTCTCCCTTCCGGCGATCTTGTCAATCTCGTCAATGAAGACGATTCCCGACTGCTCGACGAGTTCCACCGCCTCGGCAACGACGCTTTCCATGTCGATCAGTTTTTCCACTTCCTGGTTCGTGAGGATTTTTTTAGCCTCGGCGACGGTGACTTTCTTTTTGCGCTTTTTCCTGGGGAACATGTGCCCGAGCATGTCTTGAATGTTCAGCCCCATCTCCTCGATGCCGGAGCTGGTGAAGATTTCCACCATTTTCGGCGCGGTGTCCTGGATTTCGATTTCGACCATGAACTGGTCCATATCGCCGGACTCCATCTTTCTTCTGATGCGCTCGCGCACCCTTTCGGGCTGAGTCGGCGCGGCGTCCTCGTCGGCGCCGGCGTCCCCCCGGCGCGCCGGGAGCGGGTGCAGGATGTCGAGCAGGGTCTCGACGGCGAGCGCTTCCGCCTTCCGTTCGACCTCGTTCCTGCGTTTGCGCTGCACCATCCGGACGCCGGACTCCATGAGGTCGCGTATCATTGACTCGACGTCGCGCCCGACGTAACCGACCTCCGTGTACTTCGTCGCCTCCACCTTGATGAACGGCGCGTTGACGAGGTTGGCGAGGCGGCGCGCGATCTCGGTCTTGCCCACGCCCGTGGGACCGATCATGAGAATGTTCTTGGGAATGATTTCCTCTTTGAGCTCGTCCGTGAGTTTTGCGCGGCGGTGGCGGTTGCGAAGGGCGATGGCGACCACGCGCTTCGCCTGGTTCTGCCCGACTATGTACCTGTCCAGTTCCTCGACGATCCGCCTCGGGGTCAGCTCGGCTTCGGGCGTGACGCCCGGGATGGTGAACACTTTCGCTTCGTCTTTTCTCACGTGCATCCGCGTCCGTCCCCGCGCCGCCTAACCGATTGTCTCGGTTGCGATCTCGTCGTTCGTGTATATGCAGATGGAGGAGGCGATGTTGAGCGCTTCCCGCGAGATTTCTTCGGCAGGGAGGCTCGTGTGTTTCAGCAGCGCGCGGGCGGCTGCGAGCGCGATGGGACCTCCCGAGCCGATGGCGGCGACCTTTTCGTCCGGCTCGATGACCTCGCCGTTGCCGGTGATGACGAGGAGGTGATCGGCGTCGGCGACCACGAGGAGGGCTTCGAGGCGGCGCAGGAACTTGTCGGTGCGCCATTCTTTGGCGAACTCCATCGCGGCGCGCGGCAGGCTCCCCCTGTATTGTTCGAGCCTGCTTTCGAACTTTTCGAACAGCGCGAGCGCGTCCGCCACCGAGCCGGCGAACCCGGCGACGACCTTCCCGTCCGCCATCCTGCGCACTTTCCGCGCGGTGCGCTTCACGACGGCGTCGCCTATCGTGACCTGCCCGTCGCCGGAGACGGCTACCCTGCCGTCGCGCGCGACAGCGACTATCGTCGTCGCGCGAAACCGGTTTCCGCCACCCCGCTGTCGTCCCATCGTTTGTCCCGGACCCCGACTGGGACGGCAGGATTCGAACCTGCGCATGCCGGGACCAAAACCCGGTGCCTTTCCGCTTGGCTACGTCCCAGTTTCGTCTTCCACATTTAGTCTAACACAATTCCGCCCCGCCGAAAAACATTACGGCGCCACGCTTTTTCAGACACCATTGGAACCGCCCGGCAGCCGCGCGGGCGGGACACGCGGGCATCTGCGCGCCCCGCCCCCAGGATCACAACGACGCTACGGGGCAGTCCGGCGCGAAAGCGCGACCCGGAACCGACGCACGGACGGGCGGTCAGGCCGATCACGTCAGCAGGTGACCTAAATGTACGTTCGAGAGGACTTTTTTTATGTCCGGATTTACACGGCTTATCTTGAGCGTCAGCTCTCTCTTCCGCATCTTTTCGGCGATGTCCACCATCGCGCCCAGCCCGACCGAATCCACGAAGTCAAGCTCCCACAAATCCAGGACGGTCACCCTCGAACCGTTCCTCTCTATCCTCTCCATCAGCTTCTTCTTGAATTCGCCCGCGTTCTCACGCACAAGCTCGCCTTTAAGGTGGATCACGTTGTCCGAAAACCTGCGCTTTTCGAATATTTCGAGCATATCCATACCTCACACACTCTACTTTCATTTTAAGTTACCCGCCTTACGAGGACTTTAAACATGAATTTTTGCCCGAAACCGGAACGAAGACGCCTCCGCGGCTTCCGGGCGACGCGGAAAACCGCGCCCGCCCCTTCCGCCGCCGCTTTAAAAAACCGGTCTTCGGGAAATCAGATTCTGATGTCGAGCCTGCTTCCCGTCTGAAGATTGAGGCTTTCGGTGAGTTCCTGAACCACTTCTCCGGGGTCCTGTATGGAGGGGTTGGTGTGGCGTATGGAGTTGGGGTTGAAGTCGAGGTTTTCCGTCCTGCGCTCGAACTGTTGCATCCGCAGCTGGGTTTGAGCGATGGATTCAGCGTTAGTAAGCAGTCCGGTCGGATTGATTCCCGGCATTTTCGTTCACTCCCCGGCGCAGGTTTTTCGTGGATGGATTATGAACCGCCGGCGTCGAAAAAGTCAATAGTTCAGGGAAGTTTTGCATAAACGGGGTTCCTTTCGATCGAGCGCTCCGCGGCGCGGGCGGGGGAAAGGGGACGTGCCGGGCGCCGGACGCGCTTTCTCATTTTCCGGTTTCCCGTTAAAATTCGGTCGTGGGCTTTCCGGGGTCCCGCGGAGTGAAATGAAGACAAACCTCGCCGGTGACGGTCACGTTCACCCGGTCATGATTATCATCGTCATGGCGGCGCTTCTCGCGGCGGTGGCGGTTGGGGGGACGTACGTCGCGCCGCACGTCATCAGGCGCTGCGAGAACGCGCTGTTCAACCTGTGCGCCGCCCGCATAGACGCCGTCCGCCGCGCCGCGGTGGAGTACCATCGCGTCAACGGGGTCTATTCGGACGAGGGGCTGTGGAGACACATGAACTTCGGCTCGGACAGGGCGGTGGAAATATGGGTCGGGAGGGCGTGCACGGGCGCGGGCGGCGAAAGGTGGGACATGAAAACGATGATATACGCCGCCGGAGGCGAGCTTGTCGTCGAGGGCTACACTCGCCACGGGAGACCGTGCCGCGTGACCGCCGCCGCGTCGGGTCTGAGGGCTGACAGCTACCGAGACTGCCTGAGGATGGGAGGCGAATGAGGCGCGCATGGACGCTCCGCCCGTGCGCCGCGCGCGGACGGAGACGAATTTCCGGCGCGACGCGCGCGGGAGGCGCCCGGAAACGGCTCATGCCGGACCATTTCCGCGCCGGCTGCGCCCCGGCGGGACGATAATCCATCACGGGAGGAACTGAATGCCGGAAGAGAAAATTCCGATAAGCGATTTCGCGAGACTCGACATCCGGACGGGCGAGATTCTGAGCGCTGAGCCGGTGGAGGGCGCGGACAGGCTGTACCGGGTCAGCGTTGACATCGGCGAACCGGCGCCGAGGCAGACGGTGGCGGGGATAAGACGATGGTACGGCGCGGGCGAGCTTGCGGGAAAAAAGGTGATCTTTCTCGCCAACCTCGAGCCGGCAAGGATAAGGGGGGTCGAATCACAGGGGATGATACTCGCCGCCGAAGGACAGGACGGGATCAGCCTCCTCCAGCCCGACCGACCGCTCCCGAACGGATGCAGGGTCAGGTGACGGGCGCGCCCCGCCGCCCGCAAAACGAAATTACCGAACAACGCGCCCGGGTCCGGACGCGGTGGAGCGCGACGTGCGCCTGTCCATCATCATAGTCAACTACAACACAAGGGACCTTATCGCCGCCTGTCTGAAGTCAATCCTTTCCGACCCGCCGCGGATGGACTTCGAGATAATCGTGGTTGACAACGCCTCCCGCGACGGCTCGCCGGAGCATATCAAAGCCGCCTTTCCCGGGGTGAAGCTCGTCGAGAACAGTGAGAACGCGGGTTTTGCGCGCGCGTGCAACCAGGGGTTCCGGCTCTCAACCGGGAGACACATCCTGTTCCTGAACCCGGACGCCGAAGCCGGATCGGCGGCGCTCGAACACATGGCGGATTTCCTCGAAAAGCGCCCCGACGCGGGCATCGCCGGCGCAAAAACCGTCAACCTCGACGGCACGGTCGAACCTTCCATTTATTATTTCCCGACGCCCTGGAGGACGTTCGTGGACTCGTTCTACCTCCACAGGGTTTTCCCCGGTCTCAACGGCTTCGAACACCGCGGGTACACGGCGATCGCCGCCCCGAGGAAGGTGGAGGTGATCTCCGGGTCGTGTTTCATGGTGAAGCGGGAAGTTCTGGACCGCGTCGGCGCCTTCGACGAAGAGTTATGGATGTACGGCGAGGACGTGGACCTGTGCTGGCGCGCGCGCAAGGCAGGTTGGAACTCGTACTATCTCCCCTCGCATCCGGTCATACACAAGCGGGGGACGAGGCACCTCGAGGAAGGCGCCCCGCACGACATCGAGAGGATATGCTGCTCGCATTACAGGTGGCTGTACCACTTTTTCGACAAGCATTTTTCTCCGGCGGGGCGGCGCGCTGCGGCATGGATAGTGACCGTCCACGTGAGGGCGAAGCTCGCGGCGCGGAACAAAAGGCTGCGCGGGGGCGACGACTCGCCGGACAACCTGGCGCGGATCAGCGGGCTGACGCGCGTCCTGCGCGAGCGCGGCGCGGGACAGCGGCGCGGCTGACCCGCCGCCCCCGGCGGGCGCAGGCAGGCGCAGGCAGGCAGCGGGGCAGGCAGGCGCACAGGCAGGCAACGCACAGGCAGGCGGCAGACAGGCAGTCCTGGGCCGGCCTGCCGGCAGGCAGGCGGATGACGCCGCAACCCATCGTGACGAAGAATGTGCGAAAGTTAAATGTAGGGCGGCCTGCCTGTGCGGCAGACAGGCATCTCCGTATGCCGCCGCCTAATCTGATATTTTTGACTTTTCGCGCCGGAATCAATATTCGGCGCCGGCGTTTTGAAAATACGGACTGGAGGTTACGTAAACGGCGGGCGCCGCTTTTACACGGACGGGGAACCGGAGCGGGGGCGGAGCGTGCCCTTCAGCTCGACGTACCGCTCCCCGCACGCGGGGCACGCCGGCTCGGAGGCGCCTCCGGGCAGGCGCGCCCCGCACCGGCAGACCCAGCCCGCGCGCCTCGCGGGATTCCCCATCACCAGCGCGTACGCCGGTACGTCCCCCGTGACCACCGCCCCCGCGCCCACGAAGCACCACTCGCCCAGAGTGTTGCCGCACAGCACCGTAGCGTTCGCGCCCACCGTGGCGCCCCTCCTCACGAGCGTGGGTCGAAACTCGTCCTTCCGCTCGACCGCGCTCCGCGGGTTGATCACGTTCGTGAATACCGCGGACGGTCCGCAGAACACCTCGTCCTCCAGCGTCACGCCCTCGTACACCGACACGTTGTTCTGTATCTTCACGCGGCGACCGATCCTCACGCCCGCGCCGATGTACACGTTCATCCCGATGTTCGTCCCCTCGCCGATGAACGCTCCCTCGCGCACGTGCGAGAAGTGCCACACCCTGACGCCGCTTTCAATCGTGCACGGCGCGTCAATCACCGCCGTGGGATGCGCGAAATATCCCCTCTCACGCTTCAACGCCGGCTCCTTTCAGCGGAAGCGGACTCACGCCGCCGGATATGGATATTTTAACCCGCATTCGTAGGCTCCATCACAGAGGATGGAGCCAGCGAATGAATAACGAACCGGGAATATCGAATGACGAAGCGTTTTCCCCTTCGACATTCCACGGTTCCTTGTTCGATATTCGATACCTGTCTGCCGTGCTCGGCACAGGCAGGTTTAATTTGCGGCAGCCGCCGGGTGCCTGCCTGTGCCGCCTGCCCCGTTTGCCTGTGCGCTTGCCTGGCGGCAGACAATCTGGAGCGGTAGGCAGGCGCCCGGCACGGCAGACAGGATTGATGAAACTATTTTTTGCTCCCCTCGGTAATCCCGTCGGAGGTCTCCTGCGGGGACGACGCTCCCGCCTCATTCCCCCGCCGCACCGGGAACGCCGAAAAGAAATATGAAGTCCTCGAACGAGACCTCTTCCTTTTCCGTGCGGTTGAGCAATCCGTGTGAGACGCGCTTTCCTGCCTGTATCAGCTCGAACGCGCCGGCGGGCTTTTTTCCGAGGTACGCCGCCGCCGCGTCGCCGCTCTTCAGACCGTCTTCTGTCCCGGCGTTGATTAAGCACCGCATCGTGTATCCCGCGGGGATGCAGTACCGCGCCCTGACCGGTTCTTTCGTCGTTTCCCTCTTGACGGCGGAGGGAGGTTCGGCGGGGAAGATCACGACGTCGTCGCCCGGGTCGAGGCTCAACTCCGGC
The DNA here is from genome assembly GCA_040752295.1 of bacterium. Classification (GTDB taxonomy): domain Bacteria; phylum UBP15; class UBA6099; order UBA6099; family JBFMBQ01; genus JBFMFE01. The sequence goes on from JBFMFE010000289.1 coordinate 12,239, forward strand.
TCGCGCCCCGTGAATTCCCCCCACGCGTGGTACACGCCGGCGTAGTACACGGTGAATATCCCGGTGATCTCCCCGTTTCTCACCACCGGGAACTCGCGCCCCGCCGTCACGTCCTTGAGAGGGTAGGTCTCGACGACGCCGCGCGTCCCAGCGCGCCACGCGGAAATCACCTCGCGCGCGTCGGTTTCGCCGAGCGCGTACGTGCCGCTGAAAAGAAGAATCCCGAGGGCGGCTGCCGCCGGGGGGATTCTCTTGAATGACGCGTTCATCCCGGCGCCTTTGTCCTACTGGAGATAGGGTTCCAGGTTGATGTAAAGCACGGCAAGTTCCGATGCGACACCCGCGGCGTCGAGCGCCGCCGAGATGGACGCCGCGTTCGCGTCGCTCTGTTTCATCAGCTCAATCATCTGCTGTATCCTGGAGCCGCCCGTGCCGAGGGCGATCATCAGCGTGTCGTTCTCGCCGCTCTGTATCCACTGCGCGATGCCGGTGATGGTGGAATCCAGAAGCGGGAGCGGCTTTTCGTAGTGCGTTTCGAGCAGCGCCATGATCTCCGCCTGCGTGGGGCAGTTTGTCCCCGTCTGGGTTCTCGTGGCGGGATCGAACGCGCAGTCGGTTTTACCGTAGTATCTGTCGTAGAGTTCGAGCGCCTTCTGTGTCGTGGCGGCGGACAGATAGTCGTTCAGCACGTCCTCCACCTGGGCGCGCGTGTGGGTCGAGGAGAGCGCCGAGAGGTCTCGCGCGAGGACCATAAGGTTGTCGGTCTTGGCGCGGTCGTACATGTCGAACGGTTCGAGGAGTTTGGCGAGTTCCGCCTGGAACGACGCGAGCGCCCACATCGCGACGAGGTCGTTCATGATCTGCGCTGAGCCGCCGCCCGTGCTGGCGCCGAAGTTCTTGAGCACTTCCACGAGGGCGTCGAAGGTCTGCACTGCCTCGGCGAGCGTCATGTTCTGGTCGGTGAGCACCTCGATGAACATCCACTCGATGACGTCGTAGGCGCTGATGACGGAGATGAGGTCGTTTGTGCCGACGAGCGCTGAGAGGTCGGCGGCGGCGGAGGCGATCGCCGCGTTGTAGTAAGCCGAGCGCAGGTCCGAGATCAGAAGCTCCACGTCGTTGTTGGCGAAGTCCGTCGAGGCGAGGGCGTGGAGGAGAGCGCGCTTGATCGCGATCAGGCGCGAGCCGCCGGTCAGCGCGGCGTCGTCGTACTTCGCGACGGCGTTCGCGGTCGCCGCGATGAGTTCCGAAAGCTCCGGCGCGACGTCTATGCGCGTGAAATCCGTGTACGAGGCGAGCGCCGCCATGTCCACTATCTTCTGTATGACGCTCAAATCCTGATTCTTGTCGATCGCGTAGAGCGTCTCCGCCGTCGTGGCGCCGCCGGTGTCAACCCTGAATTCCACCTCGAGGTCGGCGAGCGCCGACTGAACGTCCGCGGAGAGGGCGGCGTCCCCGGAGTCAATCTGCGTCTCGTAGCAGTTCGCGCGCGTGGGTCCGTCCTGTATGCCGCCGCAGTTCTGTATCGCGGGGTACACCTCGGCGACCAGGTCGCTCGCATCCTGCGCGGTGTCTATGGAGTCGAGATTCACGCTGTTGGCGTTCATCAGCACTACCACTTCATGGAGTTGAGCGAGCGACAGAGTGTCGGAGGAAAGAACGAAGATGTCCGCCGACGTCGTGGTCACGTCGTTGGCGGCAAGCCCCGTCAGGTTCGTCGAGAGGTCGTCCAGCGCGAGACGCACGTTGGAGTCCGAGCCCGCCGCCGCCACGAGCGCCTCGACTATCACGTCGAGCGACGCTTTGTTTCCGAGGTTCACGGTTAGGTTGCATCGCCCGCTCGGGTCGGTACGGTCGGACGCCGAGTTCAGAAGCTTCCGGGACGCGTCCTTCGCCCAGTAAACGATCACGGGCGTATCCGCCACGGCGGCTGACGCCGACCTGTCCGCCGCCCGCCCTTCGGCGGAAGCGGCGCGCGACGCGCCGTTCTGGAAATCCACCTGGACAGTGACGATCCTGTCGGGCGTTCCGCCCCCGCCGCCTGCTGCTCCTCCTCCCCCTCCTCCTCCCCCGCAGCCGGCGACTGAGATTGCGGCGCACAGCGCGACCGCGCCGGCGAGGTTTATCCCGCTCGAAAACGTCTTTTTCACGGCGTCACCTCATGCTCGTTTTTTTAATGCCCGAACCGCTGTACCTTCAGGAGCGATCAGGCTCCACCTTTAATTTTAGCCTCGACCCGCCGCCGGGGTCAACCGCGCAATTGCGCGCGGCGCTCCGCCCCCTCTTTCGGCGTTCCCCGTCCGACCGACCATGACGGTCGGACGCGGGTTTTCCCCGCCCGTTCCGGGGCGGGTGCTTATATTGCAGGAGTCGTTTCGATTACGTTTCCCGGTGTACGGATTCCCTGTAACGCTGGTACTCGTAGAGGCGCCACAGCGCCCTGGCGGCTTTTTCCGGCGTGGAAAAGACGAGCACCTGCCTGGGGACATCCCGCTCCGCCTGCGGGTTGCGTATGACGGTGGCGCCGACGATGGGCTTGTTGTATCTGTCCATGAGCGTCACGACCGTGCTCTCGAATTTTTCGTCTTCCCGCCTGATCTCTTTCATGTAGGTCTGGACGAGTTCCGGCGGGACGTTTTCCGAGAGGTTGGAGGCGTTGGCGACGAGTTCGCTGAAGAAGGTGGCGGCGCCGAAAATGCCCAGTGCGATGATGCCGTCTATGGAGGGGCAGCCGACGATAAGCTCGAGAGCGACCCTGTGGGCTTCACGGTTGAGCGTTCCCACGAGGTCCACGGGGTTGCCGCGGCTCCAGTACGGCGGCAGCACGCTGTCAATCTTTGCGATGACGTCCGTTGGGAGCGGGACGACGTTAAGCCCTGCGTCCTCGCAGGCGTCCGCCGTGACCACCCCCCAGCCGCCGCCCCAGGTGACTATTCCGACCCGGTTGCCTTTCGGCAGCGGCAGGTACGCGAAGGCGCGCGCGAGATCGAGCATCTCGTCGGTCGCGGAGACCTTTATCACCCCCGCCTGCCGGAAGGCGGCGTCGTAGATGTCGCGCGAGCCGGCGAGCGCTCCCGTGTGAGAAACGGCGGCGCGCGCCCCGGAGCGCGTCTGCCCTGCCTTGAACACGATCACAGGCTTGCGCGGCGTTATCCTGCGCACCACGTCCAGAAACCTGCGCCCGTCGTCCACGCCCTCGATGTACGCCATGATTACGCGCGTCTTCTCGTCCTCGCCGAAAAATTCGATGTAGTCCTCCACCCGCAGGTCGCCCTCGTTGCCGCTCGCGACGAAATTGTGGAATCCCACCCCCATCACCTGCCCCAGCCCAAGCAGCTGGGAACCGATGTTCCCGCTCTGGGCGACGAACGAAATCGCGCCCGGCTGCGGCTTCACCGGCGGCATCAGGGCGCACAGCCGCGCACCCGTCCCCACTATCCCCATCGTGTTCGGTCCGACCATCCTCACACCGCTGCCCCTCACGATCTCCGCCACCTCGCGCTCGAGCCGCTTCCCCTCATCGCCGGATTCGCTGAACCCCGCGGTGATCGTGATCATGAACGGAACTTTTTTCGCGGCGCACTGCCGCGCTGCCCCGGGAACCCCGGCGGCGGGCGTGGTGACGACCACGACGTCTATCTCGTCCGGAATGGACCGCAGGTCCTTGTAAACGTCGAGTCCGAGTATCTTCCCCCCGCGGGGGTTGACCGGGTAAATCTTCCCCTTGTAGCCTCCGCTCAGGATGTTGGCGAGAACGATGAAGCCCCACTTCATGAAGCTGTTCGAGGCGCCCACGAGCGCGAGGCTCCGCGGCGCGAACAGCCTTGTCATGTCAACCGCCATATCCCGCGCCCCTCCCCGCCGGATGTTTCAGCGTCATGAATTCCCCCCGAGCACCATCAGCGCGTCCACCGCCACCGGATGCCCTTTCTCGATGACAAGGGGGTTGATGTCTATCTCGCGGACGCGGGGCAGTTCCATTCCGATGCGTCCGAGGTTCAGCAGGACCGCCGCCAGCTCGCCGCGGTCCACCGGGACGGCGCCCCTGAACTCGTCCAGAAGAGCCGACGACTTGATCTCGCTCATCATCTCGCGGGCGTCCCTCAGCGTGAGCGGCGCGACGCGGAAGCTGACGTCCCTCAGCACCTCGGTCATTATCCCCCCGACCCCGAAGAGCACGCACGGTCCGAACGTTTCGTCCCTCTTCATACCGGCTAAAAACTCGCGCCGCCCCTTCACCATACGCTGCACCACCACGCTCACGCCCCACCCCGTTTCCCGCTGGAAATTCTCGAACGCCGCCTGCACCCCTTCGGGAAGCATCAGCCCGAGGGCGACCAGTCCGCGCTCGGTCTTGTGGGTTATATCCGGCGAACACGCCTTCACGGCGACGGGGTAGCCGATCTCCTCGGCTGCCCGCCGGGCTTCCTCCGCCGTGGAGCAGAGCCGCTCCTCGACCACCGGGACGCCGTACGCGGCAAGCACGATTTTCGATTCGTACTCCGAGAGCGTCGTCCTCCCTTCCCCGAGCGCGCTTTCGATCACCGCCGCCGCCGGCGGACGCGAGCCTTTTTCCGCCTCTTCCGTTCCCGCCCGTTCAGTCGCGTCCACGCAATTCAGCCTCCTGTCCGTTCGTACCGCGGAACTTCGCGCGTCTTTGCGCCCGGTCGAACGCGCCCCCCGTCGCTCCGCCCGCGTATTGTACCACACGGTTTCGGAGACGCTTAAAAAATTTAATTTTGCCTGCGTTGTTTGAGTGAACTTTCGCACGTTCTTCGTCACGATGGGCTGCGGCGTCAGCCGCCCTGCCTGCCCTGTCTGTCTGACCTGTCCGACCTGTCTGACCCGTCTGACGACAGGCAGGCACAGACAGGCGGCGCTTCAGCGCCGCCTTTTTCGGCAACGCTTCCCGCGCCTCTCTTCCGCCCCGCCCCGTGATTTTTCCGGGGTGTTCTTGAAAACACGAAAGAGGCATAAAATACTGTATAGACCGGGTTTTGTGTCGGGACTTTCGCGCAGCCGTGCGCCGGCGCCGCGGCGGAACGGAGGGACGTGTAATGAAAGACTGCCTCTTCTGTAAAATCGCAAACGGCGAGGTGAAATCCGACTTCGTCTACGAGGACGACGAGGTCGCGGCGTTCCGCGACATCAATCCCCAGGCGCCGGTTCACGTGCTCGTCATCCCGAGGAAACACATCAGCTACGTGACCGACCTGACCGGGCGGCACGGCGCGCTGCTGGGGAAGCTTTTCGCGGCGGTCAACGTCGTGGCGCGCAGAGAGGGACTGGAGGAAAACGGCTTCCGCGTGGTCGCCAACTGCAAGCGCGACGGTCAGCAGATGGTGCTCCACCTTCACCTCCACGTGCTCGGCGGCAGGCAGATGACGTGGCCGCCCGGATGAGGCGCTCGATCATGCCGTCGCACACGCTTGAACTGGACAACGACGAGGAAGCCTTCGGGCTGTTCGGTCCGCGCGACGAAAACCTGAAGATCATCGAGAGGCGCGCGGGCGTGCGCATAGCCCACCGCAACGGAAACGTGACCATCACGGGACCCGACGACGCCGCAAAACGGGTCAAAAGGCTCCTCGAGGAACTTCTCGCCCAGGTCCGCAGCGGAGACCCGCCGCACCCTGAAGACGTCACCTACGGTCTGCTCCACGTAAAGGAAAAAAGCGACGGAAAACACGCGGAGAACCCGGGGCTGGTCCTCAAGGACGCGGGGGGACGCCCCATACGACCCAGAACCCAGAACCAGCGGCGCTACGTCGAAGCCATCGAGAACCTCGACCTCGTCTTCGGAATCGGTCCCGCGGGAACGGGTAAGACCTACCTCGCCGTGGGCATGGCGCTGAAGCACCTGAAAGACCAGCGGGTCGCGCGCATTGTGGTGGCGCGCCCGGCGGTGGAGGCGGGCGAAAGACTCGGGTTCCTTCCGGGCGATTACCAGGAGAAGGTCAACCCCTACCTGAGACCCGTCTACGACGCGCTCTTCGGCATGCTCGGCGCGGAGCGCTGCCAGCGCCTCATCGAACAGGGAACCATCGAGGTCGCCCCCCTCGCCTACATGCGCGGGCGTACGCTCGAATCCGCCTTCGCCATTCTCGACGAGGCGCAGAACACCACCATTGACCAGATGAAAATGTTCCTCACGCGCCTCGGGCGGACCTCCAGGGCGGTCGTCAACGGGGACATCACGCAGACGGACCTGCCCCCGGGGAAAGTCTCGGGACTTATTGACGCCGAAACAAGGCTGAAAGGGCTTGACGGACTTGATTTCGTGCACTTCACGCACGAGGACGTGGTGCGTCACGACCTCGTGGGGCGCATCATACTCGCCTACCAAACCTCCCACGCGGACACCCGCCCGACGGAAGGAGAACAAAGCGCCGCCGCCGGCGGAGAAGTCTCCGATGAAAAAAGAACGAAGGAATAAGCCGTCCGGCGCCGAGGCGGGCGCGAACCGGCGACGGGCGCTGAACCGCCTTCTGCGCGACAGAAGGTTCGTCTGCGCGCTCGCGGGGTACGTCGCATCCTGCGGCATACTCCTCTATCCGTTTCTCCAGAGCGTTCAACCCGCGGCGGAACGCGCAGCCGGAATTCAATACCGTGCGCCCGGCGGCGGTGACGCCGCGGACCCCGGCGCGGCGGGACAAGCGCGCAGCGAAGCGGCGGTTTTCGCCATTCCCGAGTCCTTTCACGAGGACCTCGATTCCGTTTTCAGGACACTCATACGACTGAAGGAAGAGTCCGGCGGGAGGGCGGCGGACGCGCCCGCGCGCGAACCGGCTCTGGAGGGGCTGTCGGGCGCCGCCGCGGAAACCCTTCTTTCCCTCGAAAAAGAGGAAATTCCCCACGCGCGGCTGATCGCCTACCGGATAGTGGAGAGCGTGACGGAAGACGGGTTCTTCGCGGACGACGGAGGGGGGACCCTCGAAAGAGCGGTCGCGTTCGCAGCCGGCGAGGAGGGCGCGGGGGAACGGTACCTTGACGCCGTCGCCGAACTGCTGACGGTGCGTCTGCGGAGCGGCGCGCGGCTCGAAGGCGGGGCGGCGCGGGGGCGGCGCGCGCGGGAGCCGGTCGGGGCGCCCCGGATCGGGGAAACCGGGCGGGTGGACGAGCCTGCCGTCGAGCCGGGCGGGAGGATATTGGGCGAACGGCGCGCCGCCGCCGCCGCCGCGGGAGGCGTTCCGCGGAAAGCCCGCTGGCGCGGGACCGCGGGTCTGTTTGTCCTGGTCGCGCTCGTGTTCGGGATAACGGGCGCGTGCCTCAAGACGTTCTCAAGGAGAATCTATAGCGACGGCAAGATGGTGCTGATATTCGTGGTGCTGATCGTGCTGAGCGAGGCGCTCGCCGTGGCGCTCGCGACGCTCGTCCCGTCGTACTTTTCGGGCTGGCTTATCGGCGCACCCGTCGGGATGCTCGGACTGCTGACGTGCTTCGTGCTGGAGCCGGCGGCGATCCTCATCGCCGCGCCGCTCGTGTCGTTCATGCTTGTCCTCGCCCTCGGGCTGGAGTTCCACCACGTGCTGGTCGGTCTGGCGGCGGGCTGCGCGTCTTACGTGTATGCAAGCCGCGCGAGGGACAAGGACGCCGTGATACGGGCGGGGCTGGCGGTGGGCGGCGCAAGCATGGTGACCATCGGCGCCCTTTCGCTTCTGTACGCGGACGAGGTGCGGCAGGCGCTTGCGGACACATTTCTGTACGGGGGCGCCAACGGCGTGGTCGCATACGTTTTCGCGGCGGGGATCATGCCGGCGATGGAAAAAACCTTCAACATACTCACCCCGCGCCGCCTCCTCGAACTTTCCAATCCCGAGGAGCCGCTTCTGAAGCGCCTCCTCGTGGAAGCGCCGGGGACTTACCACCACTCCATATCCGTCGGGAACCTCGCCGAGTGCGCGGCGGACCTCCTGGGCGCCGACGCGCTCCTCGTGCGCATCGCGTCCTACTACCACGACGTGGGCAAACTCAAGCGCCCCTATTTCTTCGCCGAAAACCAGATGACTCCCGAAAACCACCTCGCGGGCACATCCCCAACGCTCGGCGCCCTCGTCATCTCCTCCCACGTCAGGGACGGCGTGGAAATGGCGCGCGAGCACCGCCTCCCCCCAGAAATCGTGCGGATCATCGCCGAGCACCACGGCACCTCGCTCATCTCCTTCTTCTACACGGAGGCGAAGGCGGAAGCGGAAGAGGGCGAGGAGGTCTCCGAGGAGCGCTTCCGCTATCCCGGACCTAAACCGGCGGCGCTCGAGTCCGCCGTCGTCATGCTCGCCGACTCCTGCGAAGCCGCCGTGCGCGCGCTCAGAAACCCCACGCCGAAGGAGATCGAGGAAAGGGTGAACGCGGTCGTGGAAGCGAGGGTCATTGACCGCCAGTTCGAAAACTGCGACATCACGCTGAACCAGATCAGCGTGACGCGCGAATGCCTGATTCGGACGCTCTCCAGGATGTACCACGCTCGAATTGAGTATCCCGAGCTTAAAGAAGAAGCGGCGGACAAGGAAAATCAGGGTGCGAAGGCGGAATGAGACGCGGGCGGACGCGCGGCGGCGTGCGGCGGCGGGGCGCGCAAGCCCCTCGATGCGTTCGACCGCGGCGGCGCGCCGCCTCCACACCGACCCCGCGCGCACGGTCACGGTTCTCAACACCACGAGGAAAAAGCTGCCACTGCGCCGGTGGGAGAAATTCGCCGCCGGCGTTCTCGACGCCGCGGGCGCCGGCGGCGAGCTTTCGCTCTCGTTCGTCGGAAGACGCCTGATCACCCGCCTGAACCGACGCTACCTCCAAAGGCGCGGAGACACGGACGTAATCAGCTTCCCGATGGACGCGCCGGGGGAAACCGCGCGCGGGACGCCTCGGGTCCTCGGCGACGTCGTCATCTGCCTCGAGCGCGCCGCAAAGGACGCCGCGAAAGAGGGAATGCCGCTCCCGCGGAAACTCGAAGCCCTGATCGTCCACGGCGTCCTTCACGTGATGGGCTTCGACCACGGCACGCCCCGCGACGAGATGGAAATGAAATCGGAGGAAAGACGAATATGGAAAACCCTCGTGAAGAAGACAAAGGCGCCGGGGAGATGAGCGCCGCGAAGACCGGCGCCGTGCCTGCCGGCGGGCAGGCGGAAGGGGTGGCGGACATGCTCGTCCATGTCTTCATGTCGTTCTACCACGCCTTCGACGGGATGATCCACGCCGTTTTCACGCAGCGCAACATGAGGTTCCACTTCCTTGCCGCGCTGATGGTGTTCACCTTCTCGCTCGCCTTTTCGTTTTCGTGGACCGCGAAGGCGTTTCTTTTCATGGTGGTCACGTTCGTGATTTCCATGGAGGTGCTCAACACGTGCATCGAGGCGTTCACGGACATGGCGACCGGTGAGTACCACCGGCTGGCGAAGGTGACGAAGGACACGGCGGCGGCGGCGGTGCTCGTCGTCTCGCTCGGCTCGCTGATGGCGGCGGGTTACTTGTTTCTCCCGCCTGTCGTCGGGCTTGCGGCTGATCCCTCGGAACTCGCCCGGATGGCGAACAGGCTTGGGGCGGCGGCGGCGGCGGCGGGATCGGTCTTCGTGTTCTGGTTCGCGTGCGCTTTTCCGCCGGCGAAGGCGGCTGCGATGGTGCTCCTGCCCGGCGTGTCCGCTTTCGGTGGCGCGTTCCTGTGCGTCGCGGAGCGCGACTGGATCGCCTTCTGCGCGATCGTCTTTTTCTCCTATTTCCTGTTTTCCGCCCTCGCGGGCAGGAAGGCGAACGCGTACGTTTTCGCAGGACAGGTCGCGGGGAGCATCCTCTTCGCGGCGTGGAAATGGCTTTATTGACCACGGCGGCTGACGTGCAAAAGGGCGGACAAAAGAAGGGTTTTCGTCTTTCACTCTTACTTCGATATTCCCTGTTCGATATTCGACATTCGTTTTTTGCTTTTCACCATCGCCCCTACGCCTGATCCGCGCCTGGAATGAAATACCCCGGCATTTTCCGAATGCGATATCGGATGAATATATTGTAATGCCGCATCATATTCATGGGATTATATTATTGAACACCGATTTTCGCGGAATGTGAAGCCGTCATAATCGGACTTAAGTTTTTTCACCTTTTTTCCCGTGTATTCCTCCTGATGCGCCAAAAATAGTTTGGCTGCCATTTGAAGGTTATATTTGCA
>JBFMFE010000290.1:0-7997 GCA_040752295.1 bacterium
GAAGGAGTTCGAGAAAGCCGCCAAACTCGAGCCGGACAACCCCACGGTCGCCAACAACATGGGGCTTGTGTACGACGAAATGGGCGATCTCGCGAACGCCGAGAAGTACTACAAGCTCGCCATACAGCTCGACCCCACGAACGCCGACGCCCACAACAACCTCGGCGTGGTCTACTACAAGCAGAGCAAGTTCGACAGGGCGAGGGAAGAATGGAAAATGGCGCTGCAACTGAACCCCGGATACGAGGAAGCCGAAAACAACCTCGCCGCGCTGAAGGAGATGGAAAAGGGGATGAAGGCGCCGGAGGGCGGTTTGAGGGAGATCGTCGAGCCGGTGGCCGAATACTACCCGCCGCCCGAAGCGCAGGTGTCCCTCGAAATACCGGAGATCACTGTGGAGGCGTACCGCGCGGGCGACCCCGTGTCCCGCTCGATCCTCATGCTCCAGCAGGCGCTGGAGATAGCGCCCAACGACCCCGTGGCGCACTACAACCTCGGCGCGGCGTTCCTTCAGAAGAACCTCCTGGACGCCGCCATCGAGGAATGGGAAAAGGCGGCGGCGCTCGCCCCGGACAACACCACGATACGCTACAACCTGGGCATCCTCTACACGCGCGCGCGACGGTACGACTCGGCGGCGCGCCACCTCAACGAAGTGCTCCGGCTCAACGATAAGGACGCGGGCGCCTTATACGCCCTCGGCGCCGTCTACAGCAAGATGGGAACCCAGGAGGAGGCGATCAAGGCGTGGGAGAAATCGGCGCTCCTCTTTCCGGACTTCACGCCCACGCACTTCAGCCTCGGGGTCAACTACCTGATGAAGGGCGAGTTCGATCTCTCCATCAGGGAGTGGAAACAGATACTCGCGGTCTCCGGCGGCGACACCCACGACCTGAACAACCTCGGAGTCGCTTACGCGCAGAAGGGGATGCTCGACGAGGCGATATCCTCCTGGAAATCGGCGCTTCACAAGGAACAGAGCTACACGAAGGCGCGGACGAACCTCGGCATCGTGTACGCCCAGCGCGGTATGTACCAGGCGGCGATTCAGCAGTGGGAACTTGCCACGCACTACCTCAAGACCGACCCCGTCGTCCACTACAACCTCGGGGTGATGTACGCGAGCACGGGCGACCTCGACCGCGCCGCGCTGTCCTACAAGCGCGCGCTCGAACTGAACCCCTCCTTCACAGAGGCGCTTAACAACCTCGGAACTCTCTACCTCGACCAGCAGCGCTCACCAAAGACCCTCTCACCCACCACGTGGCGCAAGCCCATCGAACTGCGCCTCAAGTACGTGGTCGCACCGGGCAAACTCACGCTCCGCTACAGGTAAACGTTCAGCCGCCGCCGGACTATAACCGCAACAGAAGTTACACTGTACCCGCGTTGTGCCTCGACCCCGGGCGAATTTTCAGAGAACAGGCTCCAGGCGTGAACGCCGGGTGACAACGTGTCCACAGCGGTCAGGCGCGCGAGGGCGATAGTGCTGAGAAGGCGCGAGACGGGCGAGAGGGACGTACTGCTGACCCTCTACTCGCTCGAGGCGGGCAGGATGCAGATGCTCGTGCGCGGCACCCAAAAGCCCGCCAGCACGCTCCGCCGCTGCGCCGACCTCTTCAACGAGGGCACGTTCCATTTCATACCGAGGCGAAGCGTCCCACTGCTCAACCAGTGGGAGCCGATAGAGACGTTCGACGCCCTCAAGAAGGACCCCGGAAAGCTGAGCCTCGGGTTTTTCATGCTGAAGGTCATACACGAGACGGGCGTGGACGGCGACCCGGAGCCGGAACTCTACTACCTCCTCAAAAATTTGTTGTGGCTGCTTCAAAATTCGGAAAACCATGATAAAATTAAGGCGGCGTTTTTAACGGGGGTTTTGGAAAAGACGGGATTCTCGGTCAACTGGGCGGCGTGTCAGGGCTGTGGAGACGACCTCGCGGGCGAATGCTTCCTGGCAGTCCGCGAGAACGGTTTCGTGTGTTCACGGTGCGCCGGGCGGTTCAGCGGCGCCGGAAGGCAGCCGGTGAGTTTGAAAACCGTAAAAATAGGGAAAAAAATAATAAAGGTGCTTGAAAAAATCGTTTTCAGACCCATGGACGCGCCGTCGGTCCAGCAGAAGGCTCTGCGGTTTTTTGAAACCTTTTGCGCCAGGCTCAGCGGGTGCGAGAGGGAGATGGGGGGGCTGGGTTACGCCGTAACCCGTTTTTTTCAGTATCACGTTAACGAAAACGTGACGCACTGGTATGTATCATTATAATTCCGCAATCAAGGGGTGGACGAAATGCTGAGCACATTACTCTCGAGCAGAGCCTCAAGAATCACGGCGTGCTTCCTCATCGCCTCACTCTGCTGGTTTCCGGTCGCGCCGCGGATAAGCGCGGCTGAAACGTCGGGGTCGGAGGACGCCCTGACCGTCGCCGTGGCGGGGCTTGAGAACCGCACGGGGCGCGCAATCCTGCCGGACGACTACGGGGTGGAAAGCCTCATCGCCGCCGCGGCGCGGGTCGAGAACATCGAGATCGTGCCCGCCGAAAAGGTGCTCGATCTCCTCGAGGAGGAACCGGACCTCGAGACCGCACTCTCCGTCGGCGAGGCTCTCGGCGCGGACATGGCGCTCTTCGGCGCCGTCACCAGCGTCGAGTTCATGAACGGCAGGGAGGCGATCGTCTCCGTCGAACTGTACCTCTACAGCGTCGGCGGGGAAGAAGTCCTCATCAGCCGGTCCGTCGTGAAAGCCTCCAGCGGCGAAAAACCCGGCTGGCAGGGCGACCTGGGTATGCTGGCGGTGGAAGCCCTGAGAAACGCCCTCGACGATGCCGTGAACGACCTCTTCGGCAACCTCTCAAAGTACGGGCTTGTGACCGTGTCCAAAGGCAACGTCGTGTACACCAACCTCGGCACGCGCATCGGCGTAAACTACGGCGCAAGGCTGGCGGTGATTCAGGACTACGAGCAGATCGCGACCCTCCAGGCGGACGAAACCGGCGTCTCCCACTCTAAAACGACGGTCCTCGACCTGAAGCCCGGCAAGAGCATTAGGGACGGCGACAAAGTGAGGGTGATCTACTCGCCGCGTCCGAGGAAACCCGAGGAAGTCGAAAAGATAGAGCGCACGAAAAGAAAGAAAAAACTCAGCCCCATAGTCGTCGGCGTGCTCGCCATCGGCGTCATCGCCGCCCTCACCCGCGGAAAGGGCAAGGCGGAAAAAGCACCCGCCCAGCAGGTGGTCACGCTCTCCAAGAGCGCCGACGGAAACGCGCTCATCTACTCACCCAACGGCTTCAACCAGGACTACATGCCGAACCCGCCCGCGGCGACCACAATAAACGACTCCGACCTGAAATACTGCAACAACGCCAACTGCACCGAAAACATCTGCTCCATCTGCACGTCACTCGGCAGCTGCCAGCAGGACACCACCGCCTACGAGTTCTCACTCGCCTCCAAACCGAAGAATCCCGAGTTCCCCTCCCCCTGGACCATCGCAATCAGCACGGAAGGCATCTCTCTCGGCTCGACCTCGACGTCCAAGATAAAACTCGCCACCTGCAACGAGTCCACGGGACAGTGGGAAATCGTCCAGGGGTCGTACTACGGCAACATCACGCAGCTCAACGAAAAGGGCGTACAGGGGCAGGTAACCCACTTCACCCCGTACGTGGCGGTGATAGACAACAGACCCGCCCCCATCGCCACACCCTCACTCACGGCTGCCCCCGGCGACAAGGAAATCGTGCTGAGCTGGTACAAGAGCAGCGACACCGACGCGAACGGCTACAGGATTTACACGTGCTCGGCTTCGTCATGCGACTCGATCCTTCTCGAAATAACCGACCTGAACACGATCACGCAGACCTTCTCGAACCTCGTCAACGGGCAGGCGTACTGCTACGCGCTCCAGGTGACGAGCACGGGGGGGAACCGCGACAGCGACCTCTCCACGATCACCTGCGCCACGCCAACCACCGAGCCTTCGGGAATCACCCTCGTCAGCCCAGCGAGCGGAACCTCCCTGACAAGCTCCACTCCGACATTCATCTTCATCGGCAACGGCGCGTCCAACTATTACCTGCTCAACGTGACCGACGGAACGGGCGTCGTGGTGTTCTCCTCGACCACGAACGGAGAGGTCCAGGAGGGAAGCTCCCCTCCAGACCCCGTCGTGAGAAAGACCTACTCCTCGACGTACGGCGGACAAGCCCTCGTCACCGATTCCACGTACTACTGGAAAGTGAAGGGGATAAACACGGCAAGCCCGTCGGCGGCGGACGAATCACAGACCTGGTCGTTCGTCTTCAAGGGAACGGCGGTTGACCCCGGCGAATGCGATCCGAACGTAGTCCCCGACCCGCCGACGCTCATCACACCCAACAACGGCGCCCAGATAGTAAGCTCCACTCCCATGTTCCAGTGGACGGACGTGCCGAACGCAACGAAATACACCATCTCCGTCTACAACTCCGAGGGGACTGTTGTTTACCAGAAAGAGGAGACGTCCCCGACCAGCACCTACGCCGGCGACACGCTGAAAAACAATATCCAGTACTCCTGGAACGTGCGCTCGCTCACCGACTGCGCCTACTCCCTTGAAAGCTCCTCGTTCTTCTTCACGAAAAAGTCAACCTCCGAGACACCGCTTCCCGCGCCCGAGTGGGTCAACCTCGCCGAGGACGGAAAGGAACCCATCACAGGCGGCGACCAGTACGTCGTCCTCAACTGGCGCCCCGTCAACGACCCAGACCTCGCAGGCTACACCATCTACCGCTGCGAAACGGTCGGCGTCTGCTCCACCCAGATAGACGGCGTATTCAAGGAGCAGCTCGACGCATCCCCCCCCAACATCAACTGCCCGACCTTCTCCGAGACCAATCCCGGCTACTGCGACGTCAGCGTGACCAACGGTAAGAGATACTACTACCAGGTCAGGGCGTTCGACGACGCACAGCAGGAAAGCGACCCGAGCGTCACACAGAGCATACTCCTCCCCCTCCAGAGACCTCAGCTGATCGGCCCGGGAGGCGTCGTCGCCGCCAGCGTCACCACCTCCACCCCCACCTTCACGTGGATGGAGGTCAACGGGGCGGACATATCGTACGTCCTTACGGTCACCGACACCTCGACCAGCGTCATCGTGTGGCAGACCACCGTCACCAGCAACGTCGTAAAGTACGACGGCGTCGCGCTCGTCAACGAAAAAACCTACTCCTGGAAAGTCAAAGCCTTCAACGAGGCGACACAGTCCGAGGACAGCCAGCTCTTCTATTTCACCAAGAAACCGGAGACCACGCGACCCTCCGCACCCAACTGGTGCGACGGCGTGAGCTACTGCATCGGATTCCCCACGCCCTACGTGAACAACTACCAGAGCAACTCGATCACCGTCTACTGGGAAAAATCCTCCGCGACCAACATCGCCGCCTACAACATCTACCGCGCCGGCTCGCCCGCCGGACTCCCCGGTCCACAGACCGTGGACACCGCCACGCCCTACGCCATCGTCAGCAACTACGACTGCCCCACCCTCGCGAACATCGTGTGCTTCGAGGACCTCGACGTCAACCGCAGCGAGTACTATTACTACGTTGTGACCGCCGTGGACAGCGGCGGAACCGAAAGCATACCCTCCTCGGTCCTCGGCGTCACCGACTTCAACCTCAAGGGCGCCACACTCGTCTATCCCTACGACCAGCAGAACGTGTACGAGCCGAAACCCACCTTCCAGTGGGTCGCTGAACCGGGCGCGACCTCGTACCGCATCGAACTCGAAGAGATCAGCCCGGGCAACTTCGCACCCACCGACCTCATATGGGTCGCAACGACCTCCGGCACGAGCATAACCTACGGCGACGTGGCGGTCCCAAAAGAACCTCTCAAGAACCCCACCAGCCCCACAAGCGAAAAAAAGTACCACTGGCGCGTCTGCTCCATCAACACCAGGGCGCCGCTCGGCAAGTGCGAAGGCTCCGTCTTCAGGTTCTCAAAAAGACTGAAACAGCCCGACCAGACCTCAATGTCCCCCCACGACCTCTACCTCTCCGACGCCGACCCCGTCTTCACGTGGACGAAATCAATCGGCGCGGCGGGCTACCAGATCAGGCTCTGCGAGGGTTCCGGCGGCACGTGCAGCACCGGGCAGACCCTCATGTTCAACGGCGACGTCGGGGACGTCAGCTCCATAAAACTGAGCGGGATGGACTCGACTCTCGTTCTCCAGAACTGCGACACGACGGTCTCGCCGCCGGACTGCAACAACGCCGGCGCATACTCGTGGCAGATTCGCGCCTACGATGAGTACGGCGCAGTCTCCTACAACTGGGAGAACATCACCGGGGCGTACTTCTTCAAGGTCCCCGTGGCGGCGCCGGTGCTGGTGCAGCCCGCAAACCTTGCCATAATCAACCCCGACCCCTCGTGCGGCACGGGAGTGGACATGTACGGCAACTTCACGTACAACTACGAGCTGACCTTCTCGTGGGGCGGCGTTTACGGCGCCGGTTCCTACATCATAAAAGTCGAGGAGGAAATCGAAGCTCCGCCGGCGGGTCAGTACGTCTCCGTCTGGCAGACCGAGGTCTCAGGCCTCACAACGAAAAACGTCAACATCAACTGCACCGCCTTCGGCTCAACCCCCGACCCGACCGGCGTCATACTCTTCTCGCCCGGCAGAAAGTACAGGTGGAACGTCACAGCCTCCGACGCTCCCTTCGACGACAACAACGCCCGGTACTTCATCACCGGACTGCCCGCGCCCAACCTCGTCGAGCCGATTGACGGCAAGGAAGTCATTATGGTCACCGACTGCGACGGACTGGGCGCCGAACTGTGCGTACACTTCACGTGGGACCAGGTCTACGGCGCTTCCTCCTACGACGTGGAAATAAAGAGAAGGTCGGACGGCACCTTCGCCAAATGCAAGCCCCTCGACACTTCAAACGTGACCGTCACGGTCTGCGACCTCGCCGAACCGGCGGTCACAAACGGCGAATCCTACACCTGGAGAATACGCGCGAGGGACAGCATCACCGACATAGACCCGAACGGCGACGCCGGACCCTGGTCTTCCATGCGCTCGTTCACCGTCTTCATCCCCGCGCCCGTCCTCGCAAGCCCACCCAACAGCAACTGCAACAGCACCGGCACGTTCGACGACGTCATCACAACCTGCACGCTCGTCGCGTGCCAGGACCTCGCTTTCTACTGGAGCCCCATCCCGCTCTCGGCAACCAAAATCTACAAATTACAGGTGTCGGATACGGTTGACTTCCGCAACCTCCTCAGGGAAGACGACTCAAGCTCCTCACCCGCAATGTTCCCCTGCCCCGACAATACGTGCTACCAGGCGTCTTCGGGCGACCCCATCCTTCTCGTCAACGGCGTGGAATACTACTGGCGCGTCGGCGCAAGCATTGACGGAAGCTCATGGATTTACTCCGCTCCGTTCGAGTTCTACAAGCGCCCGCCGCCCCCCACCGCCCTCACCACCGCCAACCTCACATACAACAGCGTCGAACTCCAGTGGCAGCCCCCCGTCAACTGCGACGGAACCTCGCCCGCCTCCTCCATCCCAATCGTCCCCAACGACCCCGCGGCGACCATGGCGGGATACCTGATCTACCAGGAATCCGCGATGCCCGATACCTTCCCCACGAACCTCATCGCCACCGCCGGTCCCAACGCCACGAACTTCGTCGTGACCAACCTCAACGAGCAGACCGATTACTTCTTCTGCGTCGTGACGCTTGACAATTCCGGCTTCATAACCGGTTTCGCCGGCAGTCTCAGTTCCCCGAGCTGCGTGTTCGTACACACGCCCGCGCAGCCGACGCCGTGAATCGCCGCGCCCGGCGCGCGAAGAACTGTCGCTTATTGTGAACTTTCGCACATTCTTCGTCACGATGGATTGTGGATTCAGCCGCCTGCCTGCCGGCAGGCAGGCCTTGGACTGCGGCGAGTCATCGCCGCCTTCACTCCCGCGCGGAGCGCGGGAAACAAGG
>JBFMFE010000291.1:0-9015 GCA_040752295.1 bacterium
ACAAATGCGGGAACGGGCACGGGCACGCACACGGGCAGGGGAAATGAAACTTCAAATATGTTTGGATGGATATGTGAGGCATCTTTTTCGAGCGTTTCATTCCTGCCGCATCAGTTCGGTAAAGTGTTATCCGTTTTCAAATCAAGTCGGGGGCGGGGGGTCGAGGCGTGAGAGATGAGCCGGGACTTTCGAGAGTCTGTGGGCGAGGAGGAGACGGATGACGCCCGCCGAGTAAGCGACGCCCCTGGAGAAGGAGATGCTCGAGCTTTCGGGTGTGCAGCGGTAGCCGACGGGGGATTCGACGATTCCGAAGCCGCAGAGGGCGGCTTTGAAGATGATCTGGAAGTCGAATATGAAGTCGTCGGAGAAGTTTTCGAAGCCGATGGATGCGAGGAAGTCGGCGCGGTAAACGCGGAAGCCGGTGTGATACTCGGAGAGGTTGAGGCGGAGCGCGGAGTTGGCGAATGAGGAAAGGATTCTGTTGGCGAGGTAGCGGTAGAGGGGCATGCCGGAGCGGAGCGCTTCGCCCGGGAGGGACATGCGTGAGCCGAGGCACACGTGGGCGCGGCTGCCGGAGGAGACGGCGGCGATCATGACGGGGAGCGCGGAGGGGTCGTACTGGTGGTCGGGGTGGATGAGCGCGACGAGGTCGGCGCCGAGGGAGAGGGCTTTGGAGTAGCCCGTTTTCTGGGCGGCGCCGTAGCCGCGGTTGCGGGGATGCACGATGACGTCAAGCCCGAGGGAGCGTGCGACGCGCGCGGTGGCGTCCCTGCTTCCGTCGTCCACGAGGATGACGCCGCTGACGGCGCCGGGGGGAATGTCGTTGAGCGTTTTTTTAAGCGTTTTTTCGGCGTAATACGCCGGCATTACAACGATTGTCTTCAATCGTTCCTCCGTGGTCGCGCCGCCCGCGCCGCCCGGGCGGCGCGGCGTTCATGACGCGGGACTCACTCTCTCTGAACATTCTGCAACAGGCGCGGCGAATTGAAAAGGACGGCGAGGAACGCGTAGAAATTCATGCGGTTGACGCCTTTCATTTTTTTAAGTCTTGACAGGAAGTAGCGGAGGCGGAAGTAGCAGGCGCGGTAGGCTTTCATCTGAAGGCGGAGGATTTCGTTTTCGGAGAAGTGCGCGGTGCGGTAGCCGAGCGGGTGGGGGATGGGAAGCGAGCGCGTGAGGGCGAGGGCGTGGTCGTGGAAATCGGCGAAGGTGGTTCTGTAGAGTTGAACGCCGTATCGCGCGGGGTCGAGGAAGATGGGTGCGCAGGGTTCGAGCTTGAAGCAGCCGGCGGCTGCGGCGCTGCGTTTCCTGACGGATTTGATGAGGTCGAGCGTCTGCCTGAAATGCTTCCTTGTTTCGCCGGGGATGCCGAGTGTGAAGCAGACAGCGGTGTGGATTTTCTTTCCGCGGAGGTAGTCGAGCGTGGAGAGGATTTCGTCGTTGGAGGCGCCGAAGCCCGCCTTGTTGAGCCTGCGTATTTCCTCCGAGCCGGAGTCCGGGGAGATGACGATGCAGCTGTGGTCGGGGTCGGCGGCGGCGGCGAAGGCGTCGGCGAGTTCGCGCGAGGGCAGGCTCCAGGCGCCGAAGTTGACGCCGACGTCGAGTCTTTCCTCTCTTATGCGGTTGAAAAGGCGAACGTAGTAGGGGTCGCCCGCGGGGTAGGGATCGAACTCGAAATAAAAGAAGCGGACGCCGAGGGAGCGGAGCTTTTTCATTTCGGCGACCACGCGTTCCGGGTCGCGGAAGATGGGACCCGCGCCGCCTGCCGCGGTTCTGTAGGAGGCGTTCGAGCCGCCGCAGTAGGGGCAGGACTGGGAGCAGCCCCTGCCGGTGAAGACATAGAAGACGTGGTCAATGGGACGGGGTGTGTTGGTGTATTGTATGACCGGGGAACCGGGAGAGATGCGCGTGTAATGCCTCCAGTTTTTGAGGTGTTCGACGGCGGCGAAGTCGAAGGAATCGAGTTCTTCCCGCGAGCAGCGCCTCGGTGGGGCGGAGCGCGGGGCGCCGTCGGGCGCGCGCGACGTTACGCCCGGGACGGTCGAAAGGTCGGGGTCGGAGGCGGGCATCTTTTCGGCGAGGAGGAGGAAGGGGATTTCGCCTTCGCCGCGGACGACGGCGTCAACCTCGCGGTGGTTCCGGATTATCTCTTCGGCGAAGCATGAGGCGGTGTAGCCGCCGAGGACGGTGCGGGCGCGGGTCTCTTTTTTTATGCGCCTGCACAGTTCGATTGCGGAGTGGGAGTGGAGATACCAGTGGAGGTCCGCGCCGACGAGCGATACGCCGTTCGAGACGACGTAGCCGGCGACGTCGAAGCGGGGATCGAGGTCGTATTCGACGCCGAGGTTGACGATTTCGCACGGGATGCCGTTTCTGTTCAGGAGGTCGGCGATGGAGAAGAAACCCATGGGCATGATCGGGTGGTAGTTGATTTTTCCGGTCTGCATGACGGTGTGTACGAGGAGGGCGCGCATGTCGTTTCAGGGAGCGTTCCGGAGCGGAAGGGTCAAGGTTTTCGAGCGTAGCGCGCGAGGATTTTTCCGGGGTGGATTTCGAAGACGCCGCAGGCGGTGACGGCGAAATTTCTGGAGGACACGGGGTCGGCGTAGACGGTGCGGACGAGTTTGCCGAGGCGGTAGGTTCTGACGATGGAAAGCGAATCGGAATCGAGGACGTCAACCGAGCCGGAGGCGAAGTTGGCGACGAGGAGGGCGCCGTGGGTGACGTCGGCGGCGATTTCTCGTGGGAATCCGCCGGACGAGCGCACGGCGCGGAGCGGGCGCAGCGTTCCGGCGTCGAGTTCGATGATGAGGCGGGTGAAGGGGCTGGTGAGGTACAGGCGTTCCCTGCGGGGGTCGTGCGCGATGCCGAGCGTGGGGACGCGCAGCGGGATGGAGAGACCGCCCGGGAGCGGGGCGCGGACGACGACGGGGACGGATACGGGATGGAAGAGTCCGCCGGTTCGCTCGTAAGCCTGGTAGATGCTGAAGAGGTTGGTGGGGTCGAGCGAGGGGACGACGAGGCGGCGGCGTTCATCGTCAAAGGTGAAGTAGTCGGCGTAGCCGAAGGTTCCGAATCGTATTTCGGACAGCGGTTTCAGCGAGCGCGGGTAGCGGAGCTGTATGGAGTTGTTCGGCGGACCGAGGAAGATGATGAAGAGAGCGCCGTCGTCCGGTCTGACGCGGCAGTTGGTGGTTTCGCGTTGAGGGAATCGAAGTCGGCGCTTGAGCTTGAGTCCGGCGGAATAATCGAGGACGAGAATCTGGAAGTTGGCGCTGCTTTTGGTGGTGGCGAAGAGGGTTCGGGAGCGCGTGTTGATGCAGAGGCGTTCGGGGTAGAAGAGTTCGTCGGGGTCGCGGTCGCTTTCGGTAATGAGGCGGGCGGCGAGGGAGAAGTCGCGGTCGTCGAGGCGGACGAGCGCGCCGGAGCCGGAGAGGTTTTTGAAGGAGACGAAGAGCGCGTGTTCGTCGGGGTCGAGGGCGACGCCGTAGGGCATGGCGCCTTCGAGGAAGAAGTGCTTTCTGTACTGCTCCATGGTGAGGACGGGGACGACTTCGTCTTCCGGCAGGCGGAGGCGGGCGCAGGCGGGCGCGGGAGGGGGGAGGCGGTTGAAACTCTGGACGAAGGCGGCGCAGAGGAGAACGAGGAGGACGAAGGCGGCGAACGGTCCGCGCGGCGTCCAGCGGGGCATAAGGCGGGGGAATCGCGCGCGAAGGAGCGCGGCGAGCAGAACGATGGCGAGGAAGACGTAAAAGCAGAAGGCGTTGAGGGAGAAGGTCATGACGATGAAATACGAGGCGACAACGGCGCAGGCGGCCTTGAGAAGAGGGAGGAGGAACAGTCTGAAGAGGGTCCAGTACCTGTCGAAAAAAAGTTCCCGGAGTCCCTTCGCGAGGTCGTACCTTCGATGCATCGTGTGGAGGACCTGGAGGGGGACGATGAAGAGAGCGGAGAGGATGAGCGCCCGGGCGCCCGCCGGCGTGCGGGCGGCGCCGAGGCGGTAGGCGAGTGAAAACGCCGTGCCCGCGACGGCGAGGAACAGCGCCCAGGCGCGTATGAACCTGATGAGCGTGAAGCCTTCGGCGGCTCGGGCGGTGAATATCACGAAAT
The DNA here is from genome assembly GCA_040752295.1 of bacterium. Taxonomy (GTDB): domain Bacteria; phylum UBP15; class UBA6099; order UBA6099; family JBFMBQ01; genus JBFMFE01. The sequence continues at coordinate 4,111 of JBFMFE010000291.1, forward strand.
AGAGGGAGGAGACGAGGAAACCGGCAAGCATGAACTTGGAGATGGAGAAGCGGTGGAGTCCGAACAGGAGTATCGCGAGGAGGAGGAGCGTGAGGAAGTCTGCTCTGATTTCGAGGAAGAGGTTAGCGTGATCGGGCGGGGATTCAGAGGGTGGACCGGGCGGGATGAGCGCGTCCTCGAGGTCGGCGCCGGAGAGGGCGTGGAGGGAGTAGTGCAGGAGGATGACGATGAAGCAGGCGGCGGCGGCGCGCGCGAGCGCGGAGAAGAGGGGCGCGTATCCGTATATGTCCGGCGTTTTCACGACCATGAGCACGATGATGACGCAGATGGAGACGCAGAGGCAGGCGGCGAAGAGTCTGAAAGGGAACGGAGGCAGCGAAAGTTTAAATGAGGGGATGGAAATTCGAGGGGGGCGGAGCGTGATTTTCGGGAGTTTGAAGAGGAGGCGGAAGGGTTCCGGTTCGGGGGTGATTTCGTCGGCGGGTTCCGGCGCCCGCGCCCTGAACAGCGTTTTTTCAACGATCGCGCCGAGGTCGGAGAAGACGGTTCTGAGAATGGACAGGAAGGCGTTGATGACGAAGAGAGCGAAGAGGAGCCAGAGCAGCGCGAGGAGGGAAAAGAGGAGGACTTTCATGGGGGTTCAGGGGACGGGGCGCCGGGCGGGCAGGCGCGGCGGCGCATTCGTGAAGGCGGCGGGTGGGCGGCGTCCACGCGCGATCACCTGCCCAGCGCCCCGTCGAGCATCGCCTGGATTCTATCGTGCAGACCGTCCACGAGGGGGCGCACTTTCGCTGGGTTGTCCACCTCGTGCGCGTGCTCGGTGAAGTAATCCACCGGCGGGTCGAAGTAAATGTCGAACTTGGAGGGGAAGGGGATGAGTCCGAGGGGACCGAGCCAGGGGAAGATGGGCGTGATGGGGAAGTGCCTGAAACCGCCCCTGGGAAGGGGGATGCTTCCGAGCGCCATGGCGGATTCCTCGGAACCGGTGACGCAGGCTGGGATGATGGGCGTGCGGTACCTGAGGGCGTATTCCATGAAGCCGACGGGGAAGGTGTCGAGCCTGTATCTGTGGGTTATGACGGAGTGGACTCTGCCCTCGGCGCCGGTGGGGAAGACGAGCATGAGGTTTTTGTTTTCGAAGATGAGGCGGACGTTTTCGTCGCAGCCGATGACCTGACCCGAGCGGGACATGAGGGTTGAAGCGAAGGGGATGCTCGAGATGGTCTTGTTGATGATGGTGCGGACGAACCTGGGGTGTTCCGGCTCGACGAGCGCGGCGACGCCGATCATGCAGGCGTCGAAGGGGAGGATCGGGGCGTGGTTGGAGACTATCAGTCCCGGACCGGCGTCGGGTATGTTTTCGATTCCGTGGACTTCGACGCGGAAGTAGAACCTGTACATGAAGAGGAGGAAGGTGATCGTGGACACGATGGTTTCGACGTCGAGTCCGAACGGGTCGTACACGCCCTCGGCGGCGCCGGCGTCGGAGCGGAGCACTTTTCCGCGGACGAACTTTTTCGCGTCGCCGTCGAAGAAGTGGCGGGGTTTCAGTTTTTTATGGTCGTCCACGGTCTGCCTCCGCGGCGGCTCGCGGATGCGTCACAGCCGCTGCTGCGCCGGGGCGCTCTGCCGTTCCCTTCCGATTTCCTCCGGGCGGTAGCCAAGCTCCTCTCTCGCCCTCGAGCCGTCAACCGTGAAGGGGTACTTGATGTAATTGAAATCGAACTTGAGATTTTTCGACCAGAAGAACCTGTATTTGTAATGTACGAGGAACTCCGGGAGTGGGAGGGTTTTTTTGCCCATGCGGCGCACGACTTCGGAGAGGGGCATGAAAACGCTGCCGGGGACGTTGTACGCGCCGGCAGCCCGCGCGTTTGCGAGGGCGAGTATGAAGGCTTCGATGACTTCTTCCTCGAAGATGATCTGGAACATCGGGTCGAAGCCGAGGAGCGTGGGGACGGTGTCCCCGCTCATGTAGTCGGAGAGGATGCCCGCGCCGGCGCGGCGCCAGATGGGAGCGAACCTGAGGATGACGATGTTGAAGTCTTCCGCGGAGTGCGCGAAGGTCTGGCAGATGAGGTCTGCCTCGACGCGGTCGCGGATGGCGGGGATGTCGCGGTTGCCGAGGAGCGGGTGGTTTTCCCTGATCATGGCGGGGTTGTCCTCGCGCGCGCCGTAGACGATGGAGGAGCTTGGGAAGACGAACTTTCGGACGCCGTATTTTCGCGCGAGTTCGAGCATGTGGAACGTGCCATAGACGTTGGTGATCATGAGATGGTCGGACGTTAGGGCGGGGTCGGTCTCGCGGGCGAGGTGAACGACGGCGTCTATTTTTCCCTCAATCTTGAAGACGTCCTCGATGCGCTTCTTGCGCGTGTCGCCGTGGATGAACTTCACGTCTTTTTCGTCGCCGCGGACGACTTTTTCGCGGACGTCAACGCCGACGACAGTGGCCGCGGTGCGTGCGTCCGCGCGGAGGCGCTCCGCGAGGAGGTTCCCGAAATAACCCGATGCGCCGGTGATCATCACTTTCATGTCGGTCCCTCACGTGGGCGGGAGAGAGCGCTGAAGCCGGCGGTCGCGTGTCCGCGCGCAGGGCGGGGGTCGAGACGCCGGCGGTGGGAGTCTTTACGGCGGATGGTCATTTCCCGTCGCGGAACGTGCCGGTTTTCTCCCGCGCATGTTTTCCCCCCGCGGCGCGGCGCCGCCGCTCATGCAGGTAAAACGCCGTCCGGTCCGCAACCGCCGCCGCGCACCGCGGTGAGACGGGTATATTCTATTGCCGGCGCGGGGGGGTTTCAACAAAGCCGCTGCGGAATTGCCGTCCGCAAAGACCGCGGGGGCGGGGTTCATCCCCCCGCGCGGGTTTCGAGCGACACGGCGGGACGCTCAACGAGGGTCGGGAACGAACTGATGGAGGAAGAAGCCGGGATGAACCTCGACGAAATCAATCCTGAGGGGCATCCCGATGCCGAGGTCTTCGTATTTTCCGGCGATCCTCGAGAAGATGCGTCCGGCGCAGTCTTCGAGGTCCACAAGTCCGAGGACGTCGGGTTTGACGAAGCGCACGCCGCGTTCCTGCCACGAGAAGGCGTAGAGGACGCCTCTTCCGCTGAGGGGGGTCCATTCGAGGCTGGTCGAGAGGCAATGCGGGCAGAGCACCCTCGGGGGGAAGAACACCTCGCCGCAGTCGCGGCATTTTGTCGTCTCGAATTTTTTCTCGGCGAGTTTTTCGTAAAAGGTTTTCGAGGCGGAGTCGCCGTAGAAACGCAGGGATTTGAGCGTTTCCCCCTTGATGTATTCGTCGAGTGACACGTCAGCCGCCTTTTTCGAGGATTGCGACGACGGCGCCGTTGACCATGCCGTGTTCGCCCTGGAAGGCGCCGACGACGGGGTCGGGGAGCTGTCGTTCGCCCGCTTCGCCGCGGAGTTGCGCGCAGAGTTCAATCGCCTCCATAAGCGGTGTCGCAGTGGCGGGATGCCCGAAGGAGAGTCTGCCGCCGCTGACGTTGATGGGGACGTCGCCGCCGGCGCGCGTCCTGCCCTCGACGACAGCCGCGGCGGCGTGCCCGCGGGGAAAGAATCCGAAGTCCTCGTATGTGATGAGTTCCGTGCCGGCGAAGACGCCGTATATTTCGGCGAGGTCAACGTCTTTCGGGGTGACGCCCGCTTTTTCGCAGGCTTGTTTCGCGGCGATTTCGACGCCGGGGAAGGTTGAGAGCGCGCGGGCGCCGTAAACGAAGTGCGAGCTGTCGTGGTACTCGCCGAAGGCTGTGATCCAGACGGGTTTGGGTGAGATTTTCCGCGCCGTCTCGACGGAAGCGAGGACGATAGCGGCGGCGCCGTCGGAGAGCGGACAGCACTCGAGCTGGTGTATGGGCGGCGAGACCATTCGGGAGTTGAGGACGTCATCAACGGTGATGGGCGTTCTGAACTGGGCGAACTCGTTTTTAGAGGCGTATTCCCTGAGGACGACGGGAAGGTGCGCGATTTCGCGGGCTGTGACGCCGTATTCGAACATGTAGCGCTGGACGCCCATGGCGTACATGTGGATTGGGGTGAATGCGCCGTAGGGCGCGAGGTAGGGTCCGTAGAGTCCCATCTGCCCCCAGATGAGCGAGCTGAGAAAGTTGCGCTGGTCGGTGGGAGTGGCGGCGCGCACGTCAACGGCGAGGACGACGGCGATGTCGAGGTTGCGGAGCGCGATTTCCGCCGCAGCGTACTTGAGGCAGATGGCGGACGAGGCGCCGCCGCATTCCATCTGTGTGAGAGATTTCACCGGGAGTCCGAAGTATTCGCAGAGGCGGGGTCCCCAGATCATGGCGTTCGGGCAGCCGAACCCCTCGGGGGTGATGATAAGCCCTTCGACGTCCTTTTTTTCGACGCCCGCGTGCGCGATGGACTCGCGGAAGACGCGTGCGGCGAGTTCGAGCGGGGTGGAATGCTGGAAGTCGCCCACTTCCGTCATGGCGTAGCCGACGATTGCCGCGAGCGGTTTTCCCATGCGAACGACACTCCGCGCCTCAATGCAGCTCATCAGACCCTCGGCGCGTCCGGGGCATTGTACCACGGGGGCGGGGAAAGGATCAACGCGCAGGGGCGAAAGATTTTTTGTCTTCACCAATCTGGGCGAAAGATTTTTCGCCCCCGCAATCGCGCACCCATTTTATTACGGCAATTTTAAGACGCGGACAATTGAACCGATCGTTGTTGATGTTCCGCGTGGTTTAATTTTTCCATCATTCGCAGGGGCGAAAGACTTTTCGCCTTCACCAATCTGTGAACTTTCGCACATTCTTCGTCACGATGGATTGCGACGTCATCCGCCTTGGACTGCGGCGAGTCATCGCCGCCTTCACTCCCGCGCGGAGCGCGGGAAACAAGGCGGTGTTTGCACACCAGCCC
>JBFMFE010000292.1:0-2136 GCA_040752295.1 bacterium
TCTCCTCAATCCCTGACAATTCATTGCGCACGGAAAAGCAGGCAGTTATCGGGATGCCGCCTTGATGCGGATGCAAGGGAGACGGTTGGCTGGGAAACGGTACAAAATTCCGGTACAACAATTGGAGACGAGCCTAAAATAATTACTACGGCTCGAATTCCCGTTGCCCCACCCCGTGATTGTCTGGTACAATCGAACAAAAAGAGCGGAACGTGAAACCGGCATCCGCCGTTGTTCAGGCGCTCTTCGCGGCGGTTCTTCCGACCGGCGGCGCGGTGAGCGGGACGGCTGAACGCTCACCGGGGGGAGAACATGATAACGAAACCGCTGAAACTCACCGACGCAAGGAGACGCGAACTCGCCCGGAAACTCGCCTCCGCGCTCGGGGACGGCAGGGTCAACATCTCCGAGGGGGTGAGGCAGAGCTACACCGGCGTGGCGCACGCCCCTAAGACTGCGCCCGATTTCGTCGTCCTCCCCGATTCGGTCGAAGACGTTCAGAAGGTCCTCCGTTTCGCCAACAGGCATCTCATACCCGTCACGCCCGTATGCAGCGGAAGCCAGGAACCGTCAACCAATCCCATGTTCGGGGGCATCGTGATTGACTGCATGTCCATGAACAAAATCCTCGAGGTCAACGCCGACGCCGCCTACGTCCTCGTCGAGCCGGGCGTCACAATCGGGCAACTGGCGAAGGAAACGCGCAGGCACGGCTTCAGGGTGACGGTGGGGTCTTTTCCGCCCGGTCTTTCCGCGCTCGGCAACTACATCGTGACGAACGTCAACACGCACCGCGCCACCTACAGGGACGACGTCGTGGCGCTCGAGGTCGTCCTCCCGGACGGCACCGTCGCGCGCACCGGCTCGAAGGCGTTCGGCGACTCGTGCGACATCGGGTGGCACTCGGTCTGCAACGCCTATCCCGACCTCAAGTACCTCTTCCTCGACGCGGGCGGCACACTCGGCGTCGTCACCAAAGCCGCCGTCAGGATGTACGCCCTCAACGAATCGCGCCCCCTCGTCGCCGCCGCTTTCGACGCCTACCCCCAGTCCCTCGAAATGATGAAGCGGCTCACAAGAGCAAACCTCGTTCAGCACGTCTGCGTCTGGCACTGGGTCCTTTACACCATAATTGATCACCTCCAGCTCTACGGGCACGGCGGAAGCTCCGACGTCATGATCCACGACCCCTGGAACACTCCCGACGACCGCCCCTACAACCTCGTCGTCCCCACCATGAGCGGGTACCGCGAGGACATGGAAGGGCACCTCAAATCCATCCGCCGCCTCATCGCTGAACTCGGCGGCGCTGACTACGCGGAAGAACTGAAAACCCGCTTCCCCGGCGCTCACGCCTTCTTCACCGAGCACTACTGCGAACACGTCCCGACGACAACCTTCATGGGCGGCTACGGCGAGGCGAAGCCCCTTTTCCCCATCGTCATCGTTGACCCCGCGAAGGTCGCCGACCTCGAACACTGGGCGCTCCGCCGCCTTCGCAGTTCAATCCTCAAGCTCGGACTCGCGTACTACAGCCACTCCACCGACCAGAACCGCGCCGTCTTCATCAGGTTCACGCCTTTCATGCCCTTCGATTCCTCACCGGAGGAAATGGAAGAGGCGAAAAAGGTCTACTCCGAAATCATGGACACGGCACTCAGAAAATACGGCGCCGTCCCATGCCGCAACACCATGCGCAACGACTTCTTCGACAAAAGCGAAGCGACTCTCAACCTCATGGGCGGATACGCGAAACTCCTCCGCTCCATAAAGAAAGCCCTCGACCCCAACAACGTCCTCAACCCCGGCTTCACCGCCGCCTACTACGGGGGACTGTCGAATAAATGACCGGCTGACGATCAGGGGAGCCTGTATGAAGCTCTCGAACGCCGACTTCTACGAGGACTACGCGTTCTCCTGCAACAGGTGCAGGTCCTGCACCGCGACGAACGACGCCGAACTCCTCCCCGTCTGCCCATCGTTCGACCTCCGGGGATACTTCAGCGCGTCCGGCGGCGGCAAAGCCCATGCCGCACAGGGGATCATCACGGGCGCGTTCCGCCGCCTGAAGGATGCCGCCGCCGTGTTCTATGACTGCACGCTCTGCCTCGCCTGCCGGGAAAACTGCCCCGTCAC
>JBFMFE010000293.1:0-15229 GCA_040752295.1 bacterium
TTATTGTGGTATAATTCGTTTCACCCATAGGGTGAGCCTCCTTTCAGCCTTGTTTTTGTTACATCTCTCTATGATAATCGGCTCAGGAGGCTCTTTTCTTCAGGGGGGAGTGTGAATAATCCGGGTTAAACCGACATGAATAGTCCGGTTATTAATTTTTAGGCGTTGCGATAATCACGGGAGGATTTGAATGAAAGTAGCGATTGAATGGGAACGACCATTAACACTTAAAGACGGATCGAGACACGATTTAATATATTTTATCGAACAGGAAAAGATTCCCGATGCCCCAGGGATTTACGTGTTTGGCAGGAAATGGGGAACTAACATGGAAGCCCTTTATGTCGGTACCGCTACCAATATTCGCAATAGAGTCAAGGGTCAGTTCAACAATTTACGCCTTATGCAGCATCTGAAAAACGCAAAGTCAGGAAAACGAATAGTTCTTTTCGGATTAGTTCAGTTGAAACAAGGTCAGAAACTCGACAAGGTTATCCTTCTCTCTGAAAAATGTTTTATAAGGCATTTTCTTGCTCAGGGACATGATCTGGTCAATAAACACGGAATAAAAATAAGAAGACATGAAATCAGCTCGGACGGGCATTGCCCGAAGAAATTTATACCGAGCGTCATGTTCTTTGAGAAACAGAAAAAATAAAATGACCCCTGGCGCTCTGTCCTAATGTTTCTTTTACGATATGAATGCGTGAAAGATCAAAGTCGCCTGCCGGCTCAATGCTCCGCCATGGAACCCCGACCTGTTTTTCAACAGCCTGCTATATCTCGATCTCGGATTCGCCGTTGGTTATCACCGCCTCGCCCTTCTGGTTCTCCGCCCACACCTCGCACCTGAGGGCGCCGCCGCCCTTTTCCTTCACCGTCCCCTTCACCACCACCGTGTCGTTCGGCAGAACGGGTTTGCTGAACCGCACCTTCAGCCTCTTGAGCCGCCCGGGGTCCTGCGCCCAGTCGGTGTGCATCTTCGCCACGAAACCCATCGTGCACAGCCCCTGGAGTATGTTCCCGCCCAGTCCGACCATCTTCCCGAACTCGGGGTCAATGTGGATGGGGTTGAAATCGCCCGACGCCCCGGCGTAGTAGATGGGCAGGTATTTCCCCACCTTGTTCTTCTGTTCGGGCGTCGGGTCGCCCGGATTTACGGTGTTTATGTCGCTCATGAACGTCCCCCCTTTTCTCGAACTTACCCGCCGGAGCGCCGCCCCCGCCAGGCGGCGTCATCCGCGGACGACGAACGTCCACCTGCCGGTGCAGACGAGTTCGCCTCTCTGGTTTTTCGACGTCGTGGTGCAGGTGACGAAGTCCTTCCCCTTCTTTTCGTATATCTCCGTGATCTCGCCCTCGGTCGTGATCTCGTCGCCGGCGAGGACGACGTTGTGGAACTCGAACTCCTGCTCGCCGTGCACGAGCATGGGGAGGTTGAGGGACAGGTCTGGGTCGAGGAGCATCCTTCCGACCGGCTCTTTGGCATAGACGACCGCGAAAGTCGGGGGCGCGACGATATTGCCGTATTTGGACGCCCTCGCCTTTTCGAGGCTGCGGCACAGGGGGTTCATGTCCCCGATTGCGTCGGCGTATTCCCTCACCTTTTCCCTTCCCACCTCGTATGTGCTCGGCGGATACTTTTTGCCTATGTATTTCGGGTTTACCGCCATTTCCGCATTCCCCCTTTCGACGTCGCCGCGCGCGTGCGAAGCCGCCGCGGCGGGTTCGCGTCACAGGTTCACGTACTGCGGCCCCCCACCCCCCTCGGGGCATACCCAATTTATGTTTTCGTACGGGTCTTTGATGTCGCAGGTCTTGCAGTGCACGCAGTTGGAGAAGTTGATCTTGATGTCCTTCATCTCGCCGGTCTGCTCGTCGCGCACCATCTCGTAAACGGACGCCGGGCAGAATTTCTCGCAGGGGTTACCGTATTCCTCCCTGCACCTTGTGCGGCAGAGTTCGAGGTCGGGCACCTGGAGGTGGCACGGCTGTTTTTCCTCGTGCGTCGTGCCCGAATTGTAAACGTCCGTCAGCTTGTCGAAGGTGAGTGCGCCGTCGAACTTGAAATCGTGTTTGGGAACGCCGCCGGTTTTCGGGACGCCCCGCGGGTATTTGGCGGGGAGCTTGAGCGTCTCCGTGTGGTCTTCGTGGAGCTTCATTTTCGTCCACGGGTAGCGTCCGCGGGAGTAGATCGAGAGTCCGGACTTGATCATGCCCGTGTGGAATCCGGTCTTGAAGAGGGGTCGGAAGTTGCGTGAGGCGAACAGTTCCGTGCCGACGTAGCTTGAGTGGAGCTTTACGCGGTACGACGAGAGCGCCGCTTCGGAGAAGTCGTTGTTGAGAAAGGCGTCGAAAAGGGTTTCGGCGGCGATGATGCCCGATTTTATCGCGTAGTGCACGCCCTTGAGCATCGGGACGTTAACGAGGCTCGCCGAGTCGCCGACGATGAGGAAGCCGTCGCCGTAAGGCTTCGGGATGGAGAACCAGCCGCCCTCCGGGAGCGTCTTCGCGCCGTAGTAGAGCATTTTTCCGCCTTCGAGGAGCTTTCTGACGTGGGGATGGGTTTTGAATCTGGAAAACTGGAGATGCGGGTCGAGAAGGGGGTCCCTGTAATCAAGCCCGGTGATGAAGCCGACCGCGAGCTGGTTGTTCTGCATGTCGTAAACGAAGCCCCCGCCGAACGTCGCGCGGTCGTTCGGCCACCCCATCGTGTGTATCACCCGCCCGCCCGCAACCCTCCCCTCCGGCACTTCCCACACTTCCTTCACCCCCGTCGCGTACACCTGCGGGTTGCATTCGGCGTCCAGTCCCAGCTTCTTCACGTGCTGTTTGGTGAGCGAGCCTCTCGAGCCTTCGGCGAGGACGACCGCCTTCGCCTTCAGGTCCATGCCCGGCTCGTAGTTGCCCTTGGGCGTGCCGTCCGGGTTCACTCCCTTGTCGCCCGTGCGCACGCCGACGACTCTGCCGCCGTCGTAGAGAAGCTCCTGCCCGGCGAACGTGGCGAAGACGTCAACTTCTGCGGCTTCGAGCTGAGCGCCGAGCCATTTGACGAGCTTGTTCAGCGAAATGATGTGGTTTCCGTGGTTGTGCATCGTCGGGGGCACGACGGGCAGCCTGAAGGCTCGCGAAGCGGTGAGGTAATAGACCTCGTCGCGCGCGACCTCGAACTCGAGCGGGGCGCCCTTCTCCTTGTAATCGGGTATCAGTTCGGCGAGGGCGACCGGGTTCATCACCGCCCCCGATATGGCGTGCGAGCCGACGGCGGCGCCCTTCTCGAGGAGCGCGATGAGCACGTCAACGCCGAGGGCTTCGGCTTCGATTTTCTTTCCTTCCCCGCCGCCCTTTTCGACCAGCGAGTTGTGGGCGGCGATGAGGTTCTTGAGGTGGAGCGCCGCGCTCAGTCCAGCGGGACCCCCGCCGACGATGACCGCTCCGCACGTCATGCTTTCCCTTTCGGGCATCGGGAACACCTCCGGAGACCGCGCCGGACGCAGGTTCCGGCGCGCCGCGCGCGACCCCGCCCGGGCGGGGTCAGGATTCCTTGAGTTTCCTGACCTCCTCCGTGAGTACGGGCACGATCTGGAAGAGGTCGGCCACGAGACCGTAATCGGCGACCTTGAAAATGGGCGCCTCGGGGTCTTTGTTGACCGCGACGATGACCTTTGAGGATGACATGCCGGCGAGGTGCTGTATGGCGCCCGATATGCCGCATGCGATGTAGAGGTTGGGCGAGACGGTCTTGCCGGTCTGTCCGACCTGGTCGCCGTGGCCGCGCCAGCCCGAGTCAACCGCGGCTCTCGACGCGCCGACGGCTGCGCCGAGGACAGCCGCGAGGTCCTCGAGTATCTTGAAGTTTTCGGCGTTTTTCATGCCGCGTCCGCCCGAGATGATGACGTCGGCTTCGGTCAGTTCGATCTTTCCGGCTGCGGTGGCGACGACGTCGGCGACCTTCACGCGCGTGTCGTCGTCGGTGAGCTGGACGGCGACGGAGACGATTTCAGGGGTCTTCGAGTCGTCGGGCGCCGCGAGCGGCATCACGTTGGGTCTTACGGTCGCCATCTGCGGCGACGCCGTCACGACCATTTTGACGAAGGCTTTGCCCGCGTATATGGGGCGAGTGATCAGGAGTTTTCCGTCGCCGCCCGTCTCGAGGTCGGTGCAGTCGGTGGCAAGCCCCGTTCCGAGTCTTGCCGCGAGCCGGGGCATGAAGTCCTTGCCCTGTATCGAAGCGCCGGCGAGTACGACATCGGGCTTCTGCTCGCGTATGACGTCCGCCGCAACCTTAGTATATGCCCCGGGTGTGTACTTCTCGAGCTTCTCGTCCTGAGCGAGGAAGACCTTCGCCGCTCCGTATTTGCCGAGATCGGCTGCAAGGCTCTGCACGCCCGAACCGATGAGCAGCGCCGACAGCTCGCCGCCCGCAGCGGCGGCGAGCTGCTGTCCCTTGCTGAGCAGTTCGAGCGACACCTTCTTTATCTTTCCCTCTTTATGTTCCGCGATTACCATCAGTCCTGGCATTGGAGAGTCCTCCTTTCGTGGTCCATGCTGTTCAGATCAGCTTCGCCTCTTCGCGCAGGAGCCGCGCGAGCTGCCTTGCGAGGTCGTCGGGTTCGCCTTCGAGGAGCTTGCCCGCCTGTCGCTCGGGCGGCGGAAGAAGCTGTGTTGTCTTTGTTTTCGCGCCGGCGGCGCCGACCGAAGCGGCGTCGAGACCGAGGTCTGAAGCGCCGACGACCTTGAGTTCCTTCTTTTTGGCTTTCATGATGCCCGGCAGCGAGGGGTAACGCGGCTCGTTAAGCCCCTTCTGCGCGGTGAATAGCGCCGGGAGGGGAACCTCGTCTATCTCCGCGCCGCCCTCGATTTCGCGCGTGACCTTCGCGCTCCTGCCGTCCGCGGCGATTTCGAGCTTCGTTATGACCGACACGTGAGGGACGTTCAGGAATTCGGCGACGGTCTGCCCGACCTGCGCAGAGTCGTCGTCAACCGCCTGTTTGCCGCAGAGTATGACGTCGAATTGAACCGAGCCGACCGCTTTAGCGAGGGCGGCTGCCGTGGAGTACTGGTCGGCGCCTTTGAATTCGTCGCCGTCAATGCGTATTGCGCGGTCCGCGCCCATGGCGAGGGCTGTGCGTATCGCCTCTTCCATTCTTTTTTCGCCCAGGCAGACGACGACGACCTCGCCGCCGGATTTCTCCTTGATTCTGAGAGCTTCCTCCACGGCGAATTCGTCGTAGGGGTTGAGGACGTAGTTCAGCCCCTCGCGGTCAATATCGAGTTCGCCCGGTTTGACCTTGATCCTCGCTTCGGTGTCGGGCACCTGTTTCACAAGGACGATAACGTTCACGACGCGCCTCCTTCCGTGAATTTGCCCCGCGGCTGCCCGGCTCCGGACGCGGTAAAAGGCGGAGGTGTCCGGAAAGACCGCCCGCCGGGGCTTTGTGAATTATTGCACATATTACCCCCCCGCACCCCCGCTGTCAACTCCTTAATTTATATCATCCCAACGTGTTTTCAGAGGCGAAGCCTCCCCCGAGCGCGGCTTTCCATCGGCGCCCTGCCTTCGCCGCCAAGCCATCACCGCCAACCCGTACAAACCAGGCAAATCGCAACTTTTTCGACACGCGTTTTGTCCGGGTTTTCATAAACTTTTCAAACATAAATCCATTAATAATGCCGCTTTTTCACCGCGTCCCGCCGTCGGGGGTCCGGGACAGAAGCGCAGGCACGTCCAGCTGATACAGCCCGCAGATGCAGGCGCAGAAGAGGCGCCCGCGCTCCTCGTCGTAGGCGAAATCGCGTATGTACCGCCCCACGGGAACGGGCGGGCGGAGGCGCTTCATCGTCGAGAGCCTGTAGATGTTCACGCCGCCGCCGAACCAGTCGCCCACCATCAGGAGGTCCCGCCCGGGGTCAACCCTCACGGCTCTGGGCGTGTAACCGAGGGGAACCCTCGCGCGCAGCGTCATGTCCGCGGTGTCCACGACGTTGAGCGAGTCGAAGAGGACGTCGGTCTGGTAGAGCAGACCGTTCGCCGGCTCCATGACGAGGTCGCCGCCGCCGAAGGGGACCTTCGCCGCCCTTGTCTTCCCGGTCGCCGCGTCGTACTCCATCACCATCCTGCCGAGCAGGGAGGCGTATATCAGCGCGGAGCCGGGTCGGCTGCTGACGTTCATCACGTTGCGTTTGAAGACCCGTTTTCGCGACGCCGGAGATGCGTCCGAGAGATCGAGGGCGTCGAGTCCGGCGACGCGTCCCTCTATGCCGATCACGGTTATCGTGCGTCCGCCGGGGTCGAGAGCCGCGCCGTTGGGTTCGAAGGCGATCTTCCTCGTGCGGATGATCTTCAGCTCTGGATAGCGCTTGAAATCAATCGCGGTGATCGCCTGCGAGTCGTACCCGACGCGCGTGAGGTAGAGGATTTCGCCGGCGGTGTTCCACTCCATGACCTCCGCCATCATGCCGCCCTCGAGGGGAAGCTCGAAAAGACGGGGGGGTCGCGCGCCGGAGACGTCCACCGCGACGAACCGGTTGGCGTCGAGCCTGTTCCAGAAGCCGAGGACGAGGTTGCCTGCCATCTTGAAAGAGGCGGCGGCGACTTTCTTTTCGGGGATGTACACGACGTCGTACGGATACGAAAGCCCCGCGGGCAGTCCGTGGGGAGTGAGCCGCTCGACCACTCCGGGAACGACGTGCCTGTCGCACTCTTCGCGCGAGGGCGGGCGCCACATGTTCGCGTACAGGGGGACGGCTAAAAAACTGTTGACGAACAGCGCGGTCGTGATCGCAAGCCGCAGCCAGCGCGCGGGAAATGCGCCGACCTTCAAAAGCCTGAGGACGTAAAGCGCCGTCAGCGCCTCGATCACGATCAGGGCGACACCGAGCTTCAGCGACCATATCATGAGCACGCCCATGCTGATGACGTGCGTCCAGAAGAGGATGTACGCGAGCGGCGCGGCGGCGGGAAGGAGCGCGGCGAGGCGAAGCGCCCGGTGAAACCTGCGCGCCCTCTCGAACGGGCGGGGGAATGCCGCCTCGAGGAGAAACAGGACGATGAAGAAGGTGAACACCGTCCTGTGGACGATCTCGTCGAACCCGCGCGTGGGCCAGTAGGTTCTCGAAAAAACCACCATGACGACGCAGAAGAAAGCCGAGAGGAGGCACTGGAACGCGTGAAACCGGTTTTTCGTCCGATGCGGTTCCGGTTTCACGTTCATGGACGGCTCCGAGCCGCGGGAGGTATCAGGCGGAAGATCCACGTCGGGGGGATGAAGCTCAGCTGCACGGGTTGAACCCAGCACAGGCAGTCGCGGCGGAGGCGGCGGCTCTTCGAGCGCAGCGAGCGCAGCGCAGGGTCGTTCCACAGCTCCATGACGCCGCGCCCGGCGACGTTTCCGATGACCGTTCCCGGCGCCGAGCACGGCGTCGCGCCGCCGCACGGCGAGACCTTGAAGCCGACGGCCGGAACGAGGCAGTGAAACGCGTTTTTCACCGCCGCCGGGGAAAAGACGAAATCCGGCATCATCGCGTAGTAGGGGGTTCTGTATTCCGGGAAAAGTGATGCGAGGCGCCGTACCTGCCGGCGGAAATCGCCCTCCATCGCGGGCGTGAACGCGAACGAACCGTCGCGGGCGTGGTGGACGTGGTCCGCCCCGAGGTCCTGCACCGGCTGGAAGCACACCTCGTCAACTCTCCCGCGCCAGCGCCCGGCGAAAGCGACCATCTCACCGTAGTTCGCCGCCGTGACGAGAAAACGGATTCTGATCGCCGGACGCCCGTTTCTTTCGCCGTTCGACAGCGCATCGAGCGTATTTTCGATTTCTTCATACAACCCCTTCGCCCCGCGGAGGGCGTCGTGAACCTCCGGTTTCAGGCTGTCGAGGCTGACCGTGATGGACGAGACGCCGAGTTCCGCCGCCGCGGGCGCGAACCGCGCCAGCCTCGCCCCGTTCGTGCAGACCGATACACGGCAGCCGTGGTCACGCAGGGTTTCGATTGCGGGCACAAGATGTTCGGACAGGAGCGGTTCGCCGCCGGAGATGGCGACCCACCCGACGCGCGCCTCGCCGAGCGCCCCGGCGATTGCGAGTACGTCCGACCTCGACGGCTCGGGACTGCGCGCCCCGAGTTCGCGCGTCGCGCAGAACGGACAGGCGAGGTCGCACCTGTAGGTTATCTCCCATGCGACCGCAAGGGGCGGCGCCGGGTTCGCGGCGCCGCGACAGTACGCGAACAGGCTGCGCGCGGCGGCGGTCGTTACCGCGACGCCGCGCAGGCTTTCACGCGCGCTGTACATCCGATTGCCTGCCGCCCGATGCCCGTCGTCCGCTCCACAGCCGGCGTCCTCCGCGCACAGACGAACCGTCTCGATGACCCGGCAGGTCTCACGGTCGGTGAGCGAGGGATACAGCGGCAGGTAGAGCGCGCGGCGCATCAGCATCGAGGCGGCGGGAAGGGCGTCCGGCTCCGACCCGGAACTTTCGATCTCGTGGCAGGCGTCGAGCATGGGCGCCGCGCTGTCCACTCTGCCCTTCCGCCAGAGGTTCTCCTTGAGCCTGCCGCGTGATTGAGCGAAGACCACGAAGACCCAGTAGTTGCAGACCGCGGCGCCGGCGGGCGCCGGGATTTCCAGCGAGGGCAATCCCGCAAGACCCCGTATATAACGCCCCGCGATCTCCCTTCGCCTCTCGTCGTCTGAGTCAAGCGAATCGAGCATTTTCAACGCCGTGAGCGCCTGGGCGTCGGTGAAAGCCGCCTGGAGCGACGACGAGAGGGCGGCGGGGCGCGGCGCCGGTCGCCTCAACGCGCGCGTGACGCCCCTTTCGGCGATTCTCTCCTCGACGCGCAGCAGCCGCGCAAGCCTCAAAAGCGGCGCCGTCGCGGCCGTAAACACCGCCCGCCGCGTCATTATGAAAAGAAGCGCCTCGGCGAGGACGTATTTGAAGAGCATCGCGCGGCTCAACGGAGGCAGCCCCTCCACGACTTCCCTCATGCGCCGGCGCAGCACGGGATCATCGGTAACCATTACCGCGCCGCGGTAGGCGTTCAGAGTCTTTGACATTCCGAGGCTGAAGAAGCCCGCCGTGCCGAACGTTCCCGTCTTTTTGCCCTCCACCGCGCCGTTCAGGCACTGGGACGCGTCCTCGAGGAGCACAAGCCCGCGGCGTTCGGCGAAACGTGCGATCGCGCCCATTTCGGACGGCACGCCCCAGAGGTGCGTCACGAGGAGCGCCTTCGTCGCGCCCGACGCCTTACGCGCCGCGTCCGCGAGGTCCATTGAAAGCGCAGCCGGGTCAAGGTCCACGAACACCGGCTTCAGCCCTGCGAGGCGCAGCGCCTCGATGACGGGATAGATTGTTATGGGCGTGCACAGTATCTCGGCGCCATCAAGACCGAGTATTTTCACAGCGTGGAAAAGGGCGAATCTCACGGACGAAACGGCGATCGCGAAACGCGCGCCCGTTTTTTCTGCGAATTTGCGCTCGAACAGCGAGACAGCCCCGCCTCCCGCGTCCGGTTTGAACAGGACGCGGGCGAGCGACGCCGCAAGTTCGACGGGCGGAATGCCGGGACGATACCTTGGTATCGGAATCCTCATGTTTTTTTCGGAATACGCACCGCCGGGCTGATCACATTATACTCTCCGGCACTGGAAACCGCACCGGAGTCGTCCCCTCCGCGCCTGCCTGCGCCGCCTGTCTGCCGTGCTCGGCACAGGCAGGCCTGTCTGCCGTGCCGGGCACAGGCAGGCCTGTCCGACTGCGGGCGTGCAGCGCGGCAGGCAGGCAATCCGCGGTTTGAGCGGCGGAATGCTTTCGCGCCCGGTCTGCGGCAGGGGCGCATGGTTTCTTGACCGGCGGGAAAAAGCGGATATACTGAATCGCGGCTGCGACACGGAGGTAACGTCCGATGTACCTTGTCACCGGCGGCGGCGGCTATCTCGGAAGCCATCTCGCGAAAACTCTGATCGAGCGCGGAGAGAGGGTGCGCATCTTCGACGTTTACAGGGGACCGAACGTCCCGGCGAAAGCGAAGTTCGTAAAGGGCGACATGCTCAACCCGGGCGACGTCGCGCGCGCGATGGAGGGCGTGGAGGTGGTCATGCATCTCGCCTTCATCCAGTCGCTCTCAAAGCGCCCGCTCAGGGAAAAATACCTCGTCAACGTACGCGGCACCGAAAACTTCCTCAAGGAGGCGCTCCGCAGGAAGGTGCGCCGGTTCGTCCACACCTCGACGATCGAAGTCTACGGCACCCGCCCCCCCTTTCCCTGCTACGAGGACGCTCCAAAGGATAATCCCACCGGCTGGTACGGCAGGCACAAGTGGGAGTGCGAACGGCTGTGCATGAAGTACCGCCGGCGCGGGCTTGCGGTGACGATGCTCAGAATGCCCGCGATCTGCGGTCCGGGGCACTACAATCACGGACCGTTCATGGACCTGATGGACAGGATAATCGAGCACAAGCCGATAGCGGTGGCGGGGAACGGCAGGACGTACGGGAACATGACGCACTACCGCGACGTCATCGCCGGGTACCTGCTTGCGTCGGAGTCGGAGGCGGCGGTGGGCGAAGCGTTCAACATCGCCTCGCGCGAGCCTGCGACGCACCTTGAGATACTGAGTGCGATGATTGACCAGGTTGGGAGCCGTTCGTTCGTGTTCCACGTGCCCCGGCGGGCGGCGAAAACGATGATATACGTGACGAATTTTCTCGGCATGACCAGCGTGCCGGACCACCAGATTGACTACGCCTTCTACCACAACCACTACGCGATAGACAAGGCGCGTGAGCTGCTGGGTTTCGAGCCGGAGCACACCGTTCTGGATTCGGCGCGCGAGCAGATCGAGAGCTACCGTGCGAACCGCGAAGCCGTGAGGGCGAGGAACAGAAGCTACTGAGCGCCGCGCGGCGGCGGAGCGGGAGCGGGGTTTGAGACAGCAGGACATATTCTCCACGATCAAGAGCTGCGAGACGGTCTCGGTGCGCGGGGCGGACGTGACGCTGCCGGTCACCTATCGCGACGCGGTGCTGTTCGCGGCGGCGTACACGGTCTCCGCCCGGAAACTTGCGGCGCTGCTGCCCACGCGGCAGTTCAAGCCGATGATCGCCACGCCCGGCAGGGCGGTGATGATGGTCGCGGCGATGAATTACATAGAGAGCAGCCTGGGACCGCACGGTGAGGCTTCGATAGCGTTTCCGGTGATATTCAACGCGCCGTCCATACCCATTTTTTCGGCGCTTTTCGAGATGAGCTGGCCCGGGGCGGGGCTTTACGCGCGCCATCTGCCGGTGACGACCGAAACGGCGCTCGCCGCGAGGGAGGAGATATGGAAGTTCCCCGGGTTTTTGGCGGAGATGAACTTCACCGACAAGCCGGGGATACACAGGCTCGAGCTTGGCGAGAAGGGGAAAGAAGTACTCACGTTCACGGTGCGAAAGACCGGCAGGCCTCAGGTTTACACTACGGACTGGCGGACGTACACCGTTGCGGGCGATGAGATACTCGTCTCGACGATTTACCTGCGCGGCAAGCGGCGCGTTTCGAACTTTGCATCGGCGGCGGAACTGAAACTCGGCGACCACCCGGTCTGCGACGAGATCAAAGGGCTTGATCCCTCGCCGCATCCCATAATGAGCTATTACTTCGTGTACGTGAACGCATTCCTCCCGGCGCCCGAAAGACGGTACCCGTTGAAGCGCCCGGAAACGGAGCGGCGCGCGTAGCCCGCGCTCCGGCGTCGCTACGGGTTTGTTTGCCGCGGTATGGAATTCGTTCCCCGTGGGGTTTATAATACTTCCATAAACCGCCGTCGAGGGGGGTAATCCGGGTCATGTGGGACAAATTCACGGAGCACGCCCGGCGGGTGATAATAATCGCCCAGGGAAAGGCTGAAGAACTGAACCACACGTACGTGGACACCGAGCACATACTTTTCGCCCTCCTTCAGGATCACGACAGTTTCGCGTCGAAGGTAATCGCGTCAATGGGGGTTGAGCCGGATGAGGTCATCGGCGCGATCAACGACCTGTTCGTCGTGGACAGGCGCACGAAGAACAGGGACATAGCGTTCACGCCCGCCTCCAAGAGGGTTCTCGAACTCGCGTTCGAGGAAGCGAGGGGGCTTGGGCACGCGCACATAGGGACCGAACACCTGCTGCTGGGGCTGATCCGCGAGAACGAAGGCATCGCGGCGCGGCTGCTCAGGGACCGCGGGATACACATAGACAAGGCGCGCTTTCAGGTGATCAGCATGCTGGAGGGGGAGCCGCACGCGGCGGCGGTGAGAAAGCGCAAGGGCAAGACGTCGTTTCTGGACGAGTTCAGCCGCGACCTCACGGAGCTTGCCCGCGCGGACAGGCTCGACCCCGTTGTCGGGCGCGACGTCGAGATCGAACGCCTAATACAGATTCTCAGCAAGCGGACGAAGAACAACCCGGTTCTCATCGGCGACCCCGGCGTGGGAAAGACCGCCATAGTGGAAGGGCTGGCGCAGCTTATCGTGAAGAAGAAGACGCCCGAAGTGCTGTATTCCAAGCGCGTGCTCGCACTCGACCTCGCGGGACTCGTCGCGGGGACGAAGTACAGGGGAGAATTCGAGGAGCGGCTCAAGCGCGTCGTCAACGAAATCTACCAGTCGAAGGGCGAGATCATACTTTTCATAGACGAGCTTCACACGGTGATCGGCGCGGGCGCGGCAGAGGGGGCGATTGACGCCTCGAACATACTCAAGCCCGCGCTCGCCAGGGGCGAACTCCAGTGCATCGGGGCGACGACTTACGAGGAATACAAGAAGTACATCGAAAAGAGCGCGGCGCTGGAGCGGCGGTTCCAGCCGATATTCGTCAGGGAGCCGACCTTCGACGAGACGATCTCCATACTGAAGGGGCTGCGCGACCGCTACGAGGCTCATCACAACGTGGGGATAACCGACGAGGCGGTGCTCGCCGCGGTGCGGCTTTCGACGAGATACATCCAGGACCGCTACCTGCCGGACAAGGCGATTGACCTGATCGACGAGGCGGCGTCGCGCGTGAAGCTGAAGCACGGCTACAGGCCGCCCGAGATGAGGAAGGTCGAGGATGAACTGCGCGCGATACGCGAGGAAAAGAACACGGCGGTGCTCGCGCAGAAATTCGAGCTTGCCGCCACGCTGCGCGACAGGGAAAAAACGCTCGAGAAAAAACTCATAGAGACGGTTGACCTGGCGTCCGGCATACCGTCGAAAAAACTCGCCATCACCGAGGACGAGATATCGGAGATCGTGTACATGTGGACGGCGATCCCGGTGTCCAGGCTGAGGGAGGAGGAAACGATCCGCCTCATCGGGATGGACGACGCGTTGAAGAAGCGGATCGTCGGGCAGGACGAGGCGGTGTTGAGGATCAGCAAGGCGATACAGCGGGCGCGCGTCGGGCTGAAGGAGATCAACCGTCCGATGGGCGTGTTCTTCTTCGCCGGACCGACCGGCGTGGGAAAGACGGAGCTTGCGAAGGCGCTCGCGGAGTTCCTGTTCGGCAGCGAGGACGCGCTGATCAGGTTCGACATGTCCGAGTACATGGAGAAGCACTCGGTCTCGCGGCTCGTCGGCGCGCCGCCGGGCTACGTCGGGTACGAGGAGGGCGGGCAGCTCACGGACACGGTGCGCAGGCGCCCGTACTCGGTGGTGCTCATGGACGAGATCGAAAAGGCGCACCACGACGTCTTCAACATACTGCTCCAGATCATGGAGGACGGCAGGGTGACAGACGCGCAGGGACGCAAGATCAGCTTCAAGAACACGATAGTGATCATGACCACGAACGTGGGAGCGGAACTGATACGCACGGGCGAGAGCCTCGGCTTCCGCAGCGACAAGTTCAGGCACGAGCATCCCGACGCGGAGCGCAGGAACTACGAGACGATGAAGGATCAGGTGCTGAAGGAGTTGAAGAAGACCTTCCGCCCGGAGTTTCTGAACCGCGTGGACGAATTCCTCGTTTTCCGCTCGCTCAACCGCGGCGACATCCGCCGTATAACCGAGCTGTTCATCGGCAGGCTTCGCGAGCGCGTGGAGGCGAAGGGGTACTCGCTCGAAATTTCGGAGCCGCTCGTGGACTTTCTCGCCGAGAAGGGATACGACCCCGACGACGGGGCGCGCCCCGTGCGCCGGCTCGTTCAACAGTTCATCGAGGACCCCCTGTCGGAAAAGATGCTCCTCGGAAGCTTCATGGACGGCGAAAAAATACGCATCGGATGGAAGGACGGCGTCGTCATCGTGGAGGGGGCAAAACACCCCGCAGAAAAATTATTTAAAAATTGACACTTCTCCCTCCGGCTGGTATAATTGCCCCATTATATGAACGAGCGGGAAGACATGACCGGCTCACCGAGAACGCCGGCGCGCACAAAGCTCAGTCCACCCGCAGACTGCTGCGTCACCACCCACGAAGTTTCGGATTCGCCCGTTAAATTCACACGCACAGGAGGTCCGCGCATGTTCCGAACAGGAGACAAGGTTCTGCATCCGCTTCACGGCGTCGCCGTGATCGAGAGAACCGAGGAGAAGGAAGTCCTCGGCGCCGTGAGGGACTATTACATCCTCAACCTCTTCATGAAGAAGATGAAGATCATGATTCCGGTTGACAACGCCGAGGAGGTGGGCATCAGGAAACTGTCCAACACGGAGCACCTCCAGGAAGCCTTCAGCATACTGAAGAACAAGAAGGTGAAGGAGATGCCGGCGAACTGGAACCGCCGGTACAAGAACAACATTGACCTTATAAAGACCGGCGACATACGTAAGGTCGCCGAGGTCATGAAAAACCTCAAGGAGAAGGAGAGAAAGAAAGGGCTTTCGATGGGCGAGAAAAAAATGCTCGACACGGTGACGCAGCTGCTCATCGGGGAGATAATGCACTCGAAAAAGGTGAAGCAGGATAAAGCCTGCACGATTCTGGAACAGGCGTTCCACTGAACGCCGGGCGCGGAAGGGACGCGACAGCGCATCAAAAAGCCCCCGGAAGGGGGCTTTTATATTGTAACGATTTACCGATCCGAAGTGAACTTTCGCACATTCTTCGTCACGATGGATTGCGACGTCATCCGCCTGCCTGCCGGCAGGCAGGCCTTGGACTGCGGCGAGTCATCGCCGCCTTCACTCCCGCGCGGAGCGCGGGAAACAAGGCGGTGTTTGCACTCCAGCCCGCTCACCTTCTCGCGGGCGCTCGCAGACGTGTGCTCCTTATTCGTCG
>JBFMFE010000294.1:0-7418 GCA_040752295.1 bacterium
GGACCGCCTGGTTTTTGGACTCGCCGCCGTCGGGCGCGAAGTCCATGTCGCCGGAGCGTATTTTTCCGGCGTAATCGGGGTAGCGGGATTCGATGTCGCTCCATGTGAGGCCTTCGAGGCAGCCCCAGTTGCGTTCCCTGAGTTCGGGGACGGGGAAGAACGGCGCGTTGATCGTTTCGTTGATTATTTCGGCGGTGCGCGTCGCGCGCTGGAGGTCGCTGGAGAAGACCGCGGCGATTGAGGTTCCGTCGAGTCTGCGGGCGAGGAGTTCCGCCTGTCGCTCGCCGCGGGGCGTGAGCGGGATGTCGCTGACGCCCTGGAGCCTCTGTTCGAGGTTCCAGCTTGTCTCGCCGTGACGTGTGAGGTAAACTCCGACGATGCTCATGGGCAGTGTCCCGCGAGGCGCGTTCCGGTAATTATACCGTATATTCCCGGGTGAACAATTCCGGAATGTTTTCGAGGGCGTTTGAAAAAAGGGGGGCGTCCTGTATAAATAATTCGCAATTATCCACCGAAGTGACGTTTTACTAATGGGAGCGGAAAACATTGGACAATTTTTTCTGATTACTACATGCAGCCGCGGAAGCGCGGAAAAACAGAAGAATGATTGACCACGGAAACACGGAAGCACGGAAAACAACAAAAAACAATATAGCCACGGAAACACGGAAGCACGGAAGAATAATAAAATGGAACAGCAGTTGAAAAGAGCTGTGAAACGGAGATCATTGAAACACAGAAGCGAGGAGAAAAAGTTGTTATATGCGCCGCAGGCGCACTGTAAATTTTCCGTGTTTCCGTGCTTCCGTGGTCAATCATTCTTTTATTTTTCCGTGTTTCCGTGCTTCCGTGGTAAAAAAGGGGGGCATTTCTTGGATTTTATGAATGTCCAGCATAAAATGCTCTCGTTGGCGAGGAGAAAAAGGTGTTATATGCGCCGCAGGCGCACTGTAAATTTTCCGTGTTTCCGTGCTTCCGTGGTCAATCATTCTTTTATTTTTCCGTGTTTCCGTGCTTCCGTGGTAAAAAGGGCGCATTTCCGGGATCTTCCGGATGTCCAATATAAAATGCTCTCGTTGGTAAAAGCGAATGTTCAATCTAAAATGACGAATGTTGAATGCAGAAGTAAAAAACTTCCCTTCGAAATTCTGAATTCGATTCTCCGCTTCCGCGGGGAGGGATACTGAATTCATCATTCACTTCTTCTTTCATACACGTTGCTTCACACCGCTGAAATGTTATAATAAATCAGACAGGAAGGAAGGGCGGATGCGGTGAAGGAGCGTCGCAGGTACGTCAGGCTGAAGCTGGAATCCACGATGGAGTACTACAACGACAGGGGGCAGCGGATGAAGGTGGCGCCGCTCGTGAGCGTGTCGGGCGGAGGGGTTTGCTTTCTGACGAAGGAACCACTCGAGGGGAAGAAAAACGTGAAGATGTCGTTCGTGCTGCCCGGCGACGACAGTCCTATCAAAGCCACGGTGGAGATCGTGTGGGTTCGGGACAAGGACGGCATGAAGGGCGTATACGAGGTCGGGGCGAACTTCGTGGCGCTCGACCACTTCGACCGCGAGAAGATCGGCGACTACGTTTACAATCATTTGAAGGCTTGACCCCGGGGCGCCGCGAAAGCGCCGCCGGTTTGCAGAAGAAGTTTTTGCCGCCCGGCATTGTATGGCGCTTTTTCTTCCGCCGGCGCCGTGACACCCGTTTACATTGTTACAGACATCCCGGAGCGGCGGGCGCGCGGGTCGTCCCGGGGCGCCGCTTTTAAGAAGCGCCGGATGCGGCTATATTATGAGGTAAAAGGAGAGTTCCGTTTCGATGAAAAGGCGTGGGCGCGTGATCACGCTTCTGAGCGATTTCGGGGACACGGACGGTTACGTCGCGGGCATGAAGGGTGCGATACTTTCGATCTTTCCCGGGGCGGCGATAGTTGACGTTTCGCATCACATATCGCCGTATTACGTGCTTTCGGCGGCGTACGTTCTGAAGACGTACTACGGGATGTTTCCCGAGGGGACGGTGCACGTGGTGGTGGTGGACCCCGGGGTCGGGGGCGGGAGAAAGGCGCTCGCGGCATCGGCGGGGGGGCGGTACTTCGCCGCGCCGGACAACGGGGTGCTGAGCTACGTGCTACGGGAGGCTGGGGACTTCATCGCGAGGGAGATAACGAACCCGGAACTCATGCGCGGGGAGGTGAGCGCGACGTTCCACGGGCGGGACGTGTTCGCCCCGGCGGCGGCGCACCTTGCGATGGGGAAGAGGTTCGAGGATTTCGGGAGGGTGGTGAAGTCGCCGGTCGTGCTCGAGGACGCATTCCCGCGGACGACGCCGGGGGGCACGACGGGGAAGATCATACACATAGACCATTTCGGGAACCTGATAACGAGCATCACGCGAAAAGACCTTGGGGACGGCGAGAAGGCGAGCGTCACGGTGAGGGCGGCGGGGAAGACGGTCATCGGGTTGAGCGAGACGTACAGCAGCGGGGGGAAGGGGGAGTTGATCGTTTACTTTGGGAGTTCGGGTCACCTCGAGATCGGGGCGGTTGAAACGAGCGCGGCGCTTATGCTCGGCGTGAACCCCGGCGACGAGGTGAACGCCGTTGTCCCGGGGAGAAAGAGGACGTGACGGCGGAGCGAAGGTCAGGCGGTCCAGCGACGGGCTGTCCCTGTGAGAAAGCGAGGGAAAACAATAAATTAAAGGCGTTTCAAAGGGATATATTGTGTTTTCAGCTTGACTTTCGTATTTTTGGCAAGGTCGAGATGGACTTGCTGTACTCTCTTACGCTCCGTGAAGATGGAGTTTTATCAAGGTCGTGATTACATGAACAAACCTGAAATCTGAGAATTTCGGGGACATGACTGGAATTTTTCTATGGATGTTTTTTCTTTCCGTGCCCGTGAGCGTGCCCGTGAGCGTACCCGAAAGAAATGAAAGAATGCGGGCACGGGCACGCACACGGGCAGGGGCACGTTGATTCGGAAATTCGACGTCGAAAAATGCGAAAGCCCGGTTTAGCTTACAACCATGAAATATTGAGAGCATTTTTGAGAAATATCGCATTTCTCTCCCTGTCCACTATTTACTTTCTACTATCTGCCTGTCGTTATGCACACGAGGTTTTTTTTGTTTTCCTGTCCGCGGGGTCGAGTACACTTCGCGGCTGGAGGAAGTCCGTTCTCATTTCGGCGTGTTTTCTCATCGCGTTGTCCGCCGGGCAATCTGTGTGCCGCGCGGGGATATTCGATCTCGACCTCAGCGAGAGCGAGGAAATTGACCTCGGAAAGCGCGTCGCCGATATGCTGGCGTCGCGGTACGGCGTTGTTGAGGACCCGGGGTGGAACGAGCGGGTACAGCGGCTGGGCAGCGCGCTTGTCTCCGTGTCCGAGCGCACCGACATCGAGTACCATTTCATAATTCTGGACACGGAACTGATCAACGCCGTCGCCGTGCCCGGGGGGTACGTATTCGTGACGAGGGGGCTGATCGAGCTGACGAGCGACGACGACGAACTGGCGTCCGTGATCGCCCACGAGGTGGTGCACATCGCGCGCAAGCACGGCGTGATCTCATACAAAAAGAGCATGAGGAACATGATGTACAGTCTGGTGGTGACGCTGCTCGCGCGCGACCCCGGTCCCATGCTGGCGGCGGGGATGATCGCGCAGGCGCGCATGGAGACCTACGGCAGGAAAGCCGAGGTCGAAGCCGACCGCGTGGGGCTGAGCTACATGGCGCTCGCCGGGTACGAGCCGACGGCGTTCCTGCGGTTCCTCGACAAGATGCTGCTGAACGAGTACAGGCGTCCCAACCTGCTGGAGGACTATTTCGAGGAGCATCCGCCGACGGACGAGCGGATAGAGATGATCGAGGGGCTTGTGCGGGCGATGGGGATTGACCCTGCGGCGGGGAGGGGATATAAAATCCGCTCGAGGGTGATCGCGGAGGAGAAGTGCGGCGAGGGGGGAAGGTGTTACGGGGTGGTGAGGGGGGGAGACCTCGAGATCATGGTCTTCGCCGACGGCGGCGGGGAGGGTTCGCCGTATGAGAGGGCGCAGAAGGCGGAGGTGCGGATAAACGACCTGCTGGAGCGCAGCCTTAACATATACGAAGTGGAGGCGCGCAGACGGGAGGACAAATACGTCGTGCGCGCACTGAACAGGGTGATAGCGGAGGTGACGCCCGCGGACGCGGGGGCGTACCCTTCGGAGACGGAGCGGAGCGTGGCGGAGAAATGGACGGCGAACCTGAAACAGTTTCTCTGGAAGGACCTTGTGAGAGAGGGGATTTGAGCGTGCGGGTTTTAGTCGTGGACGACGAGAAGCGGATTTTAGCCGCCATGACGAAGGCGCTGGTGTCGCTGGGCTACGAGGTGGAGACCGCCGGTTCGCCTGATGGCGCCCTGAAAGCGCTCAAAAGCAGAGAGTTCGACGTCCTCATATCCGACCTGGTCATGCCCGGCATGAACGGGCTTGAACTTCTGCGGAAGGCTTCCGCGCTGCGCCCGTCGCTGCCGGTGATAATACTGACCGGGCACGGGACGATAGAGAGCGCGGTCGCCGCGATGAAGGAGGGGGCGTTCGACTACGTCACGAAACCGTTCAACGTGGACGAGGTCGCGCTCATTCTCAGGCGGGCGGTCGAGCACAACCGGCTGATCGCCGAGAACATAATGCTGAAGACGCGGCTCGAGCGGCGGACCGGGTACCACAACCTCGTCGGCGGAAGCGAGGCGATGCAGGAGGTGTACCGCCTGATCGAGAGGCTGAAGGACACGGAGAGCACGGTTCTGATCGAGGGCGAGAGCGGGACGGGGAAGGAGCTGATCGCGAAGGCGATACACTACAGCGGGAACCGCGGCGAGTTTCCGTTCGTGACGGTGGACTGCGGTTCGATAACCGAATCGCTGCTCGAGAGCGAGTTGTTCGGGCACGTGAAGGGCGCGTTCACGGGGGCGCACCGCGACAGGGCTGGGTACTTCGAGGCGGCGGACCGGGGGACGGTTTTTCTGGACGAGATAGGCGAGTTTTCCTACCACCTCCAGACGCGGCTTCTGCGCGTGCTTCAGGACGGCGAATTCACGCGCGTGGGCGACCACAGGACGATCAGGACGAGCGCCCGCGTGATCGCGGCGACCAACCGCGACCTCGAGGCGGCGGTGGGCGATGGGGCGTTCCGCGAGGACCTTTTCTACCGTCTGAACGTGATCACGATCAAGGTACCGCCGCTGCGCCAGCGGCGCGACGACATACCCATGCTCGCGGACCACTTCGTGCAGAAATACTCGCGGAGGCTGAAGCGGACGCCGCCGGAGATAGCCCCCGACGCCCTCGCCCGGCTCTCGGAGTGTCCCTGGCACGGGAACGTGAGGGAGCTGGAAAACGCGATTGAGAAAGTGATCACGCTCGTGGACGAGACCACGATTCGGGCGCACCATCTGCCCGGACACGTGAGGAGCGCGGCGCAGACGGTCGAGCCCGCCGCCGGTCCCGCGCCCGCCGCGGGTCCGACGGACGGCACGTACAGGGACGCGAAGAGGAAAGTGCTCGACGACTTCAGCCGGGACTACATCACGGGGATACTGAAGGCGTACGGTGGCAACATTTCAGCGGCAGCCCGGCACGCGGGGATGGACAGGGGATGCTTCTACCGCCTCGTCAAGAAGCTTGACATAGAGATAGACCGCGGGGGCTGACCGCGGGGCGGCAGGCGCGGGGCGCCGGTCCCGCGGCGTGCGAAACGGATGAGGGACAGGGGAAATCCCATCGAAAACCTGATAAATTTCCCTCGGAGAATGACCGAGGTATTAGCCGGGCTTGAGGGCGAACTTGACTATCTGAGGGATCACAATTTTTTCGAGGAGTTCGAGCGGCTGGGAAAGAACACGGAACTGATGCTGGAAAAGATCACAGAGTTGAACGAGACGCTCGTGCAGTTCACGCGGTCGGTTCAGGAGATATCGAACAACACGCAGGTGCTGGGCAGGCTTGAGGAGCGAATGAGCGTACCCGGTCTGGCGGTAGCGACGTTGAGGGACTTTTTCGTACTTTTGCGGCGGATAATAGACGTTGCGATACTGCGCAACCTGCGTCTGCTGGATGATTTGAGGAAAGGGAAGCCGCTGAGCGAGGTATTTCCGCGACTGCCCGGCGGCAGGGGCGTGGAGGCGGCGGCGCCCCGCGAGGGGGACGCTCCCGGGAAACCGGGCGTGCGAAACGATGGAAAAAATGAATGATGAATCCAATGCGGTGTTAATGTATTAATTCACTCGTATCCAAAATAACTGAAAATCGTGTTTTGGACAAAAAAAATAAACGGCTTAAATAAAGGGCTTTTTGGAATGACGGCTCAACTTCAAGGATCAGGTCTGTTTCAAATGAATTTGCCTGTCCAAAATGACCGCAAACAAAAAAATGCCTCCGAAAGCCCTTTTTGCGAGGGAACGGAGCGGTTTTTGAATGATTGCCCATGATTTTTACCTGAATTCGGCTGTCTAAAAAATCTTATTTTGGACAAGAATGTACGACGAAAGAAAAGATTTAATGACCGTTACCCTCGCAGGGCGCTGAAGGGAGGATGTTTACTTGAACAAACCGGATGACGTCGGGATCGGTCTCATCGGCTTCGGAACAATCGGAACGGGCGTCGTGCGCACACTGACGCGAAACAGGAAGGTCATCGGCGGCAGCCTCGGGTTCAACCTGAACATCGTGAAGATCGCCGACGTGGACGTCGCCACGGACCGGGGCGTGAGGGTTCCGCCCTCTATCCTGACGACCGACGCCGCGGAGGTGACGCGGCATCCGCGCGTCGGGATCGTTATCGAGCTGATCGGCGGAACCACGCCCGCCCGCGAGTTCATACTGGACGCCATCAGGCACGGCAAACACGTCGTCACCGCTAACAAGGAACTCATCGCCAAGCACGGCGCGGAGCTTATCGCGGCGGCGGAATCGCGCGGCGTCGCCCTCAGATACGAGGCGAGCGTCGGCGGGGGCATACCCATACTGACGCCCCTCCTCACGTGCCTGAGGGCGAACCGCGTCACAAAGATCACCGGTATCGTCAACGGCACAACCAACTACATACTGACCCGGATGGAACAGGCGGACGCCGATTTCGAGGACGCGCTCGCCGAGGCGCAGCGAAAGGGATACGCCGAAGCCGACCCCACCGCCGACGTGGACGGCTTCGACTCCGCGTACAAGATAGCGATACTCACCGCCGTCGCGTTCGGCAGAAGCGTCCCCGTGGGACGCATCCACCGGGAGGGCATAAGAAGGGTCACCCGCGACGACATACGCTACGCCGCCGAGCTTGGCTACCGCATCAGGCTGATCGCCGTATCGCGCGCCGCCCCGGACGCACAGGACGTACGGGTCCACCCCGCGCTCGTGCCCGCGGGACATCCC
>JBFMFE010000295.1:0-16549 GCA_040752295.1 bacterium
GCTGCGGCGGACACCGATGCAGACGGTTGCCTTGCCCCTGACAGTCTTTACCGCCAGCCGCCGAGGGACGCCGGTTTCCAGTTGCGCCTCCTGAAAATCCAGTATGATTGATTTTATCGTTTCAAGCATGACCGCCTCCCGGACAGAACAAATACCAATAAAGGCACTATCCAGTAATAATTATTACCAGTTAAGGCATCCGTTGTCAAGAGGAAGGTTTTACGGTGACGTTATCAAAATGCGTTTCGTCTTTGATATCCTCAATTTGTTTGAATCAGTTGTTGCGCGGCGCGTAAAATTGACCCCCCGGCGTCGGCGTAACTGTGGACACCACGGGAGACGTGAAGATCGAGCCGACCACGCTTACGGCAAAGCTCGGACACAAGCTCGGGAAATGGCTCAAGAAAAAGTTCTGAAGGGATAAGCAGTACCAAGGATAGTCACAAAACCATAGAACGCCGCCTGCCTGTGCCGTTTGCACGGCAGACAGGCTGCAATACCGGGCGGCGTTCTTTTTTTTCAGTGGCCGGTCTTAATGGCGATCTTTAGTTGATGCGGATTTGTGATTGCTGCGAAAACAACGGAAAACCTTCAGTGCTTGACAGGCATCTCAAGCGAAAACAAAGGCGGTTATTTAAGAAACATACGTGATGTGTGCGCGGAAAGTTTCCAGAAGGTCTTTCCGATCGCTGATGTAAGCGAACTGCTGGGGATGCGGCATACTTTTTGCGCCCTTTGAAAAAACTCGAAAGTTGACACGGAGAGGAAGAGCCAGGAGAAAAACAGTTTCTCGTTTTTTTTGGGTTGAATATGTTCGGCTTCGAACAGTTTCCCTTTGACTTCCAGGCGGACGAGCTTTCCGACGATGCCATCGGCGGCAACGGTTTCCGTCGCTGTCTGTGAGTCGCCGCGCATGTGGAAGACGGTTTCTCCGTCGCGGTTCGAAGCGCGCAGAAAGCGGTGCAGGCAAATTCGTTCTCCCGATTGGTAAAGAACTATATCGCCGGGCCGCAGGGTTTCGGGAATCGCTTTTTCGATTGTCACTTTCGTTCCCGGCGGTATGAATGGAAGCATGCTGGAGCCTTCCGCGACGAAAGAAAACTCGTTTCCCCTCAAGAGAACTTCATCCAGAAGTTCATACTTGATTTTTTCTTTGATATGCACTGGCTTGCCGTTTGAAACGCGAACCGCTGCATCCATTTTATGCGATGGTGAAGCCGCCGCGATTTATTTTGGAGATATTTCCTCCATTTCCTTGAAAAGTCCTGCCATCGTGCAAGCCCACTCGTAAGGTTTGTTCCATTGCCCCCCTTCGGCTTCGGCTATTCCGGGGCATTTTGCGCACCAACTCATAAGCTCGCAATCCCGGCAGCCGGGCGTGCCGCCGGCGGTGATGCCGCGCAGGAATTCGAACACAGGGGAACCTTCCCATATTTTTCTCAGTGGCTGCTCGTTTACGTTTCCCGCTCGCGTTCTCCATTGAATGCAGGGCATTACATCTCCGTTCGGGGCAATGCTCATTTCGGTGTTGCCGACCCGGCACCAGACGTTCTGCCCCGGCGCGGGCTCAATGTTTTCAAAGACACGTTTGTCGGAGATTATCTTTCGGAGCCGTGCGGGTTCGATGCGGTGGGCGAGCGGCGCGGCGTCGCCGTTGATCCCGGCGGTGATGGTCGGGTCGACCCGGCACGTGACGTCAAGTCCGTCCGCAAGATCGAAAATCTCCCCGTACCGGTCGAAATTCTGTTTCATGAGCATGCTTTTCAGGCTGACATGAACGCCTCTTTCCTTCAACAGTTTTATCGCTCTCATCGTTCTGTCGAATGAGCCCGGCGTTCTCGTGATGCCGTCGTGGAGTTCGGCGTCGGGACCGTGTATGCTGACGTCAACTTCCATCGGCGCTGCTTCGATAAGCCTGTCAGCGGTTTTGCCGTCAATGAGTGTCGCGTTCGTGAAAATCCTCACCGCGAAGTTTCTATTTCGCGCATGATGCGCGATCTCGAAGAAATCGTCGCGGAGCATGGGCTCGCCGCCGGTGAGCGTCAGAAAAAGCGAACCCATTTCCGCCGCGTCGTTCAGGAGGGATTTGATTTTTTCGGTTGAAAGTTCCGGAGTGGGGGATGAAATGCAACAATGGATGCATCGCTGGTTGCATCTGTGGGTCAGTTCGAAAAACAGGTTCAGCGGAATGCATTTTTCCGACGATGCCGTGATGAGTTTGCCGAGGGGGGAGAGTTTTTCAGGTTTCGTTTTCATCGAGTATTATCAGTTTTTTTTCTCTCATGTATTCGAGAAATTCAAAAACATCGTCTTTCACTCTGGATAAATCGCCCGTAAATTCCTGTTTCAGGCGCGAAATGATCTGCTCCGCGGTCTTTTCAGTGTCGAGCAATTTCCACACGGAACTTCCCGTGGAGTTCAGGCAGTGCAGTTTTGCTTCTTGCGGCTCGACGAGATATACGGCGTCATCAACCTCTCGCCACGCCACATGAGGAGAGCGGGATATGCGAACTTGCAATTTCATCCAGGGTTTCCTTTATCGGTGTATTCAGCAGGAAATTCAACGTGAAGCAGGGAATGCTATCGAGAAGGTCGCAACAGTTGCCCAGCGCCCATTGGGATGATTTTCCTATTTCGGGATGCATGATCACCTGGGGGACGAGCAATTTCACGGCGTTGGGGGCGGCGATTCTTTCGAAGTCCGTGCGGCGGCTTTTCCGGGGCGACAGGAGGGCGCCCAGCGGCGCCGGCGGCACCGGTTTGCCCGGTTTCCATTTCCCGCGGAAGGGTGTTGAGTGAGCGTAGTATGTGCCGCCGTCGTTTTTTCGAACGGCAACCACCTCGTCGCTGAGCACGGGGTCTCCGCGGCAGAGTTCAGTTATGGTGGTCTTCCCGGCTTCCGACGGGCCGAAAAACACCCACGCGAGGCTGCGTCTCACAACGCCGGAAGCGTGGAGCAACATCCCTCCCCCCTTAAGAAGGAGCGTCCCCGCGATCAGGCGCAGCAATCCGTCGAAGGCGACGGGGTCAGGCGGGAGGAACACCTGTCCCACTTTCGCTTTTACCGAAATCACGCCTTCAATGGCGCCTTTGAGAATATAAGAGTCAACGCCCTCTCCCTTCACGACGAGAGGAGCGTGGATTTCCGGCATACCCGGTTCGGGATGGGTGTGAAGTTTGAACGAAGTCTTTCCGTCCGTGCGGAATGAGCGATAGCGATGGTCAATCAGTTGAAAAAAAGACCGATCTTCGCAGCGGATGGCTATGTTGATTCCCGCGATTGAAACCATCAGCGGTTCTTCGTTCTTGGAGTCGGCGCGCATGGTTGAACCGGTTGTCTGTTGAAACCCATGAAATTTTTCTTTTAGATTATATATCAAAATGAAAAAAACCGCTATAATTTGAAGGCATGAATACAAACACAGAACGCAAAGCCAATAACATATTTTCCTCACAAAAAAAGGTTTATGAGAAGCCTGCGGTTGAGTCGGAGAGCCTCTTTGATCCGCGGGTGCTGGTCTGCGGCAAGTGCAGGGGCGCGGGCAACGTGACCCAGCAAGTCGGCTGCATAGATTTTCCGTTGAACAGTTGACCGGTTCAGAAACGAACAGAAAAACCGTTATGACACATTATACGAGGGACTTAGTTGAGTTTTTTGCGAATTAACAATGGTGCAAGACGGTGCGCTTCTGCGCAAAAAAATGCAGTCCGGGGCAACATAAAATGTCCATTCCGCAGGGAATTTTTTAATAACAAATTTGGCACAAAAATTGCCGATATTGCAGGAAAAGAGCGCCGCGAAGAAATAAGCAGCCAGTAATGAGCAGCAAGGGAAAAACAAGGAAGATTTTTGGGGAAGGTTTTTCACTCACTACTCGCTACTCACTACTCGCTGCTTTTACAATATTTCTTTTCTTTTCCTGTCGAGCCGACGCCGCCGTATCACTGACCAAGCGTCCGGGCGTCGTTGACTACGACTCACTGATGCTCGTCGTCGCAAGCTCGGACAACTTCCGCTGGTCGCACAGGGTGCCGGGCAACCTCGCGGGCTACAATGAGAACGATTATTCCGAGTTCAACAACTTCGGCTTCGCCCTCGGCTCGCCCCCCACGTCTGTAAGCGTTGAGGGGGAATGGAGATATGTGGGCGAGCAGCCGGATGGTGTGAAACTGGAGGTATGGGAGCAGGAAACGAGCACGTGGCACGACGAAACCGGCATCACTATTACAACCGCGGATTCAACCTGGAGCCGCACCGTAACCGCCTACATCAACACCGCGCTCGACGTGAACAACATAAAGGTCCGCCTCGTCGCCTACGAGGGCACGAGCATCGCGAGCGACGTGGAAATTGACGGGATCCGTGTCAACGTTGACGCCGGCGCGATCATCAGGTATCCCGGCGGGGGGCTTTCGACAAGCGTCATCGCCATCCAGAGTTCCGACGACGTCTGGCTCCCCTGGCTGGCGAATATTCCTCAAAATGCATTCGACGAAACCAAATATCAGGAATACACAAATGCCGGATTCACAATGCCAGCCGGCTCCATTATGGGCAGCGTGCAGGTCACTTACGAATGGCAATGGAACCGCCTGGCGGCGGGCGCCAACATATCCGCCGCGAAGCTCGAGGTATGGGAGGCGGACAATCCGGGCTGGAACATCCATAACGAGACACTCGTGGTCCCGACGTACGGCGTGGACAGCTCGGAGACCAAACAGGTGGCGAGTTACATTGATACCGCAAACGACATCAACAATCTGAAACTCCGCTTCCTCGCGTACAAAGTCGGAACCCCCACTATCGGCACCCGGCCGGACTACATCTCGATCACCGCCAAGCGCAAGATCGTCGCCTCGGACGTCCCCGTTTACGGACCCGGCGCAGCCACGTACTACGCAGGCGAGACCGATAAACTCGTCCTCGACTTCAAAATCCCCGACGACGACGGCGCGGCGGACACGCTCAACACGCTTTATGTTACCAACGCCGGCACGGCGACGAACACCACTGATATCGCCTCGCTGAAGCTGTACACGGACACCGGCGCCGTGGGATGGCAGGGACCGCCCACCGACACGCAGATAGGAGTCTTCACGTGGAACGCGGTCGCCGGCAGATGGGAAGTCAGCCCCGCCGTCGGCATCCCCATCGGCGGGCTGCGCCTCTTCGTCGCCGCGAACATCGCCTCCAATCCGACCGATGCGCGGACGATACAAATGCAGATACCCGTGAACGCCATCACGGTTGCCTCCACCTACGGCGGACCCACCGATGCCGCAATAACCAATCCCTACACGCAGACGATTGACGGGATGATCGCAGCGCAGATAACGAACACCGGCGCGCCGGCGGTTTCTTTCTATGCCGGCGCCACAAACCAACTGGTGATGGATTTTACGATACCGCTCAACGGCGCCACCGCAGACACGCTCACCGGGCTGCGGGTCAAAAACTCAGGAACCGCACTGAACTCCACGGACATCAGCGCGGTCAATGCATGGGCAGAGAACGGCGTCACTGCCGGCTTCCAGGCGGCGGAGGACACATCGCTCGGCGCACTCACATGGAGCGCCGCCAACTCCTGGTGGGCGAAAACTGATATATTACTGGCTTATTCTTCCGCCCAGCGCCTCTACATCACCGTTGACATAGCCTCCAACCCAACCGACGGGAGCACGGCGCAGATATACCTGCCGCAGGGCGGCACGGACGCCGACGCCGGCGTCGTCGTCGCATCAGGCAACGACGGACCGCTCGACGCGGTCATAACCAACCCGAACGTGCAGACGGTTGACGGCATGATCGCCGCGCAGATAACGAACACCGGGGCGGCGGCTGCGACTTTTTATGCGAACGATACGAACAAACTTGTGATGAATTTCCTTCTGCCCGCTAACGGCACTACCGCCGACACGCTCACCGGTCTGCGCGTCCAGAACACGGGCACCGCCGTGAACGGCACCGACATCGCCGCGGTGAAATTCTGGGAAGACCGTGACGACAACGGCATATTTGCGCCTGCCGGCGCCGACGCCCCCGCGCTCGCTACCGCCACATGGAACGCCGGCGGCTGGTGGGAGGCGCTCCTGCTCTCTACAGCCATACCCTCAGGCGGTCAGCGGTTCTTCGTCTCCACGGACATCGCCGCAACTCACACAGCGCTCAGCACAATCCAGATGGCGCTGAAGCAGGGCAGCGCCGATGTAGATGCGGGCGTTGTAGTGGCATCCGGCAACGACGGACCGCTCGACGCGGTCATAACCAACCCGAACGTGCAGACCATCAAAAAACGCCTTGACGTGAGCGGAATAGACAAGGCGCCGGCATACGTTAATATCGGTTCGACAAACAACACTATGCTCCAGCTTCAGTGCACCGCCTCCAACGGCACGATCCAGATATCCACCGTGCAGGCCGATCTTTCCGGGACCGCTCTGGACACGGACATCGCAGCGGCAAAGCTGTGGCACGATGTCAACAACGACGGCGCGTGGGATGCAGGAGACGCCCAGCTCTCGACCACAAAAACTTTCACCGCCGGAACACTCACTTTCGATGCCGCAGCCTTCAACGTCGTCTCCGGCACGCCCGAAAGCGTGATCATCACCTATGACATTGCCGTCGCCGCCGTCCCCGGCAGAACCGCGGGCGTCTCACTCGCCAACAGCACATACGTCACCGTGAGCGCGCCCGGGAGCGATGATGTTGCCTTTGCAGCCGAGCCGACAGCCTCATCCAATTCACTGATTGGCACGACGCTCACGGTCACCGGCTACGACAAGGCGCCGGCGGAGGTCTTCCCCAATGAAACCGACCGCGTCATGGAACAGCTGAAACTGGAATCGTCAGGCGGGGTGATTACGGTAACGTCCGTCAAAGCGGAATTGAGCGGTTCCGGCACCTCGTCGGACATCTCGGCGGCAAAACTCTACGACGATGTGAACGATAACGGCACATACGAGGGTGGAACGGACGTGCTGCTGGATACGAAAACATTCGCCGGCTCACCCGCGTCCGCAACCTTCATTATCAGCTACAACGTTACGGCCGGGACGCCGGAATATCTGCTTATCGCCTACGACATCGCCGGCGGCGCCGCAGCGGGGAATACCGTCGGCGCATCCATTCCAAGCACGACCTACGTCACCACCTCCGGCGGCGAAAACATCTACTTCGCCAACACCATCCAGTCATCAAACTCTTCGATAGGACAAGCCCTTTCCGTCTCCGGCGCCGACAAGGCGCCTGCGACCGTTCAGGTGGGAGAAACCGATGTTGAGATGCTGTGGCTCACGCTCACGGCGTCCTCGGGCGCCATTACCTTGACCGACTTGAAGATTGACCGCACTGGCACGGGCGCGGATGCCGACATCGCCTCGGCGAAATTATATGACGACGTGAACGACGACGGCGTGCTCGACATCGGCGACGCGCTCCTTTCAACTAAAACCTTCATCGGCGCAACCCTTACCTTCAATGCCTTGATTTATACCATAACAAGCCCGACCGCGGAGCACCTCCTTGTGGTGTTCAACATAGCCTCCTCCGCCACGACTGGGAACACCGTCGGCGCCCGCATCGTTGACAAGACCTATGTAACGGTCACCGCGCCGCCCACCGTCAGCCCGTTCTCGACCATAAACTCCGGCACGCCGCAGATCACGAACACGCTCACGGTGAGCGGGACGGACAGGGCGGCGGCGCTCACGGACGTGACGAAGGGTCAGACCAACGTCGTCTTCGAGCAACTGACGATGTCCTCAGCCGCCGGAACAATCAACGTGGCAACGGTGAAGATTGACCTGACCGGCACGGGTGTGGACACCGACGTCGCCACGGCGGCGCTGTATCACGACGTGAACGACAACGGCGCCTACGACGGCGGCACGGACGTGCAGCTCGGCGCCGACAAGACCTTTACCGCGGGAACGCTCACCTTCGACGGTTTCACCTTCCCCGTGGTCAACGGCGCCACGGAGAGCCTGATAGTCCTCTATACCATCAGCGGCGCCGCCACGCAGGGCAGCACCGTTGGAGTTTCGCTTGCAAATTCCACATACGTAACGACATCGCCGTCCTCCGGCGTAACGGTGAATTTCACGGTTTCGCCCATCAATTCAACAAACCTGGAAATCAAAAACGCCGCGTCCCTGACGGCGAGCTTCCAGACGATCACAAGCCCCGTGAACACGAACCAGACCTTCAGCGTGACCTTCTCCGTCACCAACGCCGTCGGCTCGTCGCAGGCGAACAACGTCAGCCCATCCCCGACGGATTTAACGAAATACTACATCGGCGGCGCGTTAGTAACGAAAATATCCGGTCCCACTCCTGCCAGCGCAAACATCGCGGGCGGCGGACTGCAGAATTTCGCCTACCAGTTCCGCGCGGACGCCGCCGGAACCGTCCAGTTCGAAGGCACAGCCACTGGCACGGAATCGAACCTCGGCACACCGGTCTCCTCCAACACGCCCACCTCAAACGTGGTGACGATCAACCTCCAGGTCAGCCCGGTCTGGGAGTTCAGCGACAGCGGGACGACCCTCGCCTTCAACGAGGGCGGGCAGATGGAATGGGACTGCCCCGCCGGCGCACCGGTGAACACCTACTACATCGGCAACAGCAACGGAAAATTCTACGCGATAAACATGAGCGACGGGACGAAAAGGTGGGCGTACACCGCGCTGGCGGCAATAAACTCGCTTCCGAAAGTAAATTATGAAACGTGCAACATCTACTTCGGCGACGACAGCGGCAACTTCTACGCCATCCACGATGACGGCGCCTCCGCGAGCAACGTATGGGGACCGCTGAGTCTTTCTCCCGCCAGCGCAATAAAGGCGGCGCCGATCCTGGACATCGTGGGCACCGAGACGCGCGTTTATGTCCCCTCTACGAACGGCACTTTCTACTGCCGCCTCGCCGACACAGGCGGCGCCTGCACGGGATGGACTGACACCGCCATGGGCGCGGCAGTGTCCTCATCACCAGCCCTCTCCGCCGACAACTACTTCTGGGTGCCGACCGAGGGAGGGGCGATTCAAAAAGTGGACAAGACCAACGGTAACATAGTCGTAACCTTCATCGGCTACGGCGTGTTCAACTCGTCGCCCTTCACCTTCCCGAGGGACCTGCTCGACTACAGCCTCGGCAACTGGATGTTCATCGGTGACAACAACAGAAAATTCTACCGTCTGGACACCTGGCAGCTGGCGGGCAGCGAGATCGCCTGGACATTCAGCCCCTCCTCCCCCGTGCAGGTACTAGAATTCAAGACCGGCGCCTGGTTCAACAAGGGCTTCGTCCAGGTCGGCAACGAGAGTGTGTACGCAGGCAACGACAACGGCTGCATCTATTCGCTTAACTACACGAACGGCACGCAGAAATGGATGTACCCGGACGGAACCTCGTGCCTGACTTACCCGGTAACGAGCAGGACGCTTTTCTACAACAACATCGTCTACTTCGGAACCAGCAACGGCTCCTTCTACGCCCTTCAGGACAACGTAACCTCGGCGTCGGTCCTCACCGGCTGGCCGTATGTTGCTGCCGGCGCGATTAAAGCGGTTTCAGTCGATGCGTACGGCACCAACCGAGTAATGGCGATTTCAGCGGACGGCAAAGTCTACGCCTTCCCGCTGCAATAAATACGGTGCATGGTACGGAAGGAAAAAGATAAAACGGCAACGGTAAGGGAAATGAGAAACAAAAGTCCAAAGCGCAACAGAATAAGCACCCTTCTAATTTTGCTTTTACCTGTGTACTCGCTACTCGCTGCCGGCGACTTTTCATACGCGTCCGACTGGCCGACCTTCCTCGGCGACGCAGCCCATTCCGGATACACCTCGAACTCAGCGTCGCCTCCGCTGAGCCAGGCGTGGGAATTCAACGCCGGGAACGCCATACACTCCTCGCCCTCAAAAGCCGGGTACCTCGTTTTCATCGGCACGGCGAACGGCACGCTCCATGCCGTCCACGTCCAGACCGGCAATGCGATATGGCAGTTCCAGGCAGACGGAATGGTCGTCTCCGCGCCGGCGGCGGCGGACGGCAAGGTGGTGTTGACGACTAAAAAAGGGAAAGTGTACGCGCTCGGGCAGACAAGCGGGGCGCAGCTCTGGAGCCGCGACCTCGGAGGCGCCATCTACTCCTCGCCGACAATCGCCGACGGAAGGGTCTTCGTCTCCGTCGGGGAGCCTGCGAACAAGGTGGCGGCACTCAGCCTCAGCACCGGCGCCACCCTCTGGGAATTCGCAGCCGGGCAGCCGTTCTACTCGACCCCCGCGGCAGCTGATGGAATGGTGTGGGTCGGCTGCGACGACGGCGTTTTCTACGGACTCGACTCCTCAAGCGGAGCGCAGATTGCCGCCCGCGCTACCGGCGGGATGATCTATACATCATCGCCCGCCATCGCAAACGGCGTGGTTTTCGGCGCGCCGGGTGAATATGACCTGAACGTTTACGCTTTCAACGCACAGACGGGAGCGCCCGTCTGGCAGGCGGCGCCCTTCCCCGGCGACTCGATAGTCAAAGTCTCCTCCGTTATTTCATCGGGCGGCAAAGTATACCTCTCAATCGGGTACCCGCAACAGAAAATAGCCGCACTTAACGCTTCCGACGGACAACTCGCATGGCAGGCGACGCTCGGAGACGTCACGGGGATGACCTTCGCGCCTTCGCCCGCGGCAGCCAGCAGTACCCTCTACGTCTGCACGACGGATGGCACGCTGCACATATTCAATACGTCCACCGGCGCAAGCCTCGGCACGGTCAGCCTCGGCGGACCCACCGACGCCTCGCCCGCCATCGCAGACGGCATGGTCTTCGTCTCAACCCGCAACGGCAGCCTCATCGCTTATCTTGGCTCGGACAACTCCCAGCCGACGGCGTCGCTCAACAACATATCCTCCCCGGTTTCCGGAACGATCACCATAAGCGGCACGGCGACGGACGACAGCCTGAGGGAGTTCATCATTGATTACGGCGCAGGCGCATCGCCTACATCGTGGACGCAACTAACTTACTCCAACCTCCCCGTTGAAAACGGCACGATAACCACGTGGTACACTGCCGAAGCGGCCGACGGGGACTATACCATCCGCCTCGTGGCAACAGACAACTCCAACAACTCCGCAACCGCTACAATGCTGGTCACGGTAGACAACACCCCGCCTGCATTCACCGGTATCCAATACGCGCAGGATACGACAACAGGAGGAACGGTGGATATTTCGTGGACCCCAGCTTCCGATCCGCATACTCCGATAACTTACTACGTCTACCATTCAACCGCCTCCGGTGCCTTCGATTACGACAACCCTGCAGCCATGACCACTCAGACACAACTACAAATTGGCAGCCTGACCAACGGAACGACGTATTACTTTTCAGTCCGGGCAGCCGACGCGGTCGGCAACATGGATGAAAATACCGCCGAGAAAGCCGTTACCCCAACGGATGGCACCACGGCAGATAAAACGCCGCCATCCTTCGCTGGTATCATCTCCGGCGCGGCATTGGGAACCGACGGAGCGATCAGCATCTCATACAACGAAGCTTACGACCCCTCCACGCCAATCACCTACAACATCTACATCTCGACAACAAGCGGCGACTACGGCGGCTTTTCGACACCTTCTCACAATGCCTCGCAGACAACGTTCGTCACCCCGTCACTGGTTAACGGACGGACATACTACTTCGTGGTCCGCGCCGCCGACGCCGCCGGAAACGAAGACGACAACACGGTCGAAATGTCCGCCGTTCCAGTGGACACCACCAGCCCGACCATACAGATAACCTACCCGGCGGACGGTTCGATACTAAATTCAACCTTAATAACCGTAAACGGAACGACTGACCCGTACTCCACCCTGACGCTGAACGGCAATACAATAGTAGTCCAAACGGATGGCACATTCACCACCAGCGTATCTCTTGCAGAGGGATCGAACACACTGCAATTTGTGGCGGAGGACCCATCCGGCAACAAAGGTTACCTGAACCTGTCTGTAACCGTTGACACAACGCCGCCCGTGGCGACGATAACAAGCCCGGCAGCGGGGGAAACGGTGTCTGGTTCCGTGGCAATCACCGGCGCCGCATCTGACGCCGCCCTCGCAAACTACAAAGTCGAATACGGCGCCACGGCGTCGCCCTCATCGTGGACGGCGATCACGGAATCCACGCAGAACGTCACAGGCGGCACGCTCGCCACGTGGGACGCGTCAAAGTTCGGCGGAACCTACACCATGCGCCTCACGGCGATGGACGTCGCGGGCAACTCCACCTCCGCCTCCGTGCAGGTGACCGTGTCCAATCCTGTAACCGTCTCCGGCGTGCTGACGGCGGGCGAATGGCACATGATGTCCCTACCGATGCAGCCGGATCAGA
Organism: bacterium; assembly: GCA_040752295.1. Classification (GTDB taxonomy): domain Bacteria; phylum UBP15; class UBA6099; order UBA6099; family JBFMBQ01; genus JBFMFE01. The sequence continues at coordinate 12,398 of JBFMFE010000295.1, forward strand.
CTTCCCCAAAGGCGGTCTTCGGCACGACCGGATACAAGATCATCCGCTGGGACCCGCAGAAAGCGGAACCCGATCCCTACGCTCTCAACTACGTCTCGCCCGGCGAATTGCGCCCCGGAGAGGCTTTCTTTATCAAACCTTACGACAACGATCTTTCATATACGATCCACGGGAAGGTGGCAGACACGACGGCGGATTATTCAATTGCGCTTCACAGCGGCTGGAACCAGGTCGGTTCGCCCTACGACCGCGAGTTCAGCATCGGCACGCTGAAAGTGAAAAAGAACGGCACGGTTTACAACTTCGACGACGCGGCGGGCGCGGGGCTTATAGCTTCGGTACTTTTCTCTTATGAAAACGGCGGCTACTCGATGAACGAAAGCTCTTACAACATGATCCCGTGGATTGGCTACTTCCTCAAGGCGTACGACGACGTTGATCTTCTCTTCGATTCCACGGTACCCGAGCCGATATCCGCAACACGCGCGCTTGCTAAGATCATCCGCCCGCGCCTCAAAGGTTTGAGAATTTCCGCCCGCGCCGCAGGGCTGCGCGACGACGACAACCTCCTCGGCATCTCCCCTGACGGCGCCGACGGTTTCGATCGCAAAGACGTCGAGGAACCACCCCGCAGCGCCGACCGTTACCTCTCGCTCTACTTCACTCCATCCGAGCCGGAGCGTTCCACCGAGCGCCTCGCAAACGACGTCAGGCTCACCTTCAGCGCGTCGAAAGAATGGCGTATGAACGTCGAAACCAGCGCAACCACAACCGTCACAATCGAATGGGACGCCTCGGAACTCGCCGCAGGCAGGTATAGCGTGATACTGACCGACATCGTCAGCGGAACCACGGTCAACATGCTCGAAACCGGCTCTTACTCGTACACGCCGTCAGGCGCCTCGCCGCGAGCCTTCACCATTACGGTCACAGCGTCAAGCGCCAGCCAGACCGAGACCGTCTCGCACACCCTCCACTCCGGCTGGAACCTCCTATCGTTCCCCATCGAGCCGGAGGTAACGAACGCGCTCGTCCAACTCGGCGACGACATCTCTAAGATGAACGTCTTCCAGTTCCACGACCGGAAGATGTACACGGTGCACGACGAGGAAGGCGTGGACATCCAGGCGGGCATCGGCTACTGGGTACACGTCGAGGAAAACATCACGGTGGACGTCGAAGGCGCGCCGACCAGCGTCGGCGTACCGATTCGAGTTCCCCTCGAGAAAGGCTGGAACCTGATTGGCGATCCCTACACCCAGCCCATCGAGTGGGGCGACAACATATCGGTATCCTACTCCGGGGTAGAGCTGCCGCTCTCGGAAGCTGCCGCACGGGGATGGCTGGACATGCGCTTGTTCGAATACATCGAGGGCGCTTACGCCGAGGTGCCCGAAGGCGGCCGGATGGAGCCGTGGAAGGGCTACTTCGTGAAGACCAACGTACGCTGCGAACTTATCATTAAATAAGAGCGATCAACCATGGACGAAGGAAAACAAATCGTGTCAAACAACAAGACATATCTGCTGACAATCCTTGTTTTTGCCGTCACCATTTTGCTAACCTCGTGCGGCGGCGGATCGTCTGCCCCCACGGGAAGTCTCAACGGGCAGGTTCAGGTACCGGAAGGTTTCAACCCGAAGGCAGCCGCAAGAACCGCCGGAAAGGGGCTCATGGGAGCGGCGGTAACAGCCTACTCCACGACCGTCACCGCCGACGCGGACGGCAACTTCACTTTCGCCTCCCTTCCGGTGGCGAACTGCACGGAAATAGCCGCCGCGAGCGGGGCGATTCAATTGAAGATGTACGCGGATATCACCGCCGGCTCGAACTCCAAGAACATCAACTCCACCACCACGGCGGCGGCGGTCATTTATGAAAAGCTGGTCTCCCTGAACATGGCTGCCCCGGCGATTGGCACGGTTGAAGGCTCCGCACTCATCACGCCGCTGAAAACTGAAATCGGAAACGCCCTGCTCCAACCTCAATCGTACAGTTACGCATCTTTTGCTGACAGCCAGAACACCGCTGACGTCATTGCGAGAATCAACGCGGGGGCATCGTTCTCAGACACCACCGCGCCAGCCATCACAATAACCTACCCCGCAAACGGCAGCCAGGCTACCGACAGTAAATTCGTCGACGCCTCCTTTGCAATCCAGTTCACTTATTCTGACTCCGAAAGCGTCCCTGACTCTGTGGGCTCGCCCATTGCCGCCACCATCCAACTCGACGGCGGCAACCCCGTCACGATAACGAACTACTTCGCCACCCCCACTGTGGCGACTCAATTCGAACAGCAGTCGTCATCGCTTGCGGAAATCACCGGCTCCCTGATCGACATAACAACCAACGTCACTACCCGCACGGCCACCATTACTCTCAGCATGACAGACATCTCAGGCAACACCGGCACCGGCATTTCCACCTTCACAATAATCCCAGACGTGGGCCCGCCACCTGAAAAGGCTGCAAAATAGCCGGGCAACTTGCAGCAAAGAGAACCCGGCCGATACTATATAGCCGTGCATAAGTTGTAGGACATGAATATGGATTATAAATGCATTGAACACAATGGTCACAAAATTGCATATTTCCCTCTGAAAATCTCACGAATGATGATATTGTGCTATAGCATTTTGTGGTCATTAGTGTGTCCTGTTATTTATGCGCAGATATATATATCGAAGTTACACGCCTTATTTCTGCAAAACCATCGTGAAACATGCGCGTAAAATCGCTCCTGCGGGGTGCACGTCCATATCGATGCTTCGCCGTTCGACGCGCGGGCGCTCGTGAACCTCGTCAAAATCGTAAACAAACAGGAAGATTTGATTGTGAAGGCGCTAAACGTCAACACCGAGCGGCTGGCGAGATACGCGAAAAAGGTGGACGCGGATTTCATCCAGAAAATCGAAAAGAAGAAACCAAAATCGAAAGAGGAACTCAACCGCCTGTGGTACGGCTACCAGAATCACGCGCCGATTCACTATGACCGCAGCCGCTATCGCGGATTGAACCTGCACGCCCTGTTCGAGAAGGGGACTATCGAGTTCCGGTATTTCAACGGGACGCTCCAGCGGTGAAGATATGGAACTCTTCTAAGCGGCATGTCGAATCATGAGCGGTTCTGCGGCGATGCACTCACTATCGAGCCCGCCGTCACAACCGGTCGGTTGTACCACCTGCCTTATGGTTTCCCCGCGATGTTTGACGCGCCGGATGGCGCGGTCTTCGGCGAGGTCATGACCTTCCCGGACATTGTGAAGACACTCAAACGCCTCGACCTGCTTGAAGGCTATCTTCCCGGCGACCTCCGAAGCCACTACATCCGAATCGAGAAAGCCGTGACGATTTTGAACAGCGGTGACGTCGTTTCCGCCTGGGTTTACGTGTATCCGAACGACCGACTGCGCCCCGATTTCATTCCGGTTCCGTCCGGTAGCTGGCGGGAATATCTTTCGACCTCGAACCTCTGCACTCATTAAGATTCTCACCATCGAATTTGCTCTGCGCAGCTCGTGTGACCCGAAAACTCTCACCCGCGCAGCCAGTGATTTCAAGGAAACGAATCCGCAATTCGCATTTGATGCGGCGATTGTTTTAACCTCGTTAAAGAGTATTTATTCTAATCCTGTTGTTCTTTCCCATCCTTCAATAATCTCGTCAATAAATCGGACATCACCAGAGAACTGTGTGTATTTTTCTGGTTCTTCTTGCATTTTATTTAGAATCTGTTTTTTCAGGTTTAGCAGGAGTTCAGGGTTTGACCTCATCAACCTTTCATATAGTTTCTTTCTTATGTCAACATTTTCTATCTGTGCGAAGCTTAATATTGCAACTAAGGATTTAAGAAATACCTGAGTCTTTATCATGTATTTCGTGCTATCATCTTTCTTCACGTCTTTATTGAATTCACCCCTCAATATTGCCCTTTCGAGAAGAGAATACAAGTCATCGAAAATATTTTCTATTATGGAATATTGATATTTGTGCTTGGCTAATTCTTCGAATGTCTTTTGAAGTATCTTACTTTCCGCACATCTTGAATGGCATTTTAAACGAATTTAACGGTGGAAGTCAAGCAGCTTAATGACCGTACTCGGATGTCGGGATGTCGAGCAATTCGAGTATGGTGATTTGGATGTCCGA
>JBFMFE010000296.1:0-12746 GCA_040752295.1 bacterium
CCTGCCTGCGCCTGCCTGTGCCGCCTGCCTGGCTGGCAGACAGGTTGGCACGGCGGACAGGCCGCGGAACAAAACGGCGCGGCAGGCAGGCGTACCGCGCCGAAAAGGGTTTTTGCACCGGAATCAATTTTAGATTCATCATTCATCTTTTCGATCGTTTCATTCCTGCCGCTTCAGTTCGGTAAAGTTTTACAAAACTTCAAAGTTGCAGCGGCGCGCCCGCGGATTATCATTGTTGCATGGAGTCGCAGCCGCGGGCAGGCGGGGAGATCGTCGTCTCCGGCGCGAGGGTGCACAATCTCAAAAACGTGAGCGTCGCCGTGCCGCGCGGCAGACTCGTCGCCTTCACCGGCGTGAGCGGCTCCGGGAAAACTTCGCTCGCCTACGACACCATCTTCGCCGAGGGGCAGAGGCGCTACTTCGAAACCCTCTCGGCGTACTTCCGACAGTTCGTCGTCGGCGCGGAGAGACCCGACGTGGATTTTATCGAGGGCATCTCACCCTCCATCTCCGTTGACCAGCGCGGCATACCCGTCGGCGCCCGCTCGACCGTCGGCACGATCACCGAGATTTACGATTACCTCCGCCTGCTCTTCAACGCCGTCGGGCGCCCGCACTGCCCGGACTGCGGCGTCGAGATCAGGACGATGACGGTTGAGCGCATACACCAGTCCGTGGCTGAGAACCTGCGCGGGAGAATGACCGCCGTTCTCGCCCCCGTGGTCGCCGGAAGAAAAGGCGTTTACAGGGAGCTTATCGAGAAAACTGCGCGGAGCGGATACCAGAAAATCCGCGTGGACGGAAAGATATACAACGTTGACGACCCGATACCCATGGCGAGGTACAGGGTCCACAACATCGAGATCGTGATAGACAGGCTCGCCGTGGAGCCGAAAAACGCGGACCGGCTTCTTGCCTCGATCAGGCTCGCGCTGAGGGAGGGAGGCGGCAGCGTGATTGCGCTGGACATGGACGGCGGGGAGGTGCGTTCGTTCAGTTCCACGATGGGCTGCCCGAAGTGCGGGCGCGGTCTGCCGCGCGTGTCCCCGAAGCTGTTCTCATTCAACAGCCCCGCGGGCGCCTGCCCGGGATGCGGGGGCACGGCGGAGCTCGAAGACTTCGACCCGGAACTCGTCGTGCCCGACTGGTCGAAGAGCCTCGGGGACGGCGCCGTCGTCCCCTTCGCGCCTCTCGTTGACAGGTACGAGTACAAGCTGACGGAGGCGGCGATCAGGGACATGGGATTTTCGAAGGACTCGCCGCTCGACGCGCTCTCACCGCGCCACAGGGAAGTTCTCCTCCACGGAGGCGACCGCGGGAGGCACAGGATAAGGTATCGCTCGGGCGGGCGGCGGTACAGGTTCGCCACCGCCGCCTTTCCGGGGGTGCTTCACATGCTGCGGGACCGGCTTGAGAGAACCACTTCCGAGAGGACGGCGGCATTCCTGACACGGTTCATGAGCCGTCGCGCCTGTCCCGAATGCGGCGGCGCGAGGCTCCGCCCCGATGCGCTCGCATTCAGGCTCGGAGGCAGAAACATCGCCGAAATCTCCGCCATGCCCGTCGAGCGCGCGCTCGAGTTCCTCGAAAGCCTGCCGCTCTCCGACAGGGAGAGAAGCATCGGCGGGGGTCTCCTGTCCGAGGTCGTGACGCGCCTCGGCTTCATGTGCGAGGTCGGACTGCCGTACCTGACGCTCGACCGCGCGGGCTGGTCGCTCTCCGGCGGCGAGTACCAGCGCGTCAGGCTCGCCTCGCAGATCGGAACGGCGCTCTCGGGCGTCACGTACGTCCTCGACGAGCCGTCCGTCGGACTTCACGCGCGCGACGCCGCGCGGCTCATGCGCGTGCTCAAGCGGCTCCGCGACATGGACAACACCGTCATCGTCGTCGAGCACGACGAGTACACGATCCGCCAGGCGGACCACATCGTTGACCTCGGTCCCGCCGCCGGCAGGCTCGGCGGCGAGGTCGTCGCTCAGGGGACCGTAAGCGACGTCACAAACAGCGGACGGTCGCTCACCGGAGAGTTCCTCGCGGGCAGGAAAAAACTGCTCGTTCCGGAAAAGAGGCGCGCGCCGGGAGGGGAGCGCCTGGTGCTGACAGGGGCAAGTGGAAACAACCTGAAGAACGTCACGCTGAGCCTGCCGCTCGGACTGTTCACGTGTTTCACCGGCGTCTCAGGCTCGGGCAAAAGCAGCCTCGTCTTCGACACGCTCCACCACGCCGTGCGCCGTGCGCTCGGTCTGACCCCCGAGGGTGAGGCGCTGCCCTGCGATTCGCTCGCCGGGCACGAACACCTCGACCGCGTCCTCGTTGTGGACTCAAGCCCCATCGGCAAGACTTCGCGCTCCACGCCCGCCACCTACACCGGCGTGCTCAACGACGTTAGGGCGCTCTTCTCGCTCCTGCCCGAAGCGCGCGCGAGAGGATACAAGCCCGGTCGGTTCAGTTACAACGTCAGGGGCGGAAGGTGCGGAGCCTGCGAGGGACACGGCGTGAAAAAGATCGAAATGCACTTCCTGCCGGACGTCTTCGTGAAGTGCGGCGTCTGCGGCGGCTCGCGCTACAACGGCGAAACCCTCGAGGTTCGGTTCAGGGGAAAGAGCATCGGCGACGTGCTCATGATGACCTGCGAGGAGGCGCTGGAGCTTTTCGGCGGCATCCCGAAGATACGCGGTCCGCTTCAGCTCATCAGCGACATCGGGCTTGGTTACCTGCTGCTCGGGCAGCCCGCGCCGACGCTCTCGGCGGGCGAAGCGCAGCGCATCAAGCTGTCCGCCGAACTGAAATCCGCCTCGCGCAAAAGGACCCTCTACCTGCTCGACGAACCCACCACGGGGCTTCACTTCTCCGACGTACAGAAGCTGCTCGACATCATCGCCCGACTCGTTGACAGGGGAAACACGGTGGTGGTCATCGAGCATAACCTGGACGTCGTGAAGAGCGCCGATTGGATAATAGACATGGGACCCGAGGGCGGCGATGGGGGCGGCTGGGTCGTCGCCGAAGGCGCCCCCGAAGAGGTCGCGGAAAATCCACTGTCACTTACCGGGAAATTTCTGGGAAAAGTTCTTAAAAGGTGACCGCTCACCGGCGGGGGCGGGGGGCGTCACAGGAACGACAGCGGCGTCAGCTTCGCCCTGTGCCGGTCGAGCATCTCCTGAACGCGGTCCCTGACCTCTTCCACCAGAAGGCGGATTCCCTCCGGGTCGTCCAGCCTGTCGGCGTGAGCCGAGAAGTCCATCGGTTCGCCGAACCATATACGGAACCTCACGGGGTAGGGGAACCCGCCGAGGGGTCCGAGCCAGGGGAAGGTTGGCGTCAGCCCGAAGTGGGGCAGACCGAAGAGCTTCGAGAGCGGCGCGCTGTCGCCGAGGATCATAACCGATTCCTCGCTGCCGATGACCGCCGTCGGGACGACGGGGTAGCCGTACCGTATGGCGTACTCCATGAAGCCGACGTTGAAGTCGGTGAGCCGGTAGCGGCTGGGGGAGAAATAGGGTCTGATCGCCTCGGCGCCCTCGGGGAAGATGAGGACGAGGTTATCGCCGGCGAAGAGCCTGTCGGCGTTTTCGTTCGAGCCGATCACCTGTCCCGTCCGCGAGAAGACTATGCTCATGAAAGGGCTTTTGGCGAGGAGGTAGTGCCCCACGGCGCGCACGAGACGCGGCTTTTGCGGCTCGAAAAAAAGCGCGCTGCATATGTTCATACCGTCAACGGGAAGCTGCACCATGTGGTTCGGGATGATGAGTCCCCGCGGCAGAGCCGCCACGTTCTCGATGCCGTGAACGACGGTGCGGAAATAGAATTTGTAGAAGAAATAGACGACCGGCATGATGCCGGCGAGCGTTTCGCGGCTGGCGCCGAACACGTCGTACCCGGAGCCGGGAACGGAGTCGAAATCCTCGAGCGCCTCGACGCGCGCGCGGATATCGCGCGCGACGCCGCCGGACACGCAGCGTCCGAACTCCCTGGCGAGCGCGAAGGGTTTCATCTTCCTCCCCATGAAACCGCGGGCTTGTCGTCCCGGCGCCACGATTTCAAACCGTAATTATACCCTCACGCTCCAGAAAGTGGAGAGGACACACTGGACTTTCGCATTTTTCGACGTCGAATTTCCGAATCGTCATGCCCCTGCCCGTGTGCGTGCCCCTGCCCGTGCCCGTGTGCGTGCCCGTGCCCGTGTACGTGCCCCTGCCCGTGCCCGTGTGCGTGCCCCTGCCCGTGCCCGTGCCCCTGCCCGTGCCCGTGTGCGTGCCCGTGCCCGCATTCTTTTATTGTAGTTACAAATCAGCGTTTCAACCGGAATATTTCACTGCCGGAGGCCGGACTCGAACCGGCACGCGGGCTGCCCCGCCCGGGATTTTAAGTCCCGTGCGTCTACCGTTTCCGCCACTCCGGCTGTTTCCGGGGACGCAGCAGTTTGCCTGCGGCTGAGCCGCATTTTCCCTTCTGCGTCCCCGAATTCGGGGTCGTGTCCCCGAAATTCTGCTTCTGTCTTGACGGAACGTTGAAAAACAAAGATTTCACCGGGGACGCGGGGAACTCATGGATAAGAACCCGCGTCCATCCGTGATGATTTGCGGCTTCATTTTTCTCTCACCAGACCGTTAAACGCCGGTTTTTCGGATTCTCCCTCCGCTCCGGTTTCCAAAAGTTCTGCCTGACTCTTTTTTAGCGATTTTAAAGTTTCTGTCAACAGTGCCGCGGGGCCGCCGGCCGCTCCCGATTACCGCACGCGCCGGCGCGCGGTTCGCTCGAGGGTTCATGATGCCGGGGAAAGGCGCTATACTATGTAACCTGAAACGTCGGGCGCGACGGGAAAAAGGGCGATGTCGGTAATCCTCGGAATCAACGCGTTTCACGCGGGAGCGTCCGCGGCGGTCGTGATTGACGGAACGCCGGTCGCGGCGGTCGCCGAGGAGCGCCTCAACCGCGTGAAGTATTACGCTAAGTTCCCCGCGCTCGCGATCCGCATGTGCCTCGATATCGCCGGACTGGATTTCAAGGACGTTGACCACGTCGCCGTCGGAAGGGACCCCGCCGCGAACAGAATGAAGAAGGTCGAATACCTCCTGAAGCACCCGACGAAACTCCTCAACCTGATGAAACTCAGGGAGTCGCGGCGGCAGCTGGACGACCTGAAGGCTCTGATCGCCGCCGAGTGCGGGGTCGCTCCCTCGCGGCTCCGCTTCCGCGAGCACAACGTCGAGCATCACGTCGCCCACGTCGCGAGCGCCTACTTCGTTTCCCCCTGGGAGCGCTGCGCCGGCTTCGGCATGGACGGCTCCGGCGACTTCGTCACCACGATGCTCGCCGGGTGCGAGGGTCCCGACATAACGGTCAAACGCAGGGTCTTCGTCCCGCACTCGCTCGGCTCCTTCTACACCATGTGCTGCGAGTTCATCGGCTACCGCAGGTACGGCGACGAGGGAAAGGTCATGGGCATGGCGGCGCTCGGCGGGGACGCCTATTTCGAACGCTTCGAGGACGTTGTGAGGATCACCGACAGCGCGTTCGAGCTGAATCCGAGGTACTTCATGCCCTTCGGCTCGAACCAGGGAATGAGCTTCAACGAAAAGGGCGAAATGCTCATACACCGTCATTACTCGGATTACATGAAGGAGCTTTACGGCGAACCGAGGAAGCCTTACACGGAGTTGACAAAGCGCGACCTGGACGTCGCCGCCGCCATGCAGCGGCTTTTCGAGAAGGTTTACATGCACATGCTGAACGTCCTGCACCGGCTGGCGCCCTCCGGGCGCGTCGCGATGGCGGGCGGGGCGGCGCTCAACAGCGTCGCCAACGGAAAGATATTCGACCACACGCCCTTCGCCGAGACCGTCATACAGCCCGCCGCCGGCGACGAGGGTCTTGCGCTCGGCGCCGCACTCTACGTCAGCAACGCCGTGCTGCGCGAAAACAAAAGATGGGTGATGAACGACGCCTTCCTCGGTCCAGAGTACTCCGAACAGGAGATCAGGCGCGCGCTCGAAAGCGGCGGCGTGAGTTTCACCCGCCTCGACAGGGACGCTCTCCTGGCGGAGGCGGTTTCGGAGATCGAAAAGGGAAGCGTCCTCGGCTGGTTCCAGGGCAGGATGGAGTGGGGACCACGGGCGCTGGGAAACCGCTCAATCCTCGCCAACCCGAGTCTCAAGAACATGAAGGACGTGCTGAACGCGCGCATCAAGCGGCGCGAGTGGTTCCGCCCCTTCGCCCCTTCGGTCCTCGCCGAAAGACAGGCGGAGATTTTCGAACATGACAACCCATCACCCTTCATGCTTCACGTCTTCGGCATAAAGCCCGAATGGCGCGAACGCCTCGCGGCGGTGAACCACGTGGACGACACGGGCAGGCTCCAGACCGTCTCCAGGGAACAGAACCCGCTGTATTACGACCTGATAAAACTCTACGGCGAGAGGACGGGCGTCCCCGTCGTCCTGAACACGAGTTTCAACGAGAACGAGCCGATCGTCTGCTCGCCCGGCGACGCCGTGGACTGCTTCCTACGCACGAAGATGGACGCGCTGGCGATAGGACCTTTTTTCTGCAGGAAGGGACAGCCCAGTTGAACGCCGGATGTGTCATCGAAGCCGTCCCGGAGCTTGACGGCTGCGTCGTTGAATGGCTCGAACCCGGAACGGTTCTTTTCTCGTCGAGGAACCTCATTTTCCGCTCCGGCGGCGTCCTCGGGCGGCGCGAGTTCGCGGGCGCGCTCCCCTCGCCCCTCTGGAAAGCCGCGCTCTCCCGTGCGCGGCTGCCTCAGCGCCTCCTGCGGTTCATGGCGTACAACGCGCTGCCGCTCCCGGACGGCGGGATTTTCGTCACGTTCGGGCGCAGCGTCGGAACCATCGCCGGCGGGCGCTGGCGGGAACTCGAAGGGCTTGAGCGCCCCTGCCGCGTTCTCAGAGGCGCCTGCGCCGTCACCGCCGCGGGAAGCGTTTACTTCGGCGAGTACACCGCAAACCCCGAAAGGTCGCCCGTCAGGGTTTACGAGTACGCCCCGGGGAGCGGCACGGCGAGAGTGGTTTACACCTTCGCCGCGGGCGAGGCGCGGCACGTCCACGGGATTTACGCCGACCCCTTCACCGGCGCCCTCTGGTGCGCCACCGGCGACCTCCCCCGCGAGTGCGGAATCTCCCGCACGTATGACGGGTTCCAAACGGTAGAAAATGTCGGCGGCGGCGACGAAAGCTGGCGCACCGTCAGCGTGCAGTTCACAAGGGACGCCGTCTTTTACGCCACCGACGCCGAGTTCTCCGGCAACTTCATCTACCGTCTGGACAGGCGCACGGGACGGCGCACTGAACTGGGGCGCATCAATGGTCCAGTGTACTATTCACGCGCCGTGGGCGACCACATCCTTTTCTGCGTCTCCGCCGAATTGTGCCCGAGCCAGACGGGAGTTTCTTCCACACTCTGGCTCGTAACGCCGTCCGGAGAAGTAACACGTGTGCGCTCCTTCAGAAAGGACGTGTTCGCCTCGCGCCTCTTCGTGAAGCTGTTCATGCCCGGGCTTTTCAATTTTCCCGCAGGACCCGGCGCCGGAAACGAAACCTACCTCCACGGCGTCGCCCTCCGGGGCGTTGACAACAGAACGCTGCGTCTGAAGATCGGGGACACGAGCGAATGAGTGTTAACTCAAGCAGGATTTTTTGTCAAAAAAAAAGAATGTTGAATGTAGAATAACCAATGCAGAATGAAGAATGAAAACAAAATAACGGACGGCAGGAAAAGAAATTATAATCCTGAGGGAAGGACGATTGATTTTGCCGTTCGTATAATTCAAGTTGTGGAATCCCTGCCGAAAACAAGAGCCGGAAATCATATTGCGGGGCAGCTTATCCGTTGCGGAACTTCTCCGGCGTCGAATTACGGCGAAGCGCAAGGCGCTGAATCACGTTCGGACTTTATCCATAAAATGAATATATGTCTTAAGGAGTTGCGGGAAACACGTATATGGTTGACATTGATTAACAAAACGAATCTCATCAAGTCCGTTATGATAGAACCTTTACTGGACGAAAACGAGCAGCTCATATCAGTGTTTGCAACTAGCGTCAGAACGGCGCGGAAGGGGAAATGTTCTTAATTCTACATTCTACATTCTACATTCGATATTCTACATTCTGCATTGCTTTTTTTATCTGGACATGAAGCGTCTTATGTTAACGTTTATGGGACACGCCCGGATGAGCGGAAACCGTTTCCTGCGATTCATTATCACGTGGCGCGCGCCCGCCGCCGCCGCCGCCTTCTTCGCGCTCTTCAGCGCCGTCTCTCTGAACATGTACGAGGTCAACCCAGAGGAAGTCGCACTCCTCGAAGGAACGCTCGTAAAGAGAAACACTCATATAAACGGCAGCCCCATGAGAAACGACGTCTATCCCCAGCCCGAAGAGTGGGACTACTGGCGGGAACTTCTCCCCCGCGGGACCGACGGGCTTATCGTCTGGATGGGCAACTCCCACCTGCACGCCGTCAACGGAATGAAGGAAGGCGACGAGGTTTCCTCGTACTACCTTCACGAACTGCTCAACGGCGGGAAGTGGCCCGGGCGCGCGCCGTGCTTCGGTCTGTCCTATCCCAACCTGACGTTCGCAGAGCAGTTTCTTCTGACGCTGCTTCTCACGCTCGACCAGTCGCTGCCGCGCCCGTTGATATTCGTACACGGTTTCAGGTATCACGAGACCCGCTTCGCCGGCGTCCGCTCCGGGTTGAAACCCGTGCTCGAAGACCCTTCGGTTAAGAAATGGATCGAATCAAACGGGGAGCTGGCGGGAAAGTTTCCCGAGGCATTCAAAAGTCTCGACTCGGAGTACAGGGCGATCAAAGAACTGGAAAAGGAGCGCAATTTCGAGGGGTTCCTCAGAAAGCGCGCGGGCGGCGCCATACCCGTCTTCAAGGACAGAAAAACGATAAGCGCGCACCTCGCCCTGATGATGAGAAACCTGCGGGACTTCGCCTTCGGCATAAGAACCTCCGACAAGCGTAAAGCGCTCTCCAGCAGATACGGGGTGAGCATGGAATTCATGGAACTGACCGCCTACGTATGCGAAAGGTACGGCGCGAAAATGCTGATGTACAACGTCCCCCTCAGACCCGGAAAGGAAAGCCCCTACCCGGAAGCCGATTACGACAGGTACATGGAGGAAATGGAGTCAATCGCCCGGAAATACCCGCGCGGCATCGTCTACGCCGACTACGAGGACGCGATCCCGGAGCCTGCCTGGGGCGTATTTTATTCGACCGGGATGAAGGACTTCTCGCATTTCAAGGCGGAAGGGCACAGAATCCTCGCTGAAAAAGCCACCGGAGACCTCCGAAAGGCGGGCTTTCTGGAGTTCTGAACGGCGGGACGGACGAAACATGCAGTTCCAGACGCTGACCTACCTGTTTTTCGTCGCGATAGTCTTCATTCTCTTCCGGGCGATCCCCCTGAGACACAGGAAAATCCTGCTCCTCGCCGCGAGCATGGTGTTCTACTGCTGGTTCAGGTGGGAGTTCGGTCTGCTTCTGTGGTTCGTCATACTCGTCTCGTTTTATTCGACGAGGGCGGCGCGGAACGGTCCCGCGCTCACCGCCGTCTCCATCGTACTCGTCGCCGCCGTTCTGGCGTTCTTCAAATACTTCAATTTCACGGCAGACGTCGCGAACGCGCTCTACGGCATGGCGGGCGGCGCGGGAAAGTTCGACGTCTGGAACGTCATCGTCCCCGTGGGGATCAGTTTCTTCACCTTCCAGGCGATCTCGTACGTCGTGGACTGCGCGAGGGACCCCGCGAGGAAAGTCGGGTCGCTTGTGGACTACGCCCTTTACATCAGTTTCTGGCCGCAGCTCGTCGCCGGTCCGATCATGCGTTCGCACGAGATGGTGCCGCAGTTCAACACCATGCGGCGCTTTTCACCGGACGATTTCAAGGAGGGGTGCAGAAGGATAATCCAGGGGCTGTTCCTGAAGCTCGTCCTCGCCGACGGACTGATCAGCCGGTTCGTGGACGAGGGATTCCTGAACTACGCCGGCAACACGATGCTCGACAACTGGGCGCTCGCCTTCGCGTTCGGGCTTCAGATATATTTCGATTTCGACGGCTATTGCAGCATCGCCGTCGGCAGCGCCCTTCTGTTCGGCTGCAGGCTCGTTGAAAACTTCGACTTCCCTTACGCGGCGGGCAACCCCCGCGAGTTCTGGAAAAGATGGCACATATCGCTCTCGAGCTGGATACGGGATTACCTCTACCTCCCGCTCACGAGGACGATGGTGAAGAGATCGCGCTCGTCCGGCGGCATAGAAACCGTCGAGGGGCGGAACGGCGGCGCGACCGCGCTCATCCGCTCGAAGGCGCTCTTCCTGAGCTGGGCGATCATGGGCTTCTGGCACGGCGCCGACTGGACCTTCCTCCTCTGGGGGCTGTGGCACGCGGCGGTGATACAGTTGTACAGGTTTTACCTGCGCCTCTTTCCCGCAGTGGAGTGGGGTGAACGCCCGAACCGGTTTCTCGGACGCCTCACGATCATACCGACCGTCGCGCTGATCATGCCGGGGTGGATTTTCTTCAGGGCGGACTCGGTGACCCAGGCGTTCGCCATGCTCGCCGGTCTTTTCAGCTTCTCGACGCTCCCCCGGCTTGGCTACCTCGAAACGTACTACCTTCAGGTCTTTCTGCTCACCGCTGGATTCTATCTCGTCTGGTTTCTCAAGGAGGCGAAAGTCAGGCTGCCGCGCTTCCACTGGCTGGCGGACGCCGCACTCCACGCAGCGCTGGCGCTGTGCGTCATCGCGTTCTTCGACCGCGAACAGCCGTTCATTTACTTCCAGTTCTGATCGCCCGGGCGCCCGCAGGGACCGCATCGTACGCGAAAAATGGAAAAAATCGTCTCCATAATCGCAGCGGCGGGCAAAAGCGCTCGAATGGGCGGCGCCGACAAGCTCTTCGCGCCCATACTCGGACGCCCGCTCATCTATCACACACTGGCGCCGTTTTTCGAAGCGGGCTGCTTCGCCGCCGTCGCCCTCGTCCTCGACAACCCCCGCGCCCCGGAAAACCGCCGCCGGACGAAAGACCTCCTCGACTCACTCCCCGTCGAACCGCGGATCGTCACGTGCGAGGGCGGCGCGACGAGGTGCGCGTCGGTTATGAACGGTCTGCGGGCGCTGGAGGAATTCGACCCGAAGATCGTTGTGGTGCACGACGGCGCGAGACCGGTGATCACGGCGCAGGACCTGATCGCCGTCGCCGGATGCGCTCGCGAACACGGCGCCGCCTCGTTCGCGCTCCCCGCGGCGGACACGCTCGTCGGGGTCGCCCCCGGCGAACCGAGAAAATACCTCCAGCGCGATAACGTCTTCCATCTCCAGACCCCCCAGGCGTTCCGCTTCGACCTCCTGACGCGTGCCTGCGGGAAAATAGACGTGACCGACCCCATGATGACGGACGACACGGCGGTGGTTGCGGCGCTCGGCGTGGAAGCGAAGCTGATCACCGGAAGGGCGTCCAACCTCAAGGTCACCGTCCCGGACGACCTTCGTGCGGTGGAGGCGCTCCTCGCCGCGCCGGGATGGACGCGGGGCGGGGGCGGGCGGCGATGAAGGTGACCGTCGCGCCGCACTCCGGTTTCTGCGCATGGGTCGCACGCGCGGTGTCGGAAGCGGAAAGGCTCATCGCGGAACACGGCGCGCCGATCTTCTCAACGGGCGCGCTCGTCCACAACCCCCTCGAAACCGCGAGGCTGAAGAACGCCGGGCTGATTCCCTCGTCCGCGCCGTGGAGGCTGAAAAACCGGAATGTGATCGTCTCCCCGCACGGAATCGCGGAAAAACTCTACCGGCGCATCGTGGAAAACGGAAACGTGATCGCCGCCGATCTCACGTGCCCCAACGTGAGGAAAGTCCAGCGGATAGTCTCATCATGCCCCCCCGGGCGACGGGTCGTTATCGTGGGTAAGTGGGACCACCCCGAGGTCAGGTCGGTCGCCGGGTTCTGCCGGAAAGCCCCTGTGGTCGTAAGCGGCATTGACGAAGTAAACATCGTCCCCGCCGACAAGCCCGTATGCGTCGTGTCGCAGACGACCTTCCCCGCGGCGCTTTACGATGAAATAGCCGGAAGGGTGTCGGCGCTGAACCCGGACGCCCGTGTGCACCGTTCCGTCTGCCCGTCGGTCGAGCAGAGGATAAAAGCCGCCGTGGAACTCGCCGCGCGCACCGATCTTTTCGTCGTTGTCGGCGGCAGAAACAGTGCGAACACGAAAGCCCTTTTCCTCGCCTGCCGCTCGGTCAACCCCGGCGCGGTTCTCGTCGAATCCCCCGGCGAACTGGAGCGGTTTCTCCGCGGGCGTCACCCGCGCCGCGGCGCCGCGCATTCCGGCAGGCGGGCCTGTCTGCGTGCGGACACGCACAGGCAGGCGACGGCAGGCGTCACCGCCGGGACGTCCACCCCCCTATGGCTCGTCGAAAAAGTGCGAGCCATCCTCGAAAACCAACAGTAAGGCAGAGGGGTTGCTCCGTATCATTTATTTCACTGACGTCCCGGATGAAAAATAAAAATCGCAGCCGGAAACAATAAATCCCTGACTTTCTGAGTGAACTTTCGTACTTTTTGGTTCCCGCTCCACGGAGGAAGCTTTAACACCGATTTTCGCGGAATGTGAAGCCGTCATAATCGGACTTAAGTTTTTTCACCTTTTTTCCCGTGTATTCCTCCTGATGCGCCAAAAATAGTTTGGCTGCCATTTGAAGGTTATATTTGC
>JBFMFE010000297.1:0-17015 GCA_040752295.1 bacterium
GCCAGCACAATCGAGTGGACGAAGGGCGTGACCTTCACCTATTTCCTCGACCAGATAAGAAAGCTGGTCCTCGACGTCATGGAATTCGAAAACCAGTACAGAGTCGCCTCCATAAACCCCGGAAGAAGCTACGACGAACGTGTAGTCACGCTCCAGTACAACACGCAGTTCTGACGGCAGGGCGGAACGGAAAAACTCCGACGAAAAAGGCGCCGGTGAAAATTCCCCGGCGCCTTTTTGCTGCGCCGCCGTCTTGACGCTGTGCGGCTTTTGTGGTTTATTTCAAATGGCGGAAACCGCTTTTCAAAAGCAGGCGGCACGTAAACGGTTGAAACGCGCCCTCGGACGCTGAAAGGAGATTTCCCGACGTGGAGACGGTCACGATCACGCTGAACGGAAGGGAAATCAGCGGGCGTCCCGGCATGACCATTCTCGAACTCGCGCGTGAGGCGGGGGAACATATCCCGACGCTCTGTTACAGTCCGCACCTTGCATCCGTGGGAGCGTGCCGTGTCTGCATCGTGGAGGACGAAAAGCGCCGCGCACTGGTCGCCTCATGCGTCATGCCCATCGCGCCGGGTATGGTCATCAACACAAGATCGCCACTCGTCATCGAGACCCGCAGGGCGGTGGTGGAACTCCTGCTCTCGACCCATCCCGAATCCTGCATGGTGTGCGACAAGGGCAACAGGTGCGAACTGCGGAAAGTCGCCGCCGACCTCGGAATCGGCGACGTCGCCTTCGACCGCATCCGCCGGTTCCACCGTAAAGAGGAAGCCAACCCCTTCGTCGAAAGAGACCTCACAAAGTGCATAATGTGCGGCAAGTGCGTCCGGGCGTGCCAGGAAATACAGGTCGTCGGCGCCATTGATTACGCCGGGCGGGGCTTCGAGTCCTTCCCCTCGCCGCCGCTCGGCGCTCCGCTCGATAAATCCTCATGCGAGTTCTGCGGCACGTGCGTCACGCTCTGCCCCGTCGGCGCGCTGGCGGAAAGACACAAACCTCACCGCGGTTCCGGGACACGGAGCGTCCCCACAACGTGCTCGTTCTGCGGCTGCGGGTGCTCCATCTTCCTTGAGGTGAAGGACAACCGGGTGGTCGGCGTCCGTCCCAACGCCGCCGATTCGGTCAACGGCGTCTCCCTCTGCGCGAGGGGGCACTACGGGTACGACTTCATACACAGTCCCGACAGGCTGAAAACGCCGCTCGTCAGAAAGAACGGGAAACCGACCGAAGCCGCGTGGGACGAAGCGCTGGATTTCGTCGCGGGGAAACTGAAGGAGATCAGGGAAAAGTACGGTCCCGAAAGCCTCGGCGTGTTCGGTTCGTTCCGCTGCACGAACGAGGAGAATTACCTCCTCCAGAAGTTCACACGCGCGGCGCTGGGCACCAACAACCTCTGCAACAGCGCAAGGATGTCCACGCAGCCCACCATCATGGGGCTTACGCGGGCGTTCGGCTACGGCTGCGCCACCAACCTTCTGAAAGACATCGAAAAGAGCGGGGTGATCCTGCTCATCGGCGCGAACCCGCACGATTCGCACCCGATCATCGCGCAGAAGATCAAGCGCGCGGTGAAGTTCAACGGCGCGAAGCTGATACTGGTCGAGCCGCGGCGGACGAAAATGACGCCGTTCGCCGCCAGATGCCTCAAGCCCAGCCCCGGCGCCGATCTCGCTTTAATCAACGGCATGATGAAAGTCATCCTCGACGAAAACCTGTACGACAAAAAGTTCGTTGAGGACCGGGTCGAGGGTCTCGACAAGCTGCGGGAGTGCGTCAACCGCTACCCGCCCCAGTACGCGGCGAAGATCACGGGCATCGCAGAGGAGGATATAGCGGACGCGGCGCGGCTCTTCGCGCGCGGCGGAAACGCCTCCATCGTTTACGGGACCGGCCTCACGCAGTACATCAACGCCGCCTTTTCCGTCATCGCCGTCGCGAACCTCGCGCTGCTGACCGGAAACGTCGGCAAGCCCGGCGCGGGCGTCTTCCCGCTCGTGAAGGAGAACAACGGGCAGGGCGCGTGCGACATGGGCGTCATCGCCGATTTCCTGCCCGGCTACCGGAAGGTCGGCGACGGGGACGCGAGGGCGCTGTTCGAGCGGGAATGGAAGGTCGCGCTGCCCGCCGCGGAGGGTATGACCGGGATCGAAATGATCTCCAGAGCGCTTCACAAGGATATAAGAGCGATTATCGTCGTCGGGGCGAACCCGGTGGCGGTTTTCCCCGACTCGAACGCGATGAAACGCGCCCTCGAGTCGCTCGACCTCCTCGTCGTGCTCGACATCTTCCCCACCGAAACCGCCCAGCTCGCGCACGTCGTGCTCCCCGGCGCATGCTTCGCCGAAAAAAACGGCACCTTCACCAACTGCGAGCGGAGGATACAGCGGATCAGGAAGGCGGTGGACCCGCCGGGAGAAAGCAGACCGGACTGGCGGATCATCGCCGACCTCACCGCCAGGATGGGACTCGTGGCGGATTATTCGTCCACCGCCGAAATCATGGACGAAATCGCGCGCACCACCCCCATCTACGCCGCGGTAAGCTACGACCGCCTCGAAAGGGAACCGCTCTACTGGCCATGCGCCGGCACGGACGAACCCGGCGAACACACACTGTATCAGAACGCATTCCCCGCCGGAAAAGGCAGGTTCACAAAAGTCGAGTACCTCCTGCCGGACGAGGCGCCCGACGCCCATTACCCGTTCTTTCTGATCACACGCTCCAGCCTCTACCACTTCGGCAGCGGGGCGAGGTCGAGGCGCTCCAGAAGGCTGATCGAAATGTCCCCCGGGTGCTTCATCGAAATAAGCCCCGCAGACGCGAAGGAACTCCAGGTGACGGACGGGCGGGAAGTGAAGGTGACGTCCAGGAGGGGTTCCATAGTCCTGCCGGCGCGGATAACAGGGGACGTCCCTCCCGGAACTCTCTTCGTCCCCGTCCCGCACTCCGCCTCGGAGGTGAACTCGCTGTTCTCGGCCCAGCTGGACGTCCTGACCAGGATCCCCAACAACAAAAGCTGCGCGGTAAGAGTCGAGAGGACGTGAAAGGAATGAAAGAAACGCCGACGACCCCGGAAATCGCCCTCGATAAATTAGGCGCGATCATAGGGGAATTCAAGGGACGGAAATGGGCGCTCATCCCGATGCTCCAGAGAGTGCAGGACGAGTACGGTTACATTCCCGAACAGGCGATTGAGCCGGTCGCCGAAGCCGCAGGGCTTTTCCCCAGCCAGGTGTACGGAGTCGTGACATTCTACTCTCAATTTTACACCGCCCCGCGCGGACGCAACCTCATCCGCGTATGCCGCGGCACCGCCTGCCACGTCCGCGGCGGCAGAAAAATACTCCAGGCGGTCGAGCGCGAACTGGGAATCAGGGACGGCGAAACGACCACAGACTTCAAATACTCCCTCGAAACGGTAGCCTGCCTCGGAACGTGCTTTCTCGCGCCGGTGATGATGATGAACCGCCTCTATTTCGGCAGGCTCGTGCCCCAGAAAGTCAACGCCGTGCTGAAGCAGTTTTAGACCGCGTCCCGGAGACTTTCATGAAAAAGTTGAAAACGGCG
Source organism: bacterium (assembly GCA_040752295.1). Taxonomy (GTDB): domain Bacteria; phylum UBP15; class UBA6099; order UBA6099; family JBFMBQ01; genus JBFMFE01. The sequence continues at coordinate 3,574 of JBFMFE010000297.1, forward strand.
GCGGAGCTGGCGAGGTTCAGGAGATCGCTCGCGAGGGGCGAGGACCCGGACAAAAAGCGCGTGAGAATCTGCATGACTGGCTGCCGGGCGTACGGCGCCCATGAAGTCACCGCCGCGTTCGACGAGGAAATCAAAAGAAAAAAGCTGGCGGGGGAAGTCGAGATAAGAAAAACGGGCTGCCACGGTTTCTGCGCCCGGGCGCCGGTCATAGCCATAGACCCCGGGGACGTTTTCTACCAGTACGTCTCGCCCGGAGACGTTCCCGAAATCGTGGGGAAAACCGTGTTGGGAGGAAAGATAATCGAACGGCTCGTGTACGCGGACCCGGAGACCGGACGGAAAACCCCCCGCGCCGGCGACGTCCCGTTTTTCAAAAATCAGGTCAGGCGCGTCCTCGCCAACTGCGGAAGGATAGACCCCAAAAGCATCGAGCAGTACGTAGCGCGCGACGGCTACGCGGCAATCGCGAAGGCGCTCGCGGAACAGTCGCCCGAAGAGGTCATCGGCGCCGTCGAAAAGTCCGGGCTGAGAGGGCGCGGCGGCGCCGGATTCCCCACGGGGGTTAAATGGAAATTCACGCGGCAGGCGAAAGGCGACACAAGATACATCGTCTGCAACGCCGACGAGGGCGACCCCGGCGCGTTCATGGACAGGGCGATCCTCGAGGGCGACCCGCACGCCGTCCTCGAGGGTATGCTCGTCGCCGCCTACGCCATCGGCGCGCGGCACGGCTTCATCTACGTCCGCGCCGAGTATCCCATAGCCGTCGAGCACCTCGGGATCGCCATTGCCCAGGCGGAGGAACTGGGACTCCTGGGCGAAAACATACTCGGCGCCGGTTTCGACTTCAGCGTCGAACTCAAACAGGGCGCCGGCGCGTTCGTCTGCGGCGAGGAAACGGCGCTGCTCCAGTCAATCGAGGGCAGCAGAGGCATGCCCAGACCCCGTCCACCCTTCCCCGCGCAGTCCGGACTGGACCGCAAGCCCACCTGCATCAACAACGTCGAAACCTTCGCCAACGTCCGCTCGATCATACTGAACGGCGCCGAACGGTACGCCGAACTGGGGACGGCGGGAAGCAAGGGAACGAAGATTTTCTCGCTCGCCGGCAAGGTGAACAACACGGGACTGGTGGAAGTCCCCATCGGGGTCAGCATGAGGAAGGTGATCTTCGACGTCGGCGGCGGCATCCCGAAGGGGCGGAAGTTCAAAGCGGTGCAGATGGGAGGACCCTCGGGCGGCTGCGTGCCGGCGAGGCATCTCGACATGGCGGTGGACTACGACACGCTTCAGTCCATCGGCGCCATCATGGGCTCCGGCGGCATGGTCGTGATGGACGAGAACACGTGCATGGTTGACATCGCGCGGTTCTTCGTGAGCTTCACACAGTCCGAATCCTGCGGAAAATGCGCCCCCTGCCGCATCGGAACTAAACAGATGCTCGCCGTCCTGACCCGCATCACACAGGGGCAGGGGAGGGAGGGCGACGTCGAAAAACTCGCGCGCATCGCGGACACCGTCAAAAAAGCCTCCCTCTGCGGACTGGGGCAGACCTGCCCCAACCCGGTGCTCTCCACAATAAGGTTTTTCAGGGACGAGTACGACGCCCACATCCGCGACCGGCGCTGCGCCGCCGGGTCATGCGAAGCACTCGTCATCTCCGCCTGCCAGCACACGTGCCCCGTCGGCATTGACGTCCCAAACTACATAGCGTTCATCGCGGACGGGAGATACAGGGAAGCGGCGGACCTTATCCGCGAACGCAACCCCTTCCCCGCGATATGCGGGCGCATCTGCCATCATCCCTGCGAGGTCAAGTGCCGCCGCGGCGAACTGGACGACCCCCTCGCCATCCGCGCCCTCAAGCGCTTCGCGGCGGACTGGTACTTCAACAACGTCGCCGAGCCTCCCGAGCCGTTCCCCGTCACCAGGACGGAACGCGTGGCGGTGGTCGGCGCGGGACCGACCGGGCTGTCCTGCGCCTATCATCTCGCAAGACTTGGATATCGGGTCACGGTGTTCGAAGCGCTGCCGGTTGCGGGCGGGATGCTCTCGGTCGCCATCCCGGAGTACCGCCTCCCGTCCGCCGTGATTCAGAACGAAATCAACTACGTCGCCGCCCGCGGCGTGGAGATAAGATACAACACACCCATCAACGCCAATTTCACGGCAGACGACCTCCTCAGGGAGGGCTGCGCGGCGGTCTTCATCGGCGCGGGAACGCAGAGGAGCCAGCGTATCGGCATCCCCGGCGAGATCGAGGGGCTGGACGGTCTCCTGTACGGTCTTTCGTTCCTGCGCGACGTCAAGACGGGAAAGAAACCGAAGGTCGGGCAGAGGGTGGGCGTGATTGGCGGCGGCAACACCGCCATTGACGCCTCGCGCACCGCCCTGCGGCTCGGCGCGAAAAAGGCGGACGTCTTCTACCGGCGCTCGCGGGAGGAAATGCCCGTCTCGGACGTGGAATACGAGGACGCGCTCGAGGAGGGCGTGGAATTCCATTTTCTGACCAGCCCGACGCGGGTCCTCAACGAGAGGTGGCGGGTCAAGGGACTGGAGTGCATAAAGATGAAGCTGGGCGAGCCGGACGCGGGCGGAAGGCGCCGCCCGGTCCCCATCCCCGGCACGGAGGCGCCTGTCGCGCTGGACACCGTGATACTGGCGGTCGGTCAGGCGCCCGACCTCTCGTTCCTGCCGGCGGACAGCAAGCTGGAGCGCACACGGTGGGAAACACTCGACGTCGATCCAAACACGCTGGCGACGAACGTGGAGGGGATATTCGCGGGCGGGGATTTCGTCACCGGTCCCACAACGGTGATTCACGCCATCGCCGCGGGCATGCGCGGCGCGCTGGCGATTGATAAGTTCCTCAAAAGGGACAAATCGCGCGTTGAAATCCGCGACGAAAAGAAGGACATCACACACGAGGTGAAACTCGCCGGCGAGGAAGAAACGGCGGAGGAGAAACAAAGACCGGCGGCGGCGAAAATCGGCGCCGCGAAAAGGATTTCCTCGTTCGCCGAGGTCGAAACGGGCTTCACGGAACAGCAGGCGCTCGAGGAGGCGAAGCGGTGCCTGCGCTGCGACCTCGAAAGGCGATGATCACTTCTTAAGCGAGGGTAACGTCATGAAAACCATCACACGGCTCAAACCAATGCAGGCGATCGAAGAAAGCCTCAAAGGGGACACGGGCGTCTGCATCGTGGGCTGCGGCACGTGCGCGACCATGTGCCGCACCGGCGGACACGAACAGGTCGCCGCCATGGCGGACGCGCTCCGCCGGATGGGCAAGGTGGTGACCGGCGCGATGGTCATACCCACCGCCTGCGACGAGATGAGCGCGGAGGCGGTAAACGAAAACCGCGACGCGTTCAACGACGCCGGCGCCATTCTCGTCATGGCGTGCGCGTTCGGCGTCCAGACGATAGCCGCCTCCATCGAAAAGCCCGTGGCGCCCGCACTGGACACGCTCTTCATCGGCAAAGAGAACGGCATTGGCGTTTACTCGGAGGTCTGCAGGCAGTGCGGGGAATGCGTGCTGGACGACACCGGCGGCATCTGCCCCGTGACCTCATGCCATAAAGGACTGCTCAACGGTCCCTGCGGCGGCACCAACAACGGGAAATGCGAGATCGACAGGGAAAAGGACTGCGCGTGGACGCTGATCTACAGGAGGCTCGACAGGCTCGGGCGGCTGGACAGGATGAAGAAAATCCATCCCCCGAAGAATTACCAGGCGGTCCCCAGACCGGGGAAAATCGCCGTCGAGTCCGGAAGGGGCGAGACGCAATGAGCACACCTTTCAAACGGGCGCTCGAAAGCGGCAGGTTCGTCGTCACCAGCGAAATAGGTCCCCCGAAGGGGACGAATCTCGAGAAAACAAAGCATCATATCGAACTGCTCAAGGACATGGTGGACGCCATGAACGTGACCGACAACCAGAGCTCTGTGATGCGCTTTCCGTCCCTGGGCGGAACGCTTCTCATCAAGGAAGCCGGCGGCGAGCCGATCCTCCAGATGACCTGCCGGGACCGCAACCGTATGGCGCTCCAGGCGGACCTCCTTTTCGCCTGTTCGCGCGGGGTGCGCAACGTCCTGTGCCTCACCGGAGACGCCGTGCCGGTGGGCGACCATAAGGAAGCCAGGTCGGTCTTCGACCTCGATTCCGTCCAGCTCCTGAAGACCGTCCGGCAGCTCGAATCGGGGAAGGATTTGGGAGGCAGCGAGCTGGACGGGGCGGTGGAATTCTGCGCGGGCGCCATCGTGACACCCGAGGCGAACCCCATCGAGCCGCAGCTGCTCAAATTTGAAAAAAAGGTGGCGGCGGGGGCTGAGTTTTTCCAGACGCAGGCGATATACGACCTGGACAACTTCAGAAGGTTCATGGACTACGCGCGGCGCTTCCCCGTGAAGATACTCGCCGGGATCGTCCTGCTCGTCTCGGCGCAGATGGCTAAATACATGAACAAGAACGTTCCGGGCATATTCGTCCCGCAGGAATTGATTGACGAGCTTGCCTCCGCCGAAAAGGGCAGGGCGATCGAAAAGGGGATCGGAATCGCCGGCAGAATGATAAAAACCCTCAGGGAAGAGAAGATTTGCGACGGGGTTCACATCATGGCGATCGGCAGGGAAGAGGTCGTGCCGGATATACTCGCAGCCGCGGGAATGCCGAAGTTGCGGACTGATGCCCCCGCGGGGGGATAAATGATATAATAAGAATGGGGCGGCGGCGCGTCTTTATCCGGCGACCGTGAAAGGGTAACACTTTTCCGATTGGAAGCGGCATGAATGAAATGAGCGAAAAAAGATGAATGATGAATGTAGAATTTCCAATGTAGAATTTCGAACGGAAGTCTTTTACTTCTACATTGGATATTCATCATTCTACATTCTACATTCCTCTTTTAATGCTTCAATTAGCTGAACAGTTACGTGAAAGGAGACGGCTCATGACGGGCGAGGGCAAGAAGATTCTGCTGGTTGACGACGACGAAAATCTCGTCGAGGCGATGAAGGTTACGCTGTTGAGCCAGAACTACGAGGTCATCACGGCGTTCGACGGCGAGGATGGCGTGAAAAAGGTCAAAGAGGAAAAACCCGACCTTATAATCCTCGACATCATGATGGACAAGAAACACGGCTACGACGTGTGCGCCGAGTTGAAGCGCGACCCGGTTTTTTCCTCCATTCCCGTGATAATACTGACCGGCGTCGGCGAGCACCTCCACGAGAAGGAATGGTCCCACCACCAGGGACTGACACTCGACGCGGAGGACTTCATCGAAAAACCCATCAAACCCACCGAACTGCTCGGCAGAATAAAGGAACTGCTCAGTTAAGTCGTTCAGTTGAGTAACGGAAGCCCATGAGGAGACTCAGGGTCAGGATAATCGTTTACGTGGGCATTGCCCTCATGCTCGGACTGGGCTTCTACTGCATCGCCGGACTCCGAATCCACACCTCCCAGCTGCTCGAGGAAAGAGTCAGAATCATCGCCGCAGCCTCCGGCATAATCGAGCAGAACATCGAAAATTCGATGATGCGCAACCACAAGGAGGACCTTCAGTTTATCGTCGAAAACATGGGTACCGCCAGAGGGATCGAGGAAATAAAGATTTTCGACGAAAACGGAAAAATCGTTCTGGCGTCCGACCCGGCGATGATAGGCGAAACCGCGAACGTGGACGGCAGCCCCTTTCCGAAAGGCAGGCTCCCGAGGGAAAAGGAAGCCGTCTATTACGACAGGCTGAGGGTCTTTCGGACGGAAGACGGCTACCGCGCGATCGGGATGACGACCGTCATCGAGAACGAAAAACGATGCCGGCAGTGCCATGATAAAAAACGCCGGACGCTGGGCACGCTCGACATGGCGTTCAACACCCTCGAAATAGACGCGAAAACAATCGAGAACAGGAACCGGGCGATCATCTTCGGCATCGTCACTTTCATACTCGTCTCGGCGGTGATCTCTCTGTTCGTGAAATATTCGGTCTATCCCGAAATCAGAAAGATCACCGAGGGAACAGAGAAAATTCACTCGGGCGATTACGGGTACTCGGTACCCGTTCACTCGGACGACGAGATCGGCTGGCTCGCGCGCTCTTTCAACAGGATGTCCATGCGCCTTAAGCGCCAGAGGGAAGAACAGTCCGAAAAGTGGAAGCTGGAAATGGAGGAAAAGGTCAGGAACGCCACCGACGAACTGGAAAAGACGAACCGGGAACTGACCAAGGTGATACACGACCTGAAAAAACTCGACGCGATGAAGTCCGACGTCGCAATGGTGATCTACCACGACCTGCGCTCACCCCTGGCGGCGATTCAAAGCTGTCTCAACGTCGTGCTCGAGGGAATCGTGGGCGAGGTCAACCCCAGACAGAAGGACATGCTCCGCCGCGCCGATGAAGACATTGACAAGCTTCTCACCTTCATCACCGACCTGCTCGACCTGTCGCAGATCGAGATGAGATCGGTCGTGCGGAACCTCCAGCCGCTTCAACTGTCGGACGTCCTCATCCGCACCGTCGGCACCTTCGCCGCCAGGGCGGAACAGAAAGGTCTGACCCTCAATCTGAACGTTCCGTCCGAACTGCCCGTAATCTTCGCCGACAAAGCCCACATGGAACAGGCGTTCAGAAACATCGTCGGAAACGCGGTCAAGTACACCAGCGAGGGCACGGTGAGCGTGGCGGCGCAAGAGGACGGGGGTTTCGTGAAAACCACGGTCGCCGACACGGGCATCGGCATCTCCGAAGAGGACCTGCCGAAGATTTTCGATATCTTCTACCGCGCACCCAACGCGAAAGCGGTGGAAAAAGTGGGCACCGGACTCGGAATGTCAATCGCGAAACGAATCATCGAGGACCACTGGGGCACAATCGCGGTCGAAAGCGTACAGGGCAGGGGAACCACTTTCACGGTAAAACTGCCGAAGGCGAAGCAGGTTCAGCCGCAGCGCGGCGTACAATAGGGGGGGCCGGCGCATGGCGCGGCTTCATGCCTGCGCACGCTGTCTGCCACGCCAGCGGCACGGGCAGGCAGGACATCCCGCGCCGCCCCCGTTCATCATTCGAAATCCTGAATCCGCTGCCCGATGTTTGTTTTAAGCGCGTTTCCGGGCGTCAGAACAGCCCTTTCACCTTGCCGGTGTTGACGTCCACGTCAACCCGCCTGAAGGCGGGGTCGGACGCCGTGCCCGGCATGAGCCGTATCTCGCCCGCGACGGGGACGATGAACCTCGCTCCCGCGTAGGTGAGTATGTCGCGGATGGGGAGCGTCCACCCCTTCGGGCGCCCCTTTATGGTCGGGTCGTGCGTGAGGCTGAGGTGGGTCTTGACCATGCAGGTCGCCAGTCCCCTCATGTCGGGGTTGCTTTCGAGGCGCTTCGCCTTTTCGAGAGCCGCCGGCGTGTACGTGACGCCGTCCGCGCCGTACACCTTCGTCGCGATAAGCTCGACGCGCTTGCGGAGCGGCACGCTGTCCTCGTAGAGCAGTTTGAATTTCGGCTTCGTCCTGCAGGCGTCAATCACGGCGTCGGCAAGCTCCAGGGCGCCCTCGCCGCCCTTGAGCCAGTGGCGGGACACGGCGCAGCTCGCGCCCGCGTTCTCGGCTTCTTTCCTGACGAGGGCAATTTCCTTCTCGGTGTCCGTGTGGAAGCTGTTGATGCAAACGACCGGGGTGATGCCCGCCAGTTTGATCGTCTCGATGTGGGCGAGGAGGTTTCCGATTCCCTTCGCGAGCAGCTTCGTGTTTTCGGTCGTGTACGCCTTGTCGAGCGGACGCCCCGGAGCGACGGTCGGACCGCCGCCGTGCATCTTGAGCGCGCGGATGGTCGCCACGAGCACCGAGCAGTGGGGCGTCAGCCCGCTGAAGCGGCACTTGATGTTCCAGAACTTCTCGAAGCCGATGTCGGCGCCGAAGCCGCTTTCGGTGACGTGATAGTCGCCGAGCTTGAGGGCGATCTGATCGGCGACGATCGAGGACTGCCCGACTGCGATGTTGGCGAACGGTCCGGCGTGGACGAACACCGGCTGCCCCTCGAGGCTCTGAAGCAGGTTCGGGTTGATGGCTTTCACCATCCACGCCGTCATCGCCCCGGCGACTTCGAGGTCGCTCGTCGTGACCGGATTGCCCTTCTTGTCGCAGGCGACGATCATGTTGCCGATCCGCTCGCGCAGGTCCTTGAGGCTGGTCGCCACGGCGAGTATAGCCATGACCTCGGAACTGACCGATATGCCGAAGCCCGACTTCATCATGAAGCCGTCCATTTTGCCGCCGATGCCGATGACGATGTCGCGCAGCGCCTGGGCGCAGAAGTCCATTATCCATCCCATCTCGACGTTGCGCGGGTCTATGTCGAGCCGGCGCAGGTTCTTGCTCTTGAGCGTCGCGTCGTCGTAGTTGAACTCGTGCTGGAGCCTCGAGGTGAGGGCGACCATCGCGAGGTTGTGCGCGTTCGTGACGCAGTCTATGTCGCCGGTCAGCCCGAGAGAGAACGGCGTGAGGGGTATGCACTGGGCAAGCCCCCCGCCGGCGGCGCTTCCCTTGATGTTGAATGTGGGACCGCCGGAGGGCTGGCGGATTGCGCCCGTGACCCTTTTCTTCCTCCTGCCCAGCCCCTGGACGAGTCCCATGCTCGTCGTTGTCTTGCCCTCCCCGAGAGGGGTCGGCGTTATGGCGGTGACCTCGATGTATTTGCCGTCCTTGCGTTTCTTCAGCCGCTTGAGGACGGCGGCGAAGTCCACCTTTCCGATGTGGTGTCCCATCGGGATAAGCTCGTTCTTTTCGAGACCCAGTTCATCGGCAAGCTCGAAGATGGTCTTCATGTGTTTTTCCGCCTCTTCGGCAACCTGCCAGTCCGCCAGTTTCGTCGGGTCTAAATCCGTGATTTTGAACATTATATTCACTCCTTAGTGATAGATTTGCGGCGCTTGCCGCCCGTCGGCTTGTGTATTATATCACAAAGTCATCCAACCCGTGCAATTTTTTTATTCCGAAAGATAAGAGCGGCGCGCCGCCCCATACCAATGCCGTTATTTCGGATTATTTACAGGATGGGCATGATGGAGGGGATAAACTGATTTTGTAAAAAAATCTTGAAAAATCGGGCGCAGAACGGGCAGGGGCACGGACACGGGCACTCACACGGGGGTAAGAAAAAGAGAAAACCGGGCACGGGCACGGGCAGGTGGATGGCGGCGATGAATCGCCGTTAAAGACAGGCAATTGAAGGCAAAGCGGTGATAAATAGACGCACTCCGAATCAAGAATGCGCTCGCGGCGCAAGGGCGAGCGTCACGTTGAAAACCCCGTTCGTTCCGTGTACAATTTAAAAAGGAGGCGGCGGTGTCCGTAATTCAGAAGGAAATTCTGCTTGCCGGCTCGAGGGGGAAGCTGAAATCGTTGGCGCTATTCGACAACGGCGCGACTTATTCCTGCATAAAGCCCGAAATCGCGGAGCGACTGGGAACGCCCGAACCGCTCCCCGAGCCTATGACGTTCGGCACGGCCGATTCGGGGACCAAAGTCACCGCCGGCAGTCGTATAGCCCTCAATTTCCACATCAACGGCTGCCGTCTCTCCGACGAGTTCATGATAATCTCAAGTCTCTCCGAGAACGTGATCATCGGCGCCAAGACCCTTCAGGCGTGGCGCATCAAGCTCGACTTCGAGAACGACGAAGTCATCGTTGACCCCCGCGTGACGGAACTGAGACTGATTTAGGAGAATGGGGTCGGGGCTTGAAAATTGAATTTTGATAAATCAAAAACCGTAAATTCCCTCATGTTTTTACAGTAATCACAAATCCATCTCAACTGAAGCTTCCGATTAAGACCGGGCTGTTGAAAAACAGAGAACGCCTGCCTGCCCCCTGCCCGTGCGTTGCAAGCAGACGAGCCTGCCCGTGAGCGTCCGCAGGCAGACAGGTCTGCCCGTGCAGACAGGCAGGGGCTGGAAGTTGCCGAACACGGCAAAGGCAGGGCGGCGTTCCGGATGTGTTTCGGGGGTCATTGGAGTGTTTATTTCCAGCGTTGTTTCTCGAGGAAGAATTATGACTGGAGCGGGGTTGGTTGACGGACGCCCGAACGCTGACCCCGGCGCCGGTTCTCGCCGCGTGTCGCATCCGATGCCCGCGCTGATATGGGAAAACCGTATTCCTTCTCTGTTTCGCAGCGAGCGCTTTCGGAACCGCCCTGCATTTTTTCGAATCCGCACCTTTTGAAGCCTCGAACTCTCCGCCGGAGCCTGCTCAAAACCTTCCCACATGTCGCCCTGTGAATCGCAATTGCGCCCATACTTTGAAAACAACGTCATCATCTGTTAAAATCAAATTCGCGCGAATAATCCTGATTCCATAACAGGCGACACGTCCATGGCGTTCTGCACGAGGTGTGGAAACAAGCTGGTGGAAGAAGCGGCGTTCTGCGCGATTTGCGGTGCGCAGGTTAAAGCGGAATATAAGGATAGGCAACCGTCCATCGTCCCTGAAGAGAAGGCAGGAAAGTTCATTAAACCGCTTGAAGCCACAACAAAGAAGAAGGGTTTTAAGGCTGTCGCAGCGGCATTATTTCTCATTGCCGCTGGAGCAGGGGCTCTCTGTTTTTTTATCATTAATGGAAAACCGGGGTTTCATTCAACACCTTCTACCGCCGTTACGTGGTCCAAAACTTTCGGCGGACAGGGGAGCGATTTTGTGAGTTTTATTCAACCAACTTCCGACGGAGGTTATGTCGTTGCAGGGGGGACTCAAAGCTCTTCGGGGAAAGGCGACACGGACGCGTGGGTGTTCAAGATAGACGATTCGGGAAACACGCTCTGGGAAAAAACTTTCGGTGGAAGGCGCGATGACTACGCAGTTTCCGTCCGGGAAACCCACGACGGAGGTTATATAATAGCGGGTGTTTTCAACCGTTCTTCCATGATGGCTTTTGATGAGGAAGAGGGAGAGGATTTCGAACTTCTCAGCGAGTGGCAATCGGAGGTTGACGTGTCGGGAAAGAGGGTATGGTATAAGATCGAAAACGGGAAAAAGATCACTATTTCAGAGAATGAGCTGGAACAGGCGTTCGGCGAAAAACCCGGAAAGGCGACATTTGACGACCTTAGGATTTATAAAGGGGATCCAATGAAGCACGGTGAACTTTGGGTGATGAAGCTGGACTCCCTGGGAAACGAACAATGGTCGAAGACCTATGAAGGAACCGGGGCGACTTCAATTCTTGAAATACCCGATGGCGAATACGTCGTCACGGGTATAATGTATTCCTATGAAAGTCTGAAAGACGGCGTTGTACTGAAAATGGACGAACATGGAAACCAGAAATGGATCAGAACTTTCGGAGGAGATCATCACGATAATCTGAATTCCATTCTCCATACGCATGATGGAGGGTACGTCGTTGTTGGAAGCACGTACTCTTATGGCGACGGTTCTTCAGATTCGTGGGTTGTTAAACTCGATCCGTCGGGTGGAATTATATGGAGTAAAACGTTTGGAGAACAGGGGTTTGAGTCTGCCTATTCTGCGGAATTGACGACCGACGGGAGAATCGTTGTGGCGGTCAATACGGATTCGATCGGCGGAAGCGGAAACGGCGGTTTCTGGTTATTGAGCCTTGATCAAGCCGGCGGAAAAATCCTGTCGAGGACTTACAGGGGTAAAGGAGAAACCCGGCAGATCAGACAGACAACGGACGGAGGGTTCATCATCGCCGGCTGCGAAACGCAAAACGGCGCCTTCTGGGTCGCAAAAACTGACGGCGCGGGAAATCAAAAGTGGGTGAGGACGTTCGGGGAAAAAACCTTGAACAGATCGTGTTCAGTTCACCAGCTATCGGACGGGGGTTACATCGTTGCAGGAATAACGGGCAGCGGCGATTTCAACAGAAAAACCGATGTCCTTGTACTGAAACTCGATTCAAGAGGTAAACACAAGGGCGGTTTTTAAACACCGCCTCAGAACACCAGCGACCGACAATAGAATAGCGCGGGGATTATTCATGTGTGCCCCTCTCTCTCATCGCTTGTCGGGGAGTTGATTTTCATCAGACTGAGGCTCGTTCGCGGGGGGCTGATCGGAGAGATTCGCCCTGTAGTAGAGATAGCTCCAGCAGTCCGCTGTTTCTCTCACGAAACTCCGTTTCCGTTCGGGGCACAGGGAGCGGTAATCGCAGGCTGCGCACGCCGCCGGGGGGACGCCGGTGGTTTTTCTCACGCCATACAGATAGACGAAAAAGGAGCGGAGCGCATGGGCGCGCCGGAATTTCCGTTACCATTAAGCAAATAGTCAATAAAAATGTTTCTAAACGGCGACGCGGGGGGGGACAGCAGGGGCGCAGGCGGGGACGGCGGGCGGATTCCGTGCGGGGGGCGGTGGCGGGCGCCGCGCTAGCCCTTCCCCCTGTGCACGGCTTCCATCCTCTTCTTCAGACCTTTGACGAGCATTACGACCGGCGCCAGGTGCAGTCCTATCTCGGCGGTGGGTATCTTCTCGATCAGAAACCTCAGAAAGACGTTCATGGATTTTATGTCCTTCGCCGCGTCCGCGTGCAGAAGGATCACGCGGTTCTCGTCCCCGGAGGGATGCAGTTCCCAGTACCCGCAGAGTCTCCCGGTTTCCACGTTGACGACCTCGATGGACGGTTTTTTCAGCGTGTACTCGTAGAAATACTTCACCCCGCCGCCGATGCCCATGATTTTGATTGTGATGGCGAACTTCGCCTTCACCGTGTCGTCCTTTCTCGAAACGACCTTCGAGAAGGTTATCCCCGGCAGGAATTTCGAGTAGCGGTCGAAATCCACAAGCACGTCCCACGCCTCGTCCATCGTCGCCTCGACGAGGTCGGCGCTCATTATCCCCCTTATCCTTCCCGAGTCCTCGAAAAGCATCGAGACCTGACCGCAGCTCACGAGCGGCATCAGGTTCGCGGCGCTGAATTCCTTCGCCCTGTCCAGTATCTCCCTCTCGTTCACGGCGTTCTTACGTTGCCCCTTCCGTTCCGGCGCGTCCGGTAGAGCCGCTCCGTAAAGCCGCCCTCCGCTTCAAAAGACGCACATTGCGCCGCGACATGGCGGTCCAGAAGCGCCGCCGCCACGCCGATCAGAACCAGCGAGGCGTTTGCGGCGACTTCAGGGCAGGATGATTTTACGGACGATGTGGACTGTGTTGGCTCGATGGACTTTCCGACGCGTCCGTCGTGTCCGTCCCGCCCGTATTTTCCATGAACCGCCCTCACCCACGCCGCCACCTCGTCAACCGTGGCGCAGCGCCGCGCCACCAGGTCCTTCCGGCGCGGGTCGTCTTTCTTCCACAGCGGCAGCCCGCGCTGGCGCAGAAAATCCTCGTAGTCCAGCCGCAGTTCCTCCAGGCTTGCCCGCGCCACGCTCGTCAGTTTGATTTCCATCTTCTTCGATGTACCCGAAACCTGGCTCCCCTCGGC
>JBFMFE010000298.1:0-3207 GCA_040752295.1 bacterium
CGCGCGGCGGGTTATGCATCCCCGGTAGGCCGTGTCCCCCCGTTTGGTGCCCCCGCCTCCAACCCCTCTGCCTTGAATCTTCAGCATTCTTGCGATTTCTTCCCGAATTATTCAAACATCGTGAATAATTCGGGTCGGAATTACCCCCGAAAATTGGGACGTTACCAAATACTTTTTCCTCTCCCCTCCCTTCCGCGTTCTCCGCGGCTTTATTGTTTTTGTGAAACCATGGGGTTTACTTGACTTCGAATTTCCGGACCTTCTCCCGCGCCGCATCAGCCCAGTAGGTGCGGCTGTACTTCTCGAAAAGCGTCCCGAACGTCTCGAGGGCTTTCTCCGTTCTGCCATCCCTGAGAAAGGCGCAGCCGGCAAGATAAAGCCCCCGCGCCCTCAGCTCGGCGTCGTCCGCGGATTCCGCCACCTTCATGTACTCGCGCACCGCCTCCTCCAGCCGCCCCGCCTCGTCCGACATCTCCCCGAGCCGCAGACCGGCGAACGGCGCGGCGGGTGTCGCGCCGTCCGCGAGCGCCCTGAACCTCCTCCGGGCTTCCCGCACCCGTCCCGCCATCATCTCGCGCTCCGCCGCCACGAACGCCTCGTAGTCCCCGCGGTTCTTTTCCGCCGCCGACAGAAACAGCAGCCGCGCCAGGGCGTCGTTCACGAAACGGCTTTCCGGGTAGCCGGACAGCAGCTGCCCGTACCATTCCCTCGCCTTTTCCATTCCGCCCTTGAAAAACGCGATCTCGCCCGTGAGGAAGATCACATGCGCCATGTCGAGCGCCGGCGCGTCGGACAGCGCCTCGAGGCTGTTTCGCGCGCCGTCGAAGTCGCCGGTCCGCACGAGCGCCTCCGCAAGTCCCACGCGCGACGCCTCGAGCCACCGGCTGCCGGGGTACTCCGCGGCGATCCGCCCGAAGTGCGACGCGGCGGCGCGATGTCTCTTCTCGCGAAGCCCTATTTCACCGAGGCGGAAGAGGACCGTGTCCAGCCACGGACTGTCGGGGTGCTCCGACAATATACGCTCGTATATCGCCGCCGCCTTCGCCGTTTCGCCGCTCTCCGTGCGGCTCGCAGCCGCGCTGTTCAGGGCTTCCGCCGCCTGAAACCGGTCCGCGGCGGCTTCGGCTGCTCTCTCGTAGAGCGCGGCTGCGGCGGCGTGCCAGCCCCGCGCCGCCGCCCTTCGCGCCGCCTCCGTGTAGGTGTCGAACTCCGGCGCGCGAGCGCGCGCCGCGTCCAGCGCCTCGACCGCTTTCTCCGCCTTTCCGCCCGCGATGCGCACCTGCGCGAGCGCGACCGCGACCCACCATTTCCGCGGCTGCCGTTCCATCGCCCCGCGGAGCAGTCCAGCCGCGAATTCCTCCACTTCCGCCCTCCCGCGGCACAGCTCGATCAGTTTCTGTTCGGCGAAATCCGCCGGCTGGGCGCTCCGTTCGAGCATTCCGGCGTACTCCCTTGCTGCGTCCGTCAGCCGCACCTGAGCCTCGTACATGTACGCAAGCTCCGGGGCGAAGAGTTCCGCGTCCCCGAACCGGGCGCGTCCAGCCTCGTACGTCTCGACTGCCTCGGGATACATCCGCCTTGCGGTGTACAAGCCGGCAAGCTCGCGGTACGATTCGAGATTGTCCGCGCTGAAACGCACCGACCTCTTCCACGCCTCCTTCGCGTCCTCGACGCGGTTGTCGGCGAAGTACATGTCCCCCAACTGCTGGAGCGCGGGCGGGCTTCCGGGAAAGCGCTCTAAAAGCCCCTCGCAGAACTCGATTCCCTTTTTCTTCCATCCGTTTTCATGATAGAGTCGGGCGAGCTGAAGGGCGCGGGGGAGGTCGCCGGGCTGAAGGGCGACGAAGCGCTCCAGTTCCCCCAGCGCCTCGATGGGGCGGTTGTCCCAGAGGTAGATGTCGGTCAGTTTCAGGAAAGGCGCCGGGTCGTCGGGGCGCGCCCTCTTCGCCTTTTCGAGTTCTCCGATCTTCGTTTCCAGCGCGCCCGTCTCTTTGTAGAGCGAGAGAACCCTGTCACTGATCTCCCTGTCGCCGGGGCTTTCCGACAGAAGCGCCTCGTAGATTTCGAGCGCCCCGTCCGGGTCGCCCGAGCGCTCCCTGACGCGCGCGAGGAGCACGCGCAGCGGGCGGTCGCCCGTGCGCGCTTTCAGCAGTTGCGTCAGTGTCTCTTCGGCTTCGCGGTACCGCTCTGTCTCGAAGAACAACTCTGCGAGCGTTCGCCGGGCGCGTTCCGCGACGCCGTCGGCAGCAGCGTTGCCGAGCGCCTTCAGCTCGGACACCGCTTCCCCGATGTTCCCCTCGTCGCGGAGTGCGCCCGCGATTCTGAACCTCGCCTCGGTGGAGAGCGGGCTTTCGGGGAAACGCCGGACGAGCGTGCGGAACGCCTCGAGCGCCCTTTTCCTTTGTCCGGAGTTGAACCACATGCCGCCGGTCTGGAACAGGCTCTGCGCCGCCGTCTGGGAAGCGGGGAAAAGTTCGGAGACGCGGTAATAGTTGAGCGCGGCAAGCTCGAACTCCCCCCGCTGCTCATGAATTCGCCCCGTTTCGAAAAGCGCCTGCTCCAGCTCGGGCGCCTGCGGGTATTCCGCCGTCAGGGTCCGGAGGGTCTGGAGCGCCCGCTGGTGATCGCCCGCCGCGGAAAGCTCGCGCGCCTTCAGGAGGAGGGTCTGCGGGGCGCCGGCGTCGCCGCCCCACGCCGCGCACGCGGCGAAAAGAAGCGCGAGCGCCGCCGCAAAAAAGACCGTCGGTTTCTTAAAGGTTTTCATCATCGTCCGGGCGTACAGGGACGGCGGAGGGGGACGCCCGCAGGAATTCTGCTGTCGAGCCGCCTTTCAAGATGCCGAACTGAGAATAATCTTAAAAAAGACTCTCGCTCGAATCAAATCCGATGAAGGATTTCACGCCCGCCGCACTGATGAAGTCGCTCAGTCACGCCCCGTGATCGGCACAACAATTGCAGACGATCAGGCTCCCGATCATGAACATTTTACGATACGGCGTAAAACCCGCGGATTCCAGCCCCGGCGCAGATATCCGTCCCTTAAAAAGAAGTTTTTCGATTGAGGAAAATTCCATTTTCAGGCTCTTATAGGTTATTCTACAGGGTTAAGGGCAATTACAGAAAGGGGTGGAGGGGTCTGTTTTCTTTTTTGGTTCTTTTTTCTTTTAAAGTTGTACAAAAACAGGGATGTTTGTGGAAAAGTTGTGG
>JBFMFE010000299.1:0-11828 GCA_040752295.1 bacterium
TGCAAATATAACCTTCAAATGGCAGCCAAACTATTTTTGGCGCATCAGGAGGAATACACGGGAAAAAAGGTGAAAAAACTTAAGTCCGATTATGACGGCTTCACATTCCGCGAAAATCGGTGTTGAAAAAAATCATCGTTTGAGCTATCGTACTACAAAAGACCTGTCTATGGGGGCGCACATGGCAACCGTTACAGTTTCTCCGAAATATCAGGTGGTTATTCCTCGGGAATTGAGGGAATCTCTCGGCATTCGCCCCGGTGAGAAGGTTCAAGTGTTCAAGTACGAAAACCGCATTGAATTCGTTCCCGTGAAGGGGCTTAATAAGCTGCGCGGTTTTCTGAAAGGAATAAATACAACTGTGGACCGGGATGAGGATCGTGTATGAAGAATCTTGTAGATTCATGTGGGTGGCTGGAATACTTCGCGGGCGGACCCAACGCTGGTTTTTTCGCGAAACCATTAAGAAATTTGAGGGATTTGCTGGTGCCGTCCATCTGCGTTCTGGAAGTTTTCAAACAAATTTTACGGCAGCGCGACGAAAATTCCGCACTCATTGCCGCCGCCGCGATGCTTCAGGGAAATGTTGTTGATCTTGACGCTGCCATTGCCTTGAACGCCGCAAAAATTGGCTCTGAACTGAATCTGCCGCTTGCGGACAGCGTTATACTTGCAACTGCACTGTCACATGATGCTGTAGTATGGACGGAGGATTCACACTTCAAAGGGATCAAAGGTGTTCGTTACGTCGAGAAGCAATAGTACCGGCTTACTCTGACCTTATTCTCTCGACCCCATTCGCTCATTTTACAAAATTAACGACGCGGGCATTTTCCTGATCATCAAACGCAGGGGTGAAGCGAGAGAAAAGGTGCCCGTGGCGAAAGGCGCGGGGCGGGACGGTCAGCCGTCGAGGTAGCCTTTGAGTTTTCTGCTCCTGCTGGGGTGGCGGAGCTTGCGGAGCGCCTTCGCTTCGATCTGGCGTATGCGTTCGCGTGTGACGTTGAACTGGCGCCCGACTTCCTCGAGCGTTCTCGAGTGCCCGTCGTTGAGACCGAACCTCAGTTCGAGCACCTTCCGTTCCCGCTCGGGGAGGCCGCCGAGTATGGCGTGAAGCTGTTCGCGCAGCAGCGCGTTCGACGCGGCGTCCGCCGGGGGGAGAAAGACCTTGTCCTCGAGGAAGTCCCGCAGGTGTCCGTCGTCGTCCTCGCCGATGGGTGTTTCGAGGGAGAGGGGTTTCTGGGAGCTTTTGATTATCTCGCGCACCTTTTCCTCGGAGACGTTCATTTCCTGAGCGATTTCCCTGATCGTGACGTCCCTGCCCTGGTCCTGCATGAGCTGGCGCGAGACCTTGAGGAGCCTGTTGATGGTTTCCACCATGTGCACCGGCTTGCGAATGATGTCGCTCTGGTCGGCGAGCGCGCGCGTGATCGCCTGGCGTATCCACCAGGTGGCGTAGGTGCTGAACTTGTAGCCCTTTCTGTAGTCGAATTTTTCGACCGCGCGGATCAGCCCCATGTTGCCTTCCTGAATGAGGTCCAGGAAGCTCATACCGTGCCCGACGTATCTTTTGGCGATGCTGACGACGAGGCGGAGGTTCGCCTCGGTGAGCTTCTGCTTGGCGGCGTTGTCGCCCGTCTCAATCCTTTTGGCGAGCGCGACTTCCTCCTCGGCGGTCAGGAGGGGCACCCGCCCGATTTCCTTGAGGTAAAGCCGTACGGAGTCGTCTATGCGTATCTCGCCGGGGAGGCGCAGGAGGATGTCCAGGGCGTCGTCCTGCTCGGCGTGATCTTCCGCCTGCGCCAGCGCCGCCGCCTCTGGCGAGGCGATGATCCTGCCGTCGTCGTCCGTGAAGCTGACGCCGAGCGCCGAGAAGTCGTCGAAGACGCCCTCGATGGTTTCCGGGTCGAGTGTGACGTCCCTGCAGAGGATATCGTCAAGCTCGCTGTACTTGACGTCGCCGGTTCTGCGCGCCCTGTCGTAGAGGGCGCGAAGCTCCTCGTTCGCCTGAATGTAGCTGTTCAAGACCCTTCCCCGGTGTGGCGTGCGCGCGGCGCCGTTCCGGCGTCCGGCCGTCGGGCGCCGCGTACGCCGTCAGGCGTCCCGCCTGTGGAGTTCCGAGGCTTCGCGGGCGAGTTCGATGGCGAGCCTCGTGTTCCCTTCCTTCTCCGCTTTTTCTATTTTTTTCACCATTTCGGTCATTTTCCGTTTTTTCGCCAATTTTCTGATGTGTGCGACGCAGCCGTCAACGTCGCCGTGTTCCGGAGGAGCGCCCTTCATGAGGGCGACGCTGCTGAGGACGCGCACGATCTCCTGTGGGTGGACCGCAGCGAGGAAAGCGTCGGGGTCGAAGCTCCCGTGCCTGTCCCTGTGGCGGACGCAGTACGCGAAGAAGTCGCGGTAGAAGGCGTGCGCGAAATGTTCGGGCGCCAGACCATCCAGTATTTTTATTGCATTCTCCGGGCTGAAAAGCAATAGTTGTATGAGTTTTTTTTCGGCGACGACGGCGCCGGAGAGCGGGGGCGGTTCGTGCGCAGCGGGTTCAGGTCCGCGCCGTTTCCTGCGTCCCGCGTGTGAGATCGTCGAACGGACGAGTTTTTCGTCGAGACCGAGTCTTTCGGCGAGGATACCCACCTGGTGTTCGCGCAGGAGGGGGTTGGGGCTTCGTCCTATGAGGTCGGCGACCTCGATGATGACGTCTCTCTGGCGTTCCGGCGAATCGGCGCCGCGGGCGGCGATGGAGCGTTCGGTGAAGTGCTCGAAATAGCCTTTCGCGCCGGCGAGGCACTGGTCGAACGCCGTCCTTCCGCCGCGGGAGACGATGCCGTCCGGGTCCTGCCCGTCGGGAAGGCGCACGACCCTGACGTCGAGGTCGCGCTCGATGAGCATTTCGATGCCCCTGAGCGCGGCGGCGTCGCCGGCGACGTCGGCGTCGTAGGCGAGGGCGACGCGTGAGCAGTACCGTCTGAGGGCGTCCACCTGGTGCTCCGTCAGGGCGGTTCCCATCGAGGCGACGGCGTTGCGGATGCCTTCGCGGTGGAGGGCGATGACGTCCATGTAGCCCTCGGTGACGATGAGTGTGGAGTCGCGGACGTTGCGCGCCGCCTTGTCAATGCCGTAGAGCAGTCTGCCCTTGTCGAAGACGGGAGTGCGGGGGGTGTTGACGTACTTGGGCTGTTCGTCTCCGAGGGTTCTTGCGGCGAACCCGACGACGTCTCCGGTGACGTTTTTGAGCGCAAAAATGAGACGACCGCGGAACCGGTCGTAGCATCCCTCGCCTTCCGCGCGGGGGACGACGAGTCCGGCTTTTTCCATGTCGTTCACCGTGTAACCCTCGGACGCGAGCGTTTTGAGGAGCGAGTCCCATGAGGCGAGCGAGGCGCCGAGCGTGAAATCGTCTATCTGCGTCCTCGGGACGTTCCTGCGGTCGAGGTACGCCAGAAAGGGCTCGCCTTCGGGGTGTTCGAGAAGAACCCTCGTGAAGAAGCGCGCGGCTCTTTCGTTGACCTTCAACACGCGGTCGCGGACGGAGCGTTCCTCGCGCGCGGTTTCCCTTCGGGGCTTGAGCGGCACGCCCGCCTGCCGCGCGAGTTTTTCGACCGCCTCGCCGAAGTCGAGGTTGTCGGTTTTCATCACGAACGTGAACAGGTTGCCGCCCTCGCCGCACCCGAAGCAGTACCACAGTCCCTTTTCCTCGTTCACGGTGAAGGACGGGGTTTTTTCCCTGTGGAAGGGGCAAAGCCCCTTGTGCGACGCGCCGCTTTTTTTCAGGCGCGTGTGTGCGGAGACCAGTTCGACGAGGCTGATCCGGGAACGTATCGCCTCGAGTTCGAGTTCGTCAGCCACCGCCGCCCTCCCCTCCCGGCGCGCCCTTGACGATCTTCGAAAAGTCCGCGATTTCGAGGTACAGCGCCCGCACGTCCTTCAGCAGGGCGAGGCGGTTGGCGCGAAGACCGCGGTCCTCGTGCATCACGGTGACGCGGTCGAAAAAGGCGTGCGCCGCCGGAGTTATGGCGTACAGCGCCCTGATCCTGCCCGCGTAGTCGTCGCCGTCGAGCGCGCCCCAGGCGGACGCCGCGGTTTCCCTGAGGCGGTGCATCTCGCGTTCCTCGTCCCGGCGGAAGAGGGACGGGTCGGCGGTCTCGCGCGTGAAATCGCCGGACGACGCCGACTTGAACAGTATGTTCGACACGCGGTCGAAGACCTCGAGAAGGTTCTGGAAATCCTCCGTCCGGCGCAGGCTCTCAACGTCGGAGACGAGCTTCGCCGCGGAGGCGACGCCGCGTTCCGCTCCGAAATCAACGGCGTCCACCGCGTCGTACGACGCGCCGCGCGTTTCCATGAGGTACGTTCGGAGGCGGGCGGCGATGAATTGAAGGAGCGTCTCCGCCGTCGCGTCCCGCTTCCGCCGCGGGATCAGCGCCTCGGGGTAATTGTCGAGCGCCGCCCTCGCGATCCGGTTGAGAGAAAGCGGGAACTTTTTTTCGTCGAGGATTCTGATGACGCCGAGCGCCTGGCGGCGGAGTGAGAAAGGGTCTTCGGAGCCGGTGGGGACGATCCCGGCGCTGAAGCAGCCGGCGAGCGTGTCGAGCTTGTCGGCGATGGAGAGCACCGCGCCGTGCGCGGACCCCGGCACGTCGTCGTCTGCGCTTCGCGGCTTGTAGTGCTGACGTATCGCCTCGGCGACGTCCGCCGGCTCCCCGTCCCGGGAGGCGTAATAGGAGCCTGCCGCGCCCTGCATTTCGGGAAACTCGAAGACGAGGTGGGTGGTGAGGTCCGCCTTGCACAGAAGCGCGGCGCGCCGGACGGACTCGACGCCCGCGGGGTCGAGTCCCGCCATGCCTGC
Source organism: bacterium (assembly GCA_040752295.1). GTDB lineage: Bacteria > UBP15 > UBA6099 > UBA6099 > JBFMBQ01 > JBFMFE01. The sequence continues at coordinate 4,847 of JBFMFE010000299.1, forward strand.
GAGCGTCCCCGCGAGCGAGACCAGCCGCTGCGTCTTGTCGTAGAGGGTTCCGAGGTCCTTCTGAAAGACGACCTTTTTAAGACGCTCGACCCGGTCCGCGAGCGGGGTCTTCAGGTCTTCCCCGTAAAAGAATACGGCGTCCTTGAGGCGGGACACGAGCACCTTTTCGTAAGATGAAATCACGTCGTTGGAGTCATCGAGGGGGACGTTCACGACGGCGAGGAAAGCCGGGAGCAGCCGCGAGGCGTCGGCGGACTGCACGGGAAAAAACTTTTGTGTCTTTTCGATGCAGTGGACGAGAACGTCGCGCGGGATTTCAAGGTACCGGGGGGGAAACGAGCCGCGCGCGACGAAAGGATATTCAACGAGAAACGAGACCTCGTCGAGGAGCGCCTCCCGAATTACAGGAACCCCGTCTTCGCAGCGGTTCAGCGCCCCGCGGATCATTTCCTTTCTTTTCCGGTGGTCGGCGATGACGCCGCCGCCTTCGAGCGTTTCAAGATAACCTTCGGGGTCCGCGATCCTTATTTTTCCCGGGGAAAGGAACCTGTGCCCGCGCGAAACGGCGCCCGAGACCAGCCCGTCCACGTCCACCTTCAGAGGTGTTTTCCCGAATAGGAAAACGATCCACCTTATGGGTCTTGCGAACTGGACGGCGCCGTCCGTCCACCTCATGCGCCTGGGGAACGGCGCCTCTCTGATGAAGGCGCGGAGGAAATCGGGGAGGAGTTTCACGACGCGTTCGCCGGGGCGCTTTTTTATGAGGAACAGGTATTCTCCCCTGGGGGTGTCTCTGGTTACGACGTCGCGGAGCGCGCCGCCCCTTGAGGCGGCGAACTTTTCCGCCGCCAGGTTGTACGATCCGTCCGGGTCGCGAGCCGACGCCGCCGGCGGTCCCTTGATTTCCTCGACCGCGTCGTCCTGTTTCACCGCGACGGAAGCGACGAACAGGGCGAGGCGTCTGGGCGTCGCCCAGGTGCGGGTCTCGCCGAAGCCGACACCGTTGAGGAGGGCGAACCTGCGGAAGGATTCTGAAAGGGCGTCGAGCGCCGTCCGGATGCAGCCGGGGGGCAGTTCCTCGCAACCGATCTCAAGGAGCAGGGTTCTGGTCTTCATGGGGTTTCGGTGTGTTTTGTGGAGGGCGGCGGCGTTCCGTCCCGGTCCGAGAGGAGTTTCGCCCGCGCCGCCGAGAGCCTCGCGGCAGGAAGACGGAAGATTGAACAGCTCACGTAATCCATCCCGAGTTTGTGGCACTGGAGCACGGTCTTGAAGTCGGCGGCGTGCTCGCCGCACAGTCCGATGACGAGTCCGCCGTTGACCCTGCGCCCGATGTCCACGGCGATTCCGATGAGGCGCCCGACGCCTTTCTCGTCGAACGCGTCGAACGGGTTGTCCTCGAGGATTCCCTGGTCGAGATAGAAATAGAGGAACTTGGATTCGGCGTCGTCGCGGCTCATTCCGAACGTGTTCTGCGTCAGGTCGTTGGTGCCGAAAGAGAAGAAATCCACTTCCGGGGCGATCTCGTCGGCGGTGAGCGCGGCTCTGGGCACTTCAATGAGAACGCCGACGGCATAGGCGACGCTGGCGCCGTGCTTCCGCATGACGTAGTCGGCGACCTCGACGATGACGGCGCGCGCGCGTTTCACCTCGTTCACGTGTCCTACGAAGGGGATCATTATTTCGGGGCGCACGGCGACGCCGCGGCGCGCCATCGCGCACGCCGCTTCGAATATGGCGGTGACCTGCATCCTCGTTATCTCCGGGTTCAGTATCCCCAGGCGGCAGCCGCGCAGTCCGAGCATCGGGTTGGCTTCCTTGAGGGACATGACCTTGCGGGCGAAGATTTCCTGTTTTTCGAGTTCCTCGCCGGCGATTCCCTGGCTTCTCATCACGGCGGCTTCCATGAGGACGGAATCGAGAGGTGGGAGGAACTCATGGAGGGGCGGATCGAGGAGTCTGAACGTGACGGGGCGCTCGAGCATCGTCTCGAAAATCTCGAGGAAGTCCTGCATGTGCATTTTCTGGAGCGCGTTCAGGTGCCGTTCGCGCTCGGCGTCCTTCTCCGCCATGATCATACTGCGGACGGTCGGCAGGCGGTCCGCCGTCATGAACATCTGCTCGGTGCGGCACAGGCCGACGCCCTCGGCGCCGAAGGCGACGGCGCGGGCGGCGTCCTCGGGGGTGTCAACGTTAGCCCGGACGCGGAGCGTCCTGATCTCGTCCGCCCATGAGAGGAGTTCGCGGAACTCCGGGCTGACGACGGCTTTCCTGAGCGGGATGGCGCCGAGGAAGACCCGCCCGGTTGAACCGTCTATGGTGATGAGATCGTCTTCGCGGACGACGAGTTCCCCGATGACGACGGTTCTGTTATTTGTATTGACGTTCAGAGCCTCGCAGCCGGTGATGCAGGGTTTGCCCATGCCCCTTACGACGACGGCGGCGTGGCTTGTTTTGCCGCCGCGGGCGGTGAGTACGCCCTGGGCGAGCGCAAGCCCCCTGACGTCTTCGGTGGTTGTCTCGTTGCGGACGAGTATGGCGTCCTCGCCGGTCTGCCGCGCGCGTTCCGCGCCCTCCTGGTCGAAGACCACGCGTCCGGACGCGGCGCCGGGCGAGGACGGCACGCCGCGCGCGATGCTCCGCGCCTGCACCTCGGGGTCTATGTAGCGGTGGAGTATCTGGTCCAGCGTGTCCGGGCGGATGCGCAGCATCGCCTCCTCGCGGGGGATCAGCCCCTCTTTGACCATTTCGACGGCGATCCTGACCGCGGCGGCAGCCGTGCGGTTCGACTCGCGCGACTGGAGGAAATACAGCTTTCCGCGCTCGATGGTGAACTCTATTTCCTGCATGTCGCGGCAGCGGCGCTCGAGCGCCTCGCAGGACTCGATGAACGTCTGGTGGAGATCGGGGAAATCGTTTTTGAAGTTCCGTATCCGCCGCGGCGTCCGCACGCCGGAAAGGACGTCGTCGCCCTGCGCGTTCACGAGATACTCGCCGAAGAGGCGCTTTTCGCCGGTCGTGGGGTCGCGCGTCGTCACGAGTCCGGCGGCGGAGTCGTCTCCGAGGTTGCCGAAGACCATCGCCTGCACCGTGACCGCGGTTCCGAGGTGATGCGGGATGCGGTAGAGGTTGCGGTAGGTCACGGCGCGGGGGCTTTCCCACGAGCGGAAGACCGCATGGACGGCGAGGCGCAGCTGCTCCATGGGGTCGTCCGGCGGCTGCCCGCCCGACTGCCTGCGGACGAGTTTCGCGTTGAGTTGAACGAGCTTCCTGCGGTTTTTCTCGTCGAGCCGGTGTTCCGACTCGACCCCCGCTTCCTTTTTCACGCCCTCCAAAATCCGCGCGAAGAGTTTTCTGTCTATCCCGAAAACCACTTCGCCGAAGTTCTGAATGAACCTGCGGTGGCAGTCGAGGGCGAAGGCGGGGTTGTTCGACGTCCGGGCAAGCCCGGCGGCGGCGTCGTCGTTCAGACCGAGGTTCAGGATGGTGTCCATCATTCCCGGCATGAGAACCGACGCGCCGGCGCGCACCGAGAGAAGAAGCGGGCGGTCGGCGCCGCCGAACTTCAGACCCGTTAGTTCCTCGAGCGCCCCGAGTTTTTCGCCCACCTGCCGGAACGCCTCGGCGGGCAGTTCGCCCCGCTCGAAGAATTCCCTGCAGACGTCGGTCGTGATCACGAACCCGTGGGGGACGGGCAGCCCGGCGCGCGTCATCATGCAGAGACTCGCCCCCTTGAGACCGAGCCTGTCATGAGTTTCCTCGCCGCAGTCGCCGAAGAGTACGACCATTACCCGCGCCTCCCCCGCTTTTCCGTCTCTTTTATTTTCTTCCAGTTCGCGACGATCTCATCCAGGGATGAAACCTTAAGCCCGGAGAACACGTGGGGATGCCGGCGGACTATCTTTTCCGCCGCGAGGGTCATGACGTCCTCGAACGTGAAAAGCCCCTCTTCCTCGGCGATCTGAATCATCATGACGAGAATCAGGAAGACGTCGCCGAGTTCCTCGCTGAAATCCTCGATGGAGTTTTTTTTCAGTTCGCGCAGCGCCTCGTCCACTTCCTCCCTGAGATACGGCGCGATGGAGGAGAGGGTCTGCCTGCGGTCCCACGGGCAGCCGTTTTCGGAGCGGAGTTTTTTTATCAGCCCGCGGAGTCCGTCGAGCGAGTGCGGTGCGGTCCGCGCGCGCGTTCTCCGCGTTTTGCCCCGCTTTGCGACCGGTTGTTTTTCCGGAGGATTTCCCACGGCGCGATCACATGAGGGGTTTCGCCGCGCGGGGCGCCGAAACCGGCGTCCCCTTTCACGCGCCGGATTTCGCGCCCCGGCGGTTTCACCCCGGAATACTCAAAGACCCGAACGGTCCGGGCTGCAATGAATTGTAATTAAAAGGACGGCGAAAAACAACGTGAGAAAAACGTTCGTGCGGAACTGCCGAAGCGTGGAACGAGTCGCGTGTTCCCCGTGTTTGCAGGCGCGAAATCGGCGCTGAAGCTCCGCAATTCAAAGAGGCTGACGGCACTTTTGAAAATAGATGCCTTTCGCGGGGAAGCAGACAGGTTTCTCGTGTTCTGGTTAAAGGCGAAGGACGGGCTTAAATCTCACCTGTAGACATCGCTTCTATGACCTATGTGGAGAACGGTTACCGCATTGCCTGCGTCGTCAATCTCGTATATGACCCGATATTCACCGACCCTGATTCGCCATCCGTCGCGTCCGGCGAGTTTCCGGCAACCTTCGGGTCTTGGTTCCTCGGAGAGATTTCGAATCGATCTTTTTATTCTTTCATAGTCACCGCGTTGCAGCGCTGCGAGTTCTTTCTGCGCCGAACGGAGTATGAAAACCTTGCGGCTCATGTCCGGTTCTTCTCTATTTCATCAATCGCCTTCTCAAACGGCAGGACGTCGTCTTTCGACATTTTCGCCGCGTCATAAGCGCGTATGGATTCCAGTTCCTCCATATCTTCGAGCAACTTCTCATAGTCCTCGATGTCGAGTATCACCGCCATTTTTTCGCCTCTGTGATCTGTAATGAATTTCTTTTCTTTGGTTTTCATTTTCCACACCTCTCGCACATATTATATAACGAATCTCCGGTTCAGGGAACGGTTTATTATGAATACGGACGCCTCAATCAGGGATGGATCGGAACAACGGCAGCCGTGTTTTGCGGTGCAGCTTAAAGACGGGGGGCGGGGGCAGAAGTAAAAGTGGAAAAGGCTGTATGCCGTTTGCCTGAAATTCGCCTGACAACAGGTACTGCCTGCGATGATATGAAAAAGTTCAGGCGGTTATTTTACGATTGAGGCGGAAGAGAAGGGAAACGATTCGACGTCGAGACGTGAAAGGTTTACAACGGAGGTTGCGTTGTCAATATCAATGCCGACAATGCCGCCGTCAGACGGCGTCGTCGAGGGCTTCCACGCCCGGAAGTTTTCTGCCTTCGAGAAGCTCGAGGGCGGCGCCGCCGCCGGTGGAAATGTGAGTTATCCTGTCCTCGAATCCCATCTCATAAACCGCCGCCGCGGAGTCCCCTCCGCCCACGATGGACACGCATCCGGACTCCGCGACGGCGTCCGCCAGCGCGCGCGTGCCGGCGGCGAACGGTTTCATCTCGAAGACTCCCATCGGACCGTTCCACAGCACCGTGCCGCTCTCCATTATCTTCCGGCGGTAGGTTTCGGCGGTCTCTTCGCCGATGTCAAGCCCCATCCAGCCGGCGGGGATGCTGTCAACGGGGACCATCCTCGTCTCCGCCGTCTCCGAAAACGCGCTTGCCGCCACAACGTCCGCGGGGAGAAGGAATTCCTTCCCCTTCTCCCGTGCGAGGCGGAGTATGCGGCGCGCCTCGTCGAGCCTGTCTTCCTCGAGCTTCGAGTTTCCCACTTCCCCGCCGAGCGCCTTCAGGAAGGTGAAGCACATTCCGCCGCCTATGAGCATGACGTCCACCCTGTCGAGGAGGCGTTCGATAACGGATATTTTGTCGGACACCTTCGCGCCTCCGAGGACGGCGGTGAACGGGCGCCGCGGATTTTCGAGGGCGTTTTCGAGATAATCTATTTCCTTTTTCATGAGGAACCCCGCGACCGATGCGCCGACGAACCTCGTTATGCCCTCGGTGGAGGCGTGCGCCCTGTGGGCGGCGCCGAAAGCGTCGTTGACGTAAACGTCGGCGAGCGACGCAAGCTCACGCGCGAAGCCCTCGTCGTTGCGGGTCTCTTCCTCGTGAAACCGCAGGTTCTCCAGCAGAAGCGCCGCGCCGGGAGAAAGCCCGAGGGCAAGCCCTTTCACCTCGTCCCCGACGCAGTCCGGCGCCATTTTCAGGGGGGCGCCGATGAGAGTTCCGAGGCGTTCGAACACGGGGGCGAGGCTGAACTTCGGGTCGCGCCTGCCGCCGGGGCGCCCGAGGTGGCTCATCAGAACGAGCGGCGCGCCGCGTGAAAGGACGTGCTCAATCGTCGGAACCGCCGCGCGTATGCGAAGGTCGTTTGCGACCCTCCGGTTTTCATCGAGGGGCACGTTGAAATCCACGCGCGCGATCACGCGCTTCCCTTCGAGATTGACGTCCTCTATCGTCTTTTTCCGGAGCACGATCAGAGCTTCCGTCCGACGCAGGCGCAGAGGTCCACAAGGCGGTGGGAATACCCCATCTCGTTGTCGTACCAGGCGACGACCTTCACGTGGTCGTCGTTCACGACGAGCGTCATGGGCGCGTCCACGATGGAAGAGAGGGCGCAGCCCTTGAAATCAATGGAAACGAGAGGCTCTTCGTTGAAGCCGAGTATGCCCTTCAGCCTGTTTTCCGACGCCTTCCGGAGGGCGTCGTTGACTTCCTGGACGGTGGTTTTCTTTTCGGTGACGACGGAGAAATCCACGACGGAGACGGTGGGCGTGGGGACGCGGAGGGCGTAGCCCGTGAGTTTCCCCTTGACCTCGGGGATGACGAGTCCCACCGCCTTGGCGGCGCCGGTGGTGGTGGGGATAATGGAGA